>DYTB01000028.1 GCA_020726185.1 Candidatus Odyssella sp. | reverse complement strand
GCCTTCTATAAAATCGGTGCGCGGTCTTGGCTTATGGATTGGTGTTGATCTTGATCCATCTCAAAAAACCAGGCGCGAAGTTTGCGAATCTTTAATGAAAAAAGGCATTCTTTCAAAGGAAACTCACCACACCGTTGTGCGATTCGCCCCTCCGTTAATGATTACTAAAAGCGAAGTTGATTACGCTTTGGAAATTATCAAAGAAGTCTTCGTTGCATAAATCACCTTTGGCCATTATAGGTAATTTTATAGTACTTCTCTGATTGTCCCCATATAACTGCCAGGAATAGGGTGCTGTTACTATCAATTCTTGGCTCAAATTTTGCGGGACCATACTGCATAAGATCTCTGATTATTTGGTTTGACTGTTCTAGTGCAATGTAGTGATTTTGTGCAATTTCTGTAAATTGAGCAAACCCGAAATATAACATATTGCGGGCATCTATTACTGACATGGCCATTCTGTGTTGCTGTTGGGTGTTTACGCCTATTGCTGTGGGCATTGCTTTTTTGTGTGGTTGTGACCTATTTATTTGTCTGGCAACAGGAAAAGGTGTTTGTGGTTTAGGTACGACGACGGGTGGTTTTTCAAAAACGCTTCTCTCAACCGGCACGTAAGCAGCTTGATGAGCGCTTACTGGTTGTACAAGTGGCGTAGTACTCGGTCGTTTTCTAGGAATTGCTGGCTTAGCAATATTGAGTTCGCTCACTGCTTCAATTGGCGTGGTTTCAAATATCTTTATTTTCTCTTTTCCAGGAAAACAGCAAAATACTCCTTCTTTGTTCCATGTAACAGTGGCTCTTTGCGTTTCTCGACTAAAAGATACATCTATCGGCATGCCATATTTTTGTGTTTGACGTGTAATATCCGCATAAGTTGCAGGAGCAAATTCATAATATCCATGCATCTGTAAGTGACGATTTAATTCTGCTACGGCCATAGAATTGATATTTTTACCGTAATCGGGAATTAAGCTATAGGTTGCTGCGTTGGTTGCAGAACGAATTTGATTTGTTGAATCTGCAGGTGCTGTGATTTCGTCATCAGGCTGCTGCACTTCTTGCTGTTCTGCTGAATATATTTTTTGATTTATGGTCAGCGCAATAGCAACCATCAGAATAAGTTTTGAGTGCTTATTGATTATCATGCAATTTTCTCCACGCTATTCTTAATCCAAGATTGGCCTTGAATTAAGTCGGAAGTTTTTGTGTTGCACTACAGTAAACAAACAAAAATCAATATAGTGAATACACAAACTATACTATATTATATGGTAACATGATTATTTTTATATTTCAATATTATTATTTTTTATGAAAGATAACAGCGATTGGATTTAGTTTTACTGTGTTGATAATTCACTCATCAACCGCGTAATAATTGGTTCATCGGCCGATGGCACCAGATAATTTTCCAAATCATGGGGCAATACCCAAACGCAATCTGGCTGCCCTTCCTTAAGGGTAACTTCGCCTGTCCATTTTTTGCACAAATAGGCAAACATATTTAAGTGAAAATGCTCATAAGTATGAGAAACAAATGTGAAGGGTTCAATGTCATCAATCGACACTTGAATGTCAATTTCTTCAAACAGTTCACGTACAATGGTTTCTTGTGGCGTTTCAAAAGGCTCAACCTTGCCGCCAGGAAATTCCCACATGCCACCCATCGATTTATGCAGTGGGCGTTGTACAAGCAATACCCTACCATCTGCTTTTTGCAAAATGGCAGCGCAGCATAATACGGAAGGAACTTTTAGGGGCATGCATCTTACTTTGTATTGACCCAATCTCAATGAGCCTACATTTTCAACACGAGTTAGACAAGACGAATTCGTTTACTATTCTTAGTATAGTGATTCTAAAAAGATTATTGAGCCATCTAGTGCCATTTCAGTCCACTGTATCATTGACCTTTGTCTAAGCATTACTTCATTTTCAAATAATTCTTGTGACCTTGTTAAAAAACGTCCTGTGTTTTCTCTGAATTTTGCCATACGTATCAGGTGATGTTCATCAAGAGCATTGCAGCGATGCTTTTTACAATCCCTATGGCTGTATAGTATGTCTGCCAAAATTTCGATTGTTAAACGAGCTCCCGTACAATAGAAATGTGTATAAAACGGAAGAAATCCGGCAACCCGATAGGTTACCTCTACTCCATGTATAATCGCTGTTTCTTCCGATTCTAATAAAATAGCTTTTAGTGGTTTTGCTAAAGTTCTGCACGACCTTAGTATAGGCAGCACAGCATCTTGTATAGGGTCCATAACACTTAGCTTAGCTACAATGATGTTAAAATAACTAGGGGCAGGCGCTTCTTCTATAGGAAAATTAGCTGCGGCAAATCCTTTTGCTGCAGCTAGGGTTATTAAAAAACCTGCTATTATTAAACTTTTTAATTTTATCATTTTATTGCAATGTTTAGGGGGTGAATAATTAACGTTTAATATTTAAAAATAAATAAACAATACATATTATTAATAAAAATTAATTAATAAACACTTAATTTGAGTGATTTTTATTTTTGTGTAAACTAAAAGAAGAATGAAAAAAAAACTTCTTATATAACTTTCAAATTGCTTGTAAAATTCAAAATTTCAGGTAAAATGCAATACAGTAAGCACGAATATTAGCTAATTGTTTGTGTTTATGGTTTAGGCGAGCCTAAACGTTTTCATAAAAAATCTCCAAATATCATAAAACCTCCTTCATATTTTTGAGAGGGGTTTTTGATTTCTTAAGTAACAGAAAAGGTAAAAATCTGAAGGCGTTTTTACTTTATCACTGACCCATTTTTTCCAATTTTGCTAATTCAACCTTAGCGCGTGTTTCAATTTCCAAAAGAATGTTGCGCAAACGTTCATCAGCAACAGTTTCAATTTTATCTTGTAATATAGATGATAAATTTTGCAACGTATTTCTTGGAATACTGCCTGTAATAATGCTAAGGCGTAAATCATCAAGCTGCTCTAAAAGTTTTTCACTTTTTTCAACAGCTTGCTTTTGCCCTTTGCGGCGTAGGTCCAAATTTAAGAATAAAGCATCAATTGAACTAAATTTAATCTCGGAAGGTGCTGCTGATTTAATAATTTCAGCGGTTTCCTCAAGCGAAAAATTCCCCTCACTACTTGAAATTTTTCCAAGTTTTTTTGTGTTTTTAACACTGTGAGTTGAGATTTTAGATATATCCATATAATGCTTTTATAAAGGAATACCATTATTCTAACTGGTAATTAGGTGTTTTGCAAAACTATAATTTTGGTTAGACTGGCTTATAGTCTTAATTTTACTTGAATATTATGAAATATTTTTTTCTATCAGGCTCCTTAAGAAAAGATTCGTTAAACACTAAGTTGCTTCATATGGCAGCACAGCACCTTAGCTCCCCTGTTTCAGATATCGCAAATTTAAATAATCTTTCTATTCCCTTATATAGCGGTGACATTGAGGCGGTTGGAATTCCAGATAATGTTCAAAAACTGGCCAAATGCATTGACCAAGCCCAAGCATTAATTATTGCATCCCCAGAATACAATTATTCTATTTCTGGTGTGTTAAAAAACGTTATTGACTGGGTTTCACGGATTCGTCCTATGCCATTGAAGCAAAAGCCAATTTTACTTATGGCAGCAAGTCCAGGTCCAATTGCTGGTATTCGTGGGCTTTGGCACACGCGCGTTCCCTTAGAAGGGTTAGGAAATTATGTGTTTCCTGAAATGTTCAGTTTAGGTGGGTCATTTCAAGCATTTGATGACAACGGTTTTGTAAATCCAGATGATCAGAAACGTTTTGTGGCAACGTTAGATGGCTTTGAGAAGTTTTCAAAAGCGCTAACGCTGAAGTAGTAAAAAACCCCCAGGGTTATTAACCTTGGGGGTTGTTTTCCAGCGTCTATAACCTATTAAACAGTAGGTGGCGCTAATTCCTTAGGATTATATTTTGCAAGTGATCTTGCGTTCCATGCATCGAAAGTCACGATACCACTAACAATTTCCTCTTCTGTTAGGCGGTCTTTGTATTTATCAATAATCTCAGCTGAAGAACCACCAAAGTTAATAATTACTTCATCAATTGGATCAACAAACACTGCCAAAGCAAAGAGTTCAGAACCATCAGTGGCTTTCTTTACCAAATGATTTGTTGCACGTACATCTCCTTTGGTCATCAGTTCTATAACTTCACCCATTTGGAAAAACACAACATTTCTGCTTATGGCATCTTCAAGTGGTATCCCAACAGGGCGACCTTCAATGTAAAGCCCGCTATTTGCTGGTCTACTTACAACTTCTCCATCTCTGTAAAATGCTTCGGGGCATAGACATGTAAACACTCCATGGTCACGGTGATCACCGCACCAGTTAGCGTTACCATCATCTTCACCACCAGCAACAGATTTGTAATGCAGCATCCGCCCTAAGCCTTTAACATTTTCGTGGGTGAAGCCAACAAGAGGTAATATTTGCTTGCCAGCTTCCAATACTATTGTCGCAACATTTTGGTAGGCATTTCTAAGTTGAGGAAGACTTTCATCTGGCCAGACATTGCTTGAATCATTTGGAACGACAGCATAGTAAGAGCCTTTGTAAGTGTCGGTTTTGCCATTGAAAACTTCTACACCTCGTGACCAGCCGCGTGCAGCGTAAGTTGCGCCAGTGCACACTGCTTGCTCTTCTTTTGAAAGATCTGCGAATATTCGAGCCGTTGCTAAAAATTGTTGATACGCATCACCAAACCCAGGAACGCCTTCAACTGCTATGAATCCTACTCTTTTAAATTCAGCAACAATTTCAGGTGCTGATTCGGTCAGTGTTGAATGGTGGAATAGTTTTATTTCGATGGGAGCTTCGTCACTAACTTCTGTGACGCAAGCAGATGCCGCGCAATTTGTTGGCGTTGCTAACGCAAACATGCCCAACAGTAAAAGTATAAATCTTTGTTTCATGCAAATAAATTCCTCTAAAAATTAACACAATACAAAAAGCGTATCAGCTTGATTTTTGAATTTCTATAGCAATTTAGAAGAATTTTATGAAATTTTTAATAAGATGCGGCTGCTGCTTGGTAATTCTTGCTTGATCAGAGATCCACAGTGCCTAATTCTAATATCCAAATAATCTCGCGATGTTTGGATCTGGAGGTTGCTTGCCATCAATAGCAGCTGCTGACCAATAGATAAGCTCAAGTATTTGTGCGTCTGTTAAAGCATAATTTCCTGCTGCATTTTTGCCTACGACTTCGCGAATTATTTCTACATTCCCAAAGAAATTCTGTAGTACAACAGTGGCGGCTGGCAGATAAGTATGATGAAGTGGGGGATAATCATCAGGTCCTTGTGCTCCTGCTGCCGCTCTTGCTGCTTTGATAAATCCATCTAATTTATTGTCTCCATCCACTTTTATTTCTTTAAAAATTGCTGCTAATTGTGGTTTAGATGCCGGATTCATTAGCGCAGCTGCAAACTGCTGCTCTGCTTCTTCTGGGGTGACGGGGCCTTGGGCAGCACCTGCTGTCGTTGCTGATTCAATTAAACCAAGTTCAATAGCTTTTGCTGCTATTACGTCGGTAGTCCCATCATAGCAAAATGTTGTATTAAAGCTTTTAATGAATTGTATTAATTTCTGTTCGTCGCCCAGTGAAATTGGACTAGTAAATCCTGTTTCTATTAAGCCTGATAAATTATCTAAGGCTGCTTTGAAGCCTTCAATTACATCATTTTTAAGTGTATTTTTTCTTACTTCCGTAAAATTTCCTTGGTCAACAGCTATATTGTATCTGTCTCTGTAAGGTTCTAATTGATTTTCTGCGTGTATGGTATGAAAGGGGGTTACATCAGGGGCTTGCTTTTCCACCTCAATTTCCTTAAATGGGTGTGAATTAGCTGCAGTATCAGGAAATTTTTGATAAGGATTACCATAATAAGGTAGCGAAGCTAAAATGCACCCAACAGGTGGTATTTTTCCATCAATATCGAGAATAAAGCCATCAATATATGCTCTAAATTGTATCAAATACAGTTCTTGTTCTTCCAGTCCTACTAGTCCCATGCCCGCGGCACGTAGCACATACGCAATATCATTCGCTGTAATTTTATTTGCATAATATAGCTCTTCAAGTTTGGGCATAACGCTATTCATAAAAAATTCTATAAAGTGCATGCCTCTTGGGGTTAACGCTTGCCCGGGGCTTGGTGTTGGCATATTAAAATGTTTTCTAGCTGGCGCTCTGCCCGTGGGGCCTTTCCAGAAATGCCATCTAAATCCTAAAGCTGCATTTGCCGCTTCTTGTGCTATTTGTGCTTCGCTTAATAACTGCATAGAATTGTTCGCTATTTGATTACGCAAATAATTGCACGTCTCTTTTACCAATTCTGCTTTGCTTCTCAATAAATCTTCTGCTGATCTGAGAGGATACGTTACAGGTAGGCGCAAGTTTCCAAGATTTTCTGATTTTGTTGCTTGAGCTATTTGTGGTTCAAGCACGTTTATGAAGCCGCCATTTTCCCATCTTTGTGCTAGAATCATTTCTTCTATCTCATATCTGCCAGCTCCAGAATATGTCCCGCTACTAATTAAACCATCAAGGTGTGTACATATGGCATTTTTATCTGCGTCAGATAATTTAGAAAAATCTGTTGCAAACCTGCTAATGTTTTCAAGTTCTTGCTGGCTTAACATATCTGCATTAAAAGCTTCTATACCAATCGCTTTGAAATTTGTTAACAGTATCGCTGCTCGTGAAATGTTCTGTTTTTCTATGGCTGAATCTGCCGTTTGTGTGAAGTCAGCTATAATAAGATCTTTTGTTAATTTCGCAATAAATGGATCTGCAGCAGGTGCTGCAATGGCCGCATGTGCGACAATAGGCACAGGTGCAACAACAGGAGCATTTAATGCAAATACACCATGAGCTATTTGCTCATCTAACCACCATTTTAAGTTCATTATTATTTGAATTTTATCACCATTATTTAAAAGTACTTTGAATGCATCTATTTCTCTTTGCAGAGGGTGCCTTTGCCTGAATCCTGGCTCTATAAAATTGCCCATCTCTATATAAACGTTTATTTTGTTTTGATTGGGTAATTGAATGTAAACATTAATAAATTCCTTTATAATGTCAGTTTTCCATTCATCTAACCCAGGTGTTAAGGCAACGGTTATAAATTCGTTTAGCATTTCTCGTTGATCTGGGGTAAGAATTCCTTGAATTAACGCTTCATAAGCAGCCCGGGGATTTGCAACAGCAATAACAACAGGCGGAGGTGCAGGTGGCAAAACCGCAGGAGCTGCAGCAATTGGTGGAATCGCTTTGTTTAATTCTCTTGCTATATAAGGCATAAGAACATCCGCGACATATTTTTTTGGATTTCTTTTCATGTAGTCAAATATAAATTTTTTGTTTGCATCAGATAGTTTTGAAAAATATTCAATGAAACGTACAATTAGATTCGCTGTATTTACATCAACTTTATACAATGCATCCATGGCTGCTTTGGGAACTTCAGCATATGGCCCTTCAAAAATTTGTTTATCAATAGCTAAATTGTGGGCATTTGCTTCTGCGTTTTTAGGTTGAATTGAAAGTTTTTCATTTCTGTTAGCACCATCCCACCAGCTGTTTAATACGTTAGAATGTTGCATTTTTTGTGCGGCAGAATGTACATCAGTGCTCCAAATATTGGGCTCTTTAAAATCGTATTTTTTAACATAAATTGAGGCTTCTTTTACAATTTTTTCAATTTCAATTCTTTCAGCTGGAGTTGTCCTTACTGTTGTTGTTACGCCATTTGGGTAACCATTTCCAAGTAACATACCAAAAACAAATCTAGAAAATTGAATAAAACTAATTTCTGTTCTAGGTACCTTGTGTAGCTTTTCTTTTAAACAAGTTAACGCACCAAGCACATCTAATTTAGTGCCAAGATTATTTTTGGATTGAGCAATTTTATCTGCTTCTTTTGCCCTGAATAACCTAATTTCTGCGTGACTCGCAACAGGGGCAGCGAGAGCCCCAAAAGCAGGAGCAGAAGCAAAAAATGCAATAAAAATAAAGTAAAAAATCACTAGGTAAAACTTATTACAGCACATACGATTATTGTACTGTTTTTTTGTTAAGGAATTATTAAGTGAACTGTTGAAATTCTCATGCAAGGCGTGCATTAATCATCGCCCCACATTGAAACGTCATTACGAATATGCTATTTAGAACTAGTGTTCCATGTCACAGGTCAAAATGGGTTTTCCAAAGTCTAATGAATCTATCTATGCAATTTCTCCTTATATTGGCGGTGACGTAACCCCGCCAGGTTTTGTTCGCAGGGTAGTATTGGCTTCTAATGAAAATCCATATGGTCCATCAGATGCCGTAAAACAAGTTGTGCGTCAGTACACCGACAGAATTCATTGTTATCCAAGCGGTGCAGCAAACGAACTACGCGCAGCAATCGGTCAAACTCATGGTATTGATCCTGCATGGATTGTAACCGGTAATGGTTCGGAAGATATTCTTCATCTTTTAGCTCGTGCTTATGTTGGTAAGGGCGATGAAGTTCTTATCCCTCAACATGGTTTTGGTGTTTATCAAATCGCCACTTTAGCTATGGGGGGAATTCCCGTAGAAATTCCCCGGGTTAATTTTAAACTAAATGTTGATGCGATTCTTGAACGAGTAACGCCGCGTACAAAAATATTTTATCTTGATCATCCCGGCAACCTAATTGCCCACTATTTAACCAACACTGAAATTGATGATTTGCTTGAACGCATGCCAAGCCACGTACTTGTTGTGTTTGACTCAGCATATGCAGAATATATGGATGGTGACGACTATCACTGTGGCACAAAATGGGTGCAACGTTACCCAAATGTGGTCATGGCACGTAGCTTTTCAAAAGCGTATGGAATGGCAAATTTACGACTAGGTTGGCTATATGCACACCCTGAAATTGTTGATCCAATCAGCCGTATTCGCCCACCATTTAACACAACTGGTTTATCGCAAGCAGCAGGAATTGCAGCGCTTGGTGATCAAGCTTGGATTGTGCATTGCACGCAGTTAAATAAGAAAAATTTAGCTAAATTTGTAAGCGACATGAACGACCTGAATATCACCATGATTCCCTACACATCAAATTTCGTAATGGCCTATTTTGAAAATACCCAAGAAGTATATAAATATTTAGGGCAAAAAGGATTGATTGTCCGCCCTATGGGTGCTTACAATTTACCTAGCTATTTACGCATTACCATTGGAAAACAAGAAGAAATGCAGGAACTAGTTGAAGTTCTAAAATCATGTCCGCACCGTTAGACTATTATCTAACAGAACTACACACGCTTGCTGCTATTGGAAAGCGCCGGGAAAAATTTTACAAAAAATTAGTGGGCGAACGGTTCATTGATCTTTTGTGGCATTTGCCAACTCAACTTAGCTTTCGAACTAAAATAGATAATATTCAAGAAGCTCCTGAAAATACTTTGGTCACTTTTGAAGCAACTGTAGAACTACATCAACCTGGTTTGCGCAGGCGTTCCCCTTACCGTATATGGATGCGTGATAACAAAAACAATCGCTTCGAATTACTCTTTTTCAATGCTTACGATCGCTTTTTACAGCGCGTAGCACCAGAGGGTAGAAAAATTGGTATCAGTGGTCAGCTAAAATGTGACCGTGCTCACGATACGGTGCGTTACCATATGTCCCATCCAGACTTCATGGGCCCGCTCGATGAAATGGGAAAATGGATTGGCGCAGAACGCATTTATGGCCTAACCGCAGGCCTTACCCGTTCTATGGTCGCAAGCGTTATTGATCAGGTAATCAAACCATCCAAAGAAATGCCCGAATGGATTACCGACAGCACTTACCCTTCATTCTTGAATGCCCTAAAAAATGTGCACCAGCCCCAAGTTTATGAAAATCTAAATTTTACCGACCCATCCCGTCAGCGTCTTATTTTTGATGAATTCCTAGCCTATCATTTGGGCATGGCCTTAAGTAATCGTCGCACCAAGCCAAAGGTTATTTCTAAGAATACATACGTACCAAAACTTGGTGCTCAGCTTGAAGCATTACTGCCATTTAAATTAACCAATGCACAAATTTCCGCCATTGCAGAACTGCGCGGCGATATGCAAAACGGTCAGCAAATGGTGCGCCTATTGCAGGGTGATGTTGGCAGCGGAAAAACCTTAGTAGCAGTCATGGCAGCATTAGACGTAGCTGACCAAGGTCTGCAAACGGCCATTTTAGTGCCAACTGAAATTTTATCACGCCAGCATGCCGCTAAAATTGGTGAATTACTGCAGCCATTAGGACTAACTGTCGCCATGCTTACCGGCCGTGAAAAAGGCAAAGCTCGCGATAAAGTTATTGAAACCATAAAATCAGGCGAAGCTACAATTGTGGTGGGAACCCATGCATTGCTAGAAGACTCAGTTATTTTTCAAAATCTTGGTCTAGTGGTTATTGATGAACAACACCGCTTCGGGGTTGAACAGCGCCTCGCTTTGGCCAGCAAATCTAAAACAGCCCATATATTATCAATGACCGCAACGCCCATTCCACGCACCTTGGTTTTAGCCAATCATGGCGATATGGATGTTTCCATTCTAAATGAGAAACCATTGGGTCGAAAAATCATCCAAACCAAAGTCATCAGCGTTGATAGGCTCGATGAGGTCATTGAACAAATCAAAGCAATCATGAGCAAAGGCCGGCAAGTTTATTGGGTTTGTCCTTTAATTGAAGAATCTGAAAAAAGTGACTTAGCTGCAGCTGTTGCTCGTTGTGATACTTTACGTGAAATATTCGGTGACAAAGTTGAACTCATGCACGGTCGCATGAAAGGCCCAGAAAAAGACGCCGCCATGCAACGTTTCCTAAGCGGAGAAGCAACGTTGTTGGTGTCAACCACCGTGATAGAAGTAGGCGTTGACGTGCCCCAAGCCACCGTCATGGTTATTGAACACGCTCAACGTTTTGGCCTGGCGCAGCTGCACCAATTGCGGGGTCGGGTAGGGCGTAACGATATTCAATCATTCTGCTTACTGCTATACGGACAACCATTAAGCTTCCAAACCATGCGTGATTGCCATGACGGTTTTAAAATTGCCGAAGAAGACCTACGCCTGCGCGGTGGCGGTGAAATCATTGGCACCAAACAAAGTGGTGTACCAAAATTCCGCCTTTGTGACTTAATCCAAGAAGACCCTGACGATGCCACTTTTCTAGAAGGCTTATTCGCCAAAGCACACAATATGGCGAACGAAGCATTGAAAAATGACCCTGATCTATCATCCTCCCAAGGTTTAGCCCTGCGTGAGCTTTTAATTTTGCATGAATATGACAATGCTGAATTACTGCGAAAATCTGGGTAGGGCATAAAACCTCCTTTTATTTTGTTGAATAAGATTTCATCAGCCAACACAGTGGCCAATTTTTATACAAAATTATGTTTAAATATTGCAATTCTAATTTTTTATCCCTATATAGAAACATATAAATATTTTTATTGTCGTAATAATTTAAAATAAAATTTGAAAAGGATTCCATTGTGAAACTAACAAACTTTTTACGCCTTATAACAGGGGTTTTTATACTAATTAGTATGCCGTGTAACGCTGCTGTTGTTGAAGAAGGTGTTCCAGCAGAACTAGCCCCAGCTCCTACAGAGCACAATTTACTCGATAGATTCGTTGCACAAGGTCATGAGTGGGCTATACACCACAAAATACATGAGCTTGATTATGGAAACAATGGTTATGAACTTGATCATGCTGCAGCAAGAACATTAGATGATTATCGACGTGATCATGCTGCAGCAAGAGCATTAGCAAGAGAATTGAATGAAGAGCTTGTAGCTCAAGGGAATGAAGCAGCCATAGAGAGAAAACTGGATGGGCTTATCTCTAGAAGATATGGTTATACTATCGATCTTGATGCTGCAAGAGAATTGAATGAAGAGCTTGTAGCTCAAGGGAATGAAACAGCTATACGGCAAAAAATGTATAGGCTTGATGTTGGATTCTGTGGTTATGAGAGCGATCATGCTGCTGCAAGAGAATTGAATGATGCTCTTGTAGCTCAGGGTAATGATGCAGCCATAGGGAGAAAAATACATGGGCTTTTTCGTGGAGACTATAGTTATGTACGCGATCCTGCTGCAGCACATGACTTTATTGAAGAGCTTGTAGCTCAGGGTAATGAAGAAGCTATATTCCTCAAGATATTTGGGCTTACCTATGGAGACTATGGTTATTAGAGCGATCTTGATGCTGCAAGAGCATTGATTGAAGAGCTTGTAGCTCAGGGTAATGAAGCAGCTATAAGCCTCAAGATATCTGGGCTTACCGATAGAAACTATGGTTATGAGAGCGATCATGCTGCTGCAAGAGAATTGAATGATGCTCTTGTAGCTCAGGGTAATGATGCAGCTATACTGAGAAAAGCTTGTCAGCTTGTATTGGGGAATGTTGATTACATGATAAACAAAGCCATATATCCACGAGATCTTGTAGCAGCAGAAGCTTTCTTGAATCAGCTGCAGACTCGTGATGATTTTCAGGCCCATGATTATCTTCTAAAGTAAAAAATAAAGCGTTTTTCCAGGGGACATGTGTCCCCGTGGAATTTCGTTTTATTAGTGCTGTTTATGCAGCTTTATGAAAGTAATCTCCTGGTAATAGTAACCAAATTAAGAATTCTGTTTTCTATGTCTGCTGCCGGTATTTCTGCTGTTATCAACTTTATTAATTGATCGGCAAACGCGGCATATTCAAAAACAAGAAAATCTGTAGTACTTAAACATATAAAAATTGCCCCTATTTGCTTTGCTTGCATTGCTGAATTTGCTATTCGCTGTGCATATAATTTTTCTAGGCAGTTGATAAAAGCTGGTGATTCTAATTCGTTCTTAGCTATAAGCAACCCAGCAACTGTTGCGCAAATTTGATTATCATTCAGTTCATTTGTAATTAGTTTTCTTACTGCATATTGAAAAGGAATAGCTTCTAATAGTTCTGGTTGAGTTTCCCTTATATCGGCAAATGTTATTCTAATTGCTTTTTGTTGAGATTCTTCAAAGGTCTGCCTTGCAAAAAGATCTTCTTCCGCAAATGCAGTGCTTGCAATAAGCGAATAATCACCAAAGTTAAACAATAGAAAAAATAAAAAAACAGCATTAAGGCGTTGTGAATATGTACGCATTGCGTTTCCCATAAAAATTTAGATAATTTTTATGATAATCTTTGCTTGATTAAGATTTCGTAAACACACAAGGTTCGAAATTATAATAAAGAACTAGCTTTTTTCATTTGATTGAATAAAAATTCTTACGGTAGGCTTATACATAAGTGATTGAATTGCTGAAGCTATAGTGTTTAAAAAAATAAAATTACCAATGTTGTGTTTAAGCGTTTTTCTGCAAAGCGCTACATATTCGTCAACAATCTCCCTTCCTGAAGATGAAAAATCTATTAAACGGTGGATATATTTTTGTATACACAACTCCCCTAGTTCGTTATTGCAAAATCTACAAAATTTTCCCGAAACATTTACACAAACAGAAAGAAATGAAATCTTAGAAAAAGCTTTTTTTTGTGAAAACTGGAAAGAAATAACTCTTTTTTTATTCGGTAAAAATGTAGGGGCTAATCAGTTAGGTATGAATGATGTTTTAAGAATGGCAACTTCAGGAGGTTCTGTTGATAAAGTGAGATTCATATTATTTGAAATCCCTGAAGGTCAACAGCGTGCCAGTGAAGATGTAATATTAACCTTAGCAAAAAATCAAAAAAACCAAGCTATGATAGATCTTTTTACGCAGTACGCATCTCTGCATTAGTTTTTCTACGACTTGACCATAGGATCCATTTCTATAATTTCATTAATTTCAATTTTTAACTCTAAATTTAACCATATCTTAAACTTTTTCCTGCATTCTGATTAGAAAAGCGGTCTTTGAAAAATCATTATGCGCAATGTCATTACAACCCATACTTTTTTAAAAGACCTCAAGGTGTCAAAAAAACGGGGTAAGTGCCTTTTAAAGCTGAAAGTTGTTATTGATACGCTTGCTCGCCGTTCTTATTTAGCACACAAATATCACCCTCACCGATTAAATGGTGGCGCTCATGACTTTTTTGAATGCCACGTCGAAAATGACTGGTTACTTGTGTATAAGTTCACGACTGATAAACTAGAACTGGTTCGCTTAGGTTCTCACAGTGATTTGTTTAGGTAAAAGGTTGCACCAGTAACTTTCTGATGCAACCTTCTGTATTACTTCAATAGGTCAACTGCGTACGCTGAAATCCCAAAAAAGTTAACGTTTGCTACGTAATCTTCAGGAAAATATCCAAACCCGCTATCACCCCATGACGTTCCCCATGAATTCAGGAATTTAAAGTAATTTTGAGTTGGTGCTTTTGAATTGTATAGGCCATGGCCAACAATTGCTAATGCATGGCCACCAATTGGCTTAAATCGTCCATCTAAAGCTGGCATAGGAACAAAGCCACCTGCAGGTGAATAAAAGGCTGCTTCAAGCAATATACCTAAATAAATTGGCGTATTGTTACTTAAAGCTGTTCTAAGGGCTAGAACAAGTTCGCTTTTTTCTGCAGGTGTATTCAAAGCATTTCGAGCTCTTTTATAATATTTTGAGCACATATCAACATATCTAATGTTTTGCGAAACAATTTTATATGGATTCAATGCAGTGCTAGTATTTATACCATTGAAGCTCGGGTCAAAAGCAAAGCGATAGCTTTCAGGTGTTGGTTGGAAAGTGAAGCGTGAAACATCGTAAGGGCATCCGCTATAGTGAAATCCTCGTTCTAGATCTATGCTGCTTGAAAAAGTTTCCGGGCAAGTTCCGTATTTATCTAGCGCAACCATTGCTCCCTGCATTGAAGCACCGTTATCACTAAGCACATTAGAAGCATTCCCAGTTATATTTCCTTCCTCGTATCGTGTGTTGTAGTAATGATAAAGCCTAGAAGGGGATAGCATTTGCTTATTAGCGCTTGAAAAATCTGTAGGCCTATCGCTGTTGCGCACAGATAAATACCTAATAATAAACGCCATAGCATTTGCCGTGCACGAACCAATCTGTAGCTGATTGTAAACTAAAGAAGAAGGAAAATATTGAAGATTAGCAATTTCAGTCTTAGCACTCAGCCTTGCAGCACTAAATACTAGGGGTTGTGGGCCAATGAGACGCGCTGTCGCATCAACAACGCGTGGATGCGCCGCATTAAGGCCTGTCTTCTTTACGGTTGGTTTATCTAAAGAGAGTGCATGATGCGCACTCGAAGCGCTTTCCAACCTTAAAGCCGTGATCATCGATAAAGCTAATAATATTTTTTTATTAAACATACAAAACCTCAACAAAAAGAAATTATCTTTCTGTGTATATAGTTTTATTTATTAACAAATAGTTAATATTATGTATTAATATGAATTATATTTAATTTATATTAACGATTTTTAATTAAGATTAAGTATTATTTCTATTTAGGTTGTATTATGCATTGCTTTAACCACCAAAAAACCTCAGCTGTTTGCGCTTGCGGTGTTTGCCTTAAGGGATTGTGCAATGAATGTATGCAACCAACGGATGACAAATTTGTATGCTCACCAGCATGTGCGCAGCACTTACAAAAAATCACCAGGCTTAACAATTACGTCATGAGTGTATATGGAATTAATAAATCCGGAGGGTCTCAAAAAGTAGGCATGCGCACAGCTATGCTTCATTTGACTATGGGTGTTACTTTTTTGGGCTTTGGCGCGTATACAGCGGTTGATATTGGTGACTGGGGCTTAACATTCTTTACAGCAATGTTGGGATTAATTTTTGTAGTGCAGGGCTACAAAACCTATAAAAGGGGGCTAAGGCTGTAATTTTACCCTCAGCCAGGACTAGCCTGACTGAGTGGTTTAAATCTTCTCTTCTCTGCCATAATGTTCCACTTAGCTACTTCGTGATCACGAAGATCTGAATTTTCTTGCCCGTAAATATCTAGTGTACGAACGGTAACGTCCCAGGCTGATTTTGGAAAAACAAAATCGATTAGCTTTAAGTCATAAAGGCATATTGTTCTATCTATTTTTGCGTACAAAGGAATTCTCTCTATTGGTGTTTCGCTAGTTACAATTGCTTCACTTTTTAAATCTGGTCCACAGTAATACTATTTAGTAATGTCCTTGCGACGACATTCGCTTAGCATCTTGCCTTCTTCATCTATTTCAGTATGCGTAAAAAGTGTTTCTTTCATGTCTGTTCGAATTTCGCCTTCTCCTTCAGAAAACCCTCCCTGAGTTCTCACTGACATTGCCGAAGGAAACTTTTTGTGTTCTCTGACTGCTTGTAAATATGCGTCTGCACTTCCGTCTTGCGCGGCGACTCCATCAACAGAAGCAAACACATTCCCACCTCTGTGCAACATACGAAGTGCTTGTTCCTTCACTAATGCTTTAGCAGTAGCTGGGTCAAACATGTGTAAAAAATTGCCCATAAAAAGCACAGAAGAAATATTGGCTTTTATATCTGAATCTTCATGCAATAATCTAGCATCAGTTCTAAACTTCATCCGCAGGCTAAGGCCGTACTCTTTCATTCTCTTGCATACATTCTGATGCTCCTTTTTGCCACTGCGAATGTATTCTGATCCTATACGTTTCGCTAGAGTTGTATAATACGAATATAGTTCCTGTGATCGTCTATATTCATCTGGGGATTTTCGATGCCCATTACACTTGCACCAGTTAGCGCAAATAAAAATGAAGTATCTCCTGCTCCAAAGCCAAAATCGCCTACTACCACGTCACGACCTGTATCTACTAATTGTGCAACTGTCGAAAGTGCGCTCACAAAAAAAGGGTCGCGAACAGACATGCTGAAACCTCTATCGAAATATTGAGAATCAATAAGCTCAAATTCTTTTGGATACTGTCTTTGAAACTCTAGCATTTCGAGTATTAAGTGTGGGCAATGTCTAAAAACAACTTTTCTCACTTCAGTTACAAGCGGATCTATTGCAGATTCTGTTTTTGCTGTTCGAGTTGTAACTCCAGTTTGCCTCAGTCCCTCAGTTCTTTCAGGAAGATCAGGTGAACCGCCTGCAAAAACAGAACACACCATAGTACATAGCATTAGTAATTTAAAAATCATAATCCGTCCTTTTTATGTATTAATGCAATAAAAATACAATAACTTTCTATTCACGCTGCATAAAAGCTGCTGACGAATCTTTTTCTTGGCTGCTACCGGAGAACCAAATTCAAAGGTGTATCTTGAGATCTAAGCATTATGTTGTTCTAAGTTCAGATGATTCTATATCTATGATTTGGCGGACTATATCTTGATCAGTTGCATCAGGAGTAATGAGTTCTTCTAATTCATCAGCAAATCCTGGATTTTCTATTACATCTACCTCAATTATACAAAGGCCTGCGATTGTTGCCATTATCTGTATCTCGGTCAATGTATCCACTTTTTCTGTGAATAGTCTTTTTAACGTGGTTATAAAATCGTTGTTTTCCAATTTTTTTGGATTATCATCAGCAACACCAGCAAGGGCAGTGATGGTAGCAAGTATTTTGTCTGTATCCATTGCGTCAGTAATCAATGTTTCTAAAGCCTTTAAAAAAAAAGGATTATCTAGTGTATTCGCATCTAAGGTATTAAGCAGATCATAAATTTCGGTTGCTTTTTCAGGTTCGGGAAAACGACAATGAAAATTGCAAGCTCTACAATAAGTGTCCATATCATTTTCACCAGGCCCTTCTTCTTCTGCTGCAGAAATATCAAAGTTTAGTGCTAAGCTAAGCGTTAATAAGAAAATAATTTTGAGGTGATTAAATATTATCATTCTGCTCTCAATAAAAATTTAGATAATGTTAACTGTACTGTGAAATTATTAAGGTCACTAGATTTTTCTATTCTCGCCTTATAAATGCCGCCAACGAATCTTTCTCACGGCTGCCACGGGAAGAACCAAACTCAAAAGTATAGGCATCTTTCAGGCATGAGCCAAAAATGCCGGCAATTGTTGAAATAATTCCCACTGCTTCACCAGGTAATTTCCCTGCGTAACTGGTTAAGGTCCACAAACAGGCAACCAATCCAACTGCTGCACTTAGCACCATCACATCGGCCCGCACATTTCGTCGCCCTGCTTGAGCAATGGCAATGTCGCGTTCCCGAGCACTTTGCCGATCTGCCATTAATTTCAGCTCAAGCTCTGCCTCAATTTTAATGACTTCTTTTTGAAATTCAGCAATAAGCAACGAATTTTCAGCTAACGCTTTTGATGCCTCTACCGGATCAGCATGACCTGTTACGTGTTTTGCAATCTCTACAACTTGATGCGCCACAGATTCTGCATTATCACCGCCCATCCATCGGGCAATAACGGGGGCAAATTCGGCTAGCCCCAAGGCCGCTGCAATTAATGGAAATGCCATGTTGTTCCTTACAGTTTATAAAATATATGGTGGCCAATTGTTGTGGTGGGGGTTTGCCCCATAGCCCAATAAGGTGCCGTAATTCTGGTGCTGTGGTAGTGGTTCGCGCCCTTAGTGCAATCAATCGTGCTATCAAACAACACCTGGGTTGCCGCCAGAAAACACGCCCTATACACCTTGTCCTCAAAGCTTGTTTCCAAAAGTGTTTTTCTATTGGGATCATTCATATTCCAACAGGAAAACTGCCAGGGCTGCATGCAAACTTTGTGAATATACGGGCTAAATTGCACCATCTTTGCGCGGTTCTTAATGACCCAAGCAACCGCTTGCAAACTCTGCATGCCACCTGCAGGGTGATTCAACTCACCCCGCGCTTCCCCATAAATTGTGCGTGCCAAAATGTCTAAATCCCGTTCATGAATTTTAAGCATCAGATCTTCCTCCATCAAAAATTAAGGTCCAAAATTTTGGTTCAAAAGTTTCACCGCTGGTGTGCAAAATCTGGCATCCATAAAGTGCTTGGTTAAAATTCACCCAAGCCCCTTTTTGGTACGGTGTATCTTTCTTCCATTCTCCTTTTAAAAGCGGTTGAAATTTTGGCAGCACAACGTGCGAAATCACCTCGCCATCTACTTTGAAAATCAGCACATCTTCTTGTTGTTCAATTGCAAGTGCGGATGTAATTGGCTGATCTTCCATCGCGTTCAAACGCTGTTCAAGTTCACGAAAATTTGTATCAATTTCCAAAATGCTAAGGGGCGTTCCCTTTTCAAGTCGGTAGGTAATCATAGGTCGTTCCTTTCACATAAAATGTCGATGAAATTTAAACTGTCAGTGGTTTCAACCCGGCAGCTAGAAAAGCAAAACTGCATGCCTTGCTGTTCTATAACCCATGAAAATTTTCCGGTATTAAGTGCGCTAATTAAAGATTGGGTGTCAGTAGACGGAGGTTCAAAAACAACCTCATCACTATCTACCAAATGTTTTTTCCACGTGCTCAAACTGTTTACAAAAACGTCATTTTCATCACCAGCCACTTGCGCAAACAATTGCTCAATTTCCAAAATATTCCCCACAGATGCACCACATGGCCACAAATGAATGCCTGTATCATTTCCATATAAAGTAGGAGCCACGGCAAAGCGGTGTTCATAAATTTTCTGCTCTTTTGATAGCGTCCAGCATTTATCAATTTCATAGTTTTTTTGAGCATATAAAATTTGTGTGCTTTCAAGTTTTACTGCTTGGCACCGACCCTGGCCGGACCAAATAAAACTATTCGTTTCATGAAATACAGGCGTATCTACGCACGGTTTAAAATGAACCTTTGCCCTAATCCACAAGTGCTTTGGGGGCAGGGGCACATCTTCAAATACCGGCGTTATCAAATCAAAGCTGCCAATTGAAAAGTGTCCCATGTCAGAATTAACGTTGGAAGGCGCTGTAACCATCGCTTGGTTGAACGAATCTTGCCCTAATATTTTTGAACGAAACATGGTGCTTCTCTCCTGTTGTTACTGATTAAAAATATCGATGATTGGTGTTTGGTGAATTTCAATTGCATTTCTAAAAATCGTCATCCAGAGCTCTCGTTAGAGGGCGTCGTGATTCAGTGAATAATATCTATTTTTTAAAATAAAAAATGATTTAATAATTAATATATATTTAATAAACACTTAACTAAATTTTAATACCCCACCCTGTAATCTAAAACTTGTTATTCACATTTTTTATTACAGGGAAAAACCCATGAAAAAAAATACAATATTTAAATACTGCACATCCCTTGTTGTGGGGATTGGGTTATGCTCAGGACTTAGCGCTAGTTACGATATTACGACCATTGCAGGAACCGGAACCGCCGGTTTTTCTGGTGACGGTGGGTTGGCCACATCTGCTAAGTTAAGCAATCCCCTGGGAACGTGCATCGACAGTGCTGGCAACGTTTACATATTAGATAGCAGCAATAATCGCATCCGAAAAATTACTGTATCCTCTGGTAATATCTCTACTATCGCAGGAACGGGAACTGCAGGCTTCTCAGGTGATGGTGGAGCAGCTACTTCTGCTACGTTGCGTAGCCCAACTGAGATCTGCATAGACAGCACAGGCATTATTTATTTTGCAGATTTCAACAACAGCTGCATTAGAAAAATTGCTTTAGATGGTACTATCAGTACAGTTGCTGGAATTGGAGGGGTAGCTGGTACCTCAGGCAGTGGTGTCTCTGCTACTTCTACTGATTTAGACAATCCCATAGGGCTTTGCATCGATAGTGCGGATAATCTGTATATTGCAGACACCTATTGTGGAATCATCCAAAAATTTACCGTTGGCGGTATTATCACCACTATTGCTGGAACTGTAGGTACCGGGGGATCTTCATGGGGCTACTCAGGTGATGGTGGGGCAGCTACAAGCGCTCAATTAAACAAACCAACTTCAATTTGCATAGACAGTTCAGGCAATCTTTATATTGCGGATGCTAACAATAGCCGCATCAGAATGTTTAAAGAAGGCGGAATCATTACCACCGTTGCAGGCAATGGAATTGCTGGTTTTTCAGGTGATGGCGGAGCAGCTACTGCTGCTAAAATAAACTTTCCCCGAGGAGTGTGCATAGATAAATTAGGCACCCTTTATATTGCAGATTACCTGAACAGTCGCATTCGAAAATTTACTGTGGGCGGTAACATCTCAACCATTGCAGGGACAGGGACTGCAGGGTACTCAGGTGATGGTGGCACAGCTACTGCTGCTAAAATAAACCTTCCCTATGGTGTAGACGCAGATAACTTTGGCAACATTTACGTAGCAGATGCTAGTAATAATCGTATTCGTAAGCTGCTTCCCCCTTCACTTGCCGTTGAAGTTAACAGTGGTTCTGCTGCTGTATCTTCTAACTTAGCAGCGACTACTGTCCACAAAACAGGCGCTGGTACTTCTATATTATCAGGTGATAACTCAGGAGTATCAATTTTGGCGGTGGATGCAGGGCTTGTTCAAGTTGCTGCGACTAACAACATTGGAAGCTCGGTTACATTTGCTGGGGGTAATATGGAGATCACATCAGGTACTGTTGCTATTCCAACAGCCGCTATGAATTCTGCTGCCACCATTACCACTGATGCGTCAGCTGCTGTTTCTTCTATTGCTGCTCCTTCTGGTGCAGCCCTGCTTACCTTCAATGGATCTGGCGTAGTTACTGCTGGCGATATGAGCATAAGCCACACACCACTTTCTATTCCAGGCGTTATGCATGTTGGGGCATCAAGTTCCAGCAAAATGCCTACAGGTGTTGCAACTGTTCCAAA
>DYTB01000053.1 GCA_020726185.1 Candidatus Odyssella sp. | reverse complement strand
ATCTACCAAACTAACATAAACTCCCAAACCTTACTTTCACAACAGGTCTAATAAAACAAGACAAACTGATCGAGAAGAGCTACTAGAGGTCTTAAGCTCTGGGTAAGCACCGCCTAATGGCACCTATAACCTTCTATTTTTCCACCATTCATCTGTCTTAAACTCAGGTGGTGCTTGGTCTAAATCATCAATACCTATTTCTTTTTCCATATTTTCACTCAAAACATCAAAAAACTTTTCTTTTAACGAAACAGAAAAAGCACGACTGCACCAAGGACAAGAGTTTATTTTTTGATAAATTGTATCGGTAACTCTAATGCCATATTCTCGATACTGAGGTATGTAAAAAATTATTTTTTCTCCACATGAATGATGATACCTCATCTGCTCACAACAATAATCATTTCTAGGAATTGCCTGATAATCAAAAAATAAAGTCCGTCCTTGTACAGGGTTTCTCGACATTTGCTTCTCCTATAACTTAATTGGAGGATGCTTGGGGCCTTTATAACGTACAGCCGTTAGAGGATCCATAGAACCCAAGTGTTCACCACGCTTGTTAAAAATTTCTATATCGTTGTGAGTGTAATCCCATTTGTATATTTCATCACCCTTGGCATTTGTCTTATATTCTCCCTTATGATGCTTAAATTCTTTCCACACTGGGCTTTCGCTTTTTTCGCAACCCTTTTTCCTCTTCTCATCATCATCCGGATCAGGCATGCCGCTGCAAGCACCCTTCCTAGCATCCAATGATTCTCTCGTGCCTTCAAGTCCTTTTTTGAGAAGAATCGCTCCAATACCACCTGTTGCGGTACTCAAAACAACTGTTCCAGTCGTGGTCAGGCTACCTCCAGCGTACAATGCTGGAAGAATTAATGGCAACACACTTAACTTTTTTGGCTCCGTGATCTGTTGAATCAATGCACTGGAGAACCTATGCAGGGTCAGTGCTAGGTTTTGTTGTGATGGGTTAGACCATTGCTGCAATGACTGGGTTATAGAAGGTTGGATGTAAGTAGAGCTTACGTTTAGGTGGTTTCCGTTACTACCATGGGAGTGGTTGAAGCCAAGAATATTGCTAGCTCCAGTACCAATGTCACTAAATTTAATCGACAAACCAGTATTGATGTTACCCCCGCGATTGGATATGGAGAAGTCAAACCCTTGATAGGATAATTGGTTAAGTGACTGCCCATGTTGTGACATCGGCTGCTGTAGTGATTGCCTATAGCTTTGACTTGATACAAAATTGCTACCTCCGCTACTGCCGCTATTATTGCGGCGTCCAGTCGATTGATACACTGGTGCTTGAATCACCGGGGTATAAAAACTCGGCATTCTAGGTATCAATCTAAAATAGTTGCCATATACTTCTGGTCCTTGAGTAAGAACCTTGCGCTCCTCGTCATTTAAAAAAGTGAGATTCCAGACGCTGTGTTTCCGTAACCTGCCATAACTCAACTGGGCTTGCGTACTGTTTGTCGTTAAATCACTGGGATTTTGCACATGGGACGAACCATCCGAGCCTGCAAACACCGTCTGAGTGTCACCATCCCAGGTAAGTCCGTCAATAGCTAAGCTATCACCGGCATGTAGTAAACTACCGTGAGTTGTAATCGATTTACACTCATCACTTAGATAGTGTAATTTCAGATTTTGCTGAGCAATAACTTGGCTAAACGCCAGGTCAATCGTGTCACCAAACAACACCACATCTTTACCAGCTTCAATGCCATGGCCTTGGTCTGGCCTGTAAAAATTGTAGGGTTTATTGTTGTGGGTCTTAACCGTAAAGCCTTGGGGGTATTTTAAGGCTATATCCGTTGCACTGACCCAAACGCTATTACGTTTAGCTCGTAAACTACCCCGATTTCCATAATAAGCCTTGCCAATAATTGTGATCCCACTATCAGCGACATTAGTGTTTGTGCCAGCATGTAATGGGTAGGCAGATGATTCAATGATCCCTAGTTCTTTGCCATTAGCCACTGTAGTAATTGCTCCATCTGCGCCAACTTGCACCATGTAGCCGGTACTGATCGCTTTAATAGTCGTCGCTGACCCATCAACTTCGAAGTTAAACAGGTGCGTACCTTGGGCATCTTCTAAAGATCCAACTAAGCTTGCTTTGAGGTTATTACCTTGGCTCCACAAGATTTCTTTACCAAGTATATCTCCTTGGCTATTAAGCCTTAGGGCTAGAAGTTGCCATTTACCACCTTGATAACTTAAGTGAATTGCTTGAGGCTGAAAATTCTTCGGCAAGTTAAGTTTAACTACGGTACCAGTCATCAAGGCTTTCGCTTTAAGGCTTGGGCTATGATTAGTGGCCCAAAGGGTTAAATCCGGATAAAGCGTGCGAAAAGCCTGATCATGTTTAAATTTAGGGTGTAGCACTAATGCAGCGGTTAATTCTTTACGGACATCAGTTACGACAATTGCTCTAATGGCCGCCTCATAGGCTCTTTGTTTGACTGAATGGCTTGCCGGGTATTCAAAGTTAAATTTACTAACTGGTTGATTTTTGGTCACCTCATTCTTATTGATATCAGCAATACCTAATATGTCTTGATACATTGGGTCTACCAGCGCAAGCTCATGATCAAGCCAGCCTTTAATCGTATTTTCTGGCTGGTTTTTTGCAAGACCCTTCCAAAGGCTGGAAAAGCTTTTACCGTAAGCTTCAAGTCTCCAGTAATACTCTTTGACTGAATCAGCATCAGTTTTTTGAGAGCAAAAACTCCCGCAATCGTACAGAGTGCTTAAGAATGTGTTACCAGCTGTGCTGGGATTACTAGTGACACTTAAAGCTAAAAACAAGGCTTTACGAATGATTTCCCAGTCACCTCGGTTGCTGGGGGCAAGTCTAGCAAAATTACCGTCCTTACCTGGGATACCTGCGGATAAGGTTAAAAGAATTTGTTGGGCAAGCTCTACCAAATCTACAACCGTTTCTGGTGCTGGATTGCCTTTAATGTTTGCGATTGCTAGGTCAAGCTTTCTGGTTAAATTACCCACAAAGCCCATTGCTGTGCCTTTATAGGCAACAAACACCTTGTGCAATACGTCTGAAGTTTCTGGCTTTAACACTCCAGCAACACAATAGAAACGTTCATGGGCATGCCAAGCGTTATAGGTGTGTAGTTGTGTTAAAGATTGCTCACGTTTTTGGCCTTCCTCACGCTCGCATTTCTCAACCATTTGCTGCTTAGCGGCAAGCTCATGGATTTCTTTGGGTACGAGTGAGGCGATTGTATTCAACACTCTTACGTGCTCTGACAGTTGTAAGTCACTTCCCTTACCTGGGCTATAAATATCCGTTAACTCGATAATAGCACTGTTACCTTGAGCAATTTGGTAGGTGGCACTAAGCATGTAGCCAAGGCGCATGACTTGGGCTTCTACTGGGTTAGCAACTTCAGTTTTACTAACACCACCCCTGTAGCCATAACCTGAGATCACGCAATTAATCACCAAGCTCCAGTCAGTACCAGAGTTTGTTGAGGCGGTGATCTCGTTTTCTAGCTGCTCTCGTGCAATGTCAATCAAGGCTACGCCCGAATAGCTGGTGTTTAAATGCTGCCTGCGGGTTTCAATATCTTTGGCGTATTGTTGCTGGATACCGCGTACAAACTTATGCCTAGGATCTGTGTCAAAGGTATCGGTTGCGTTAAGTGCGGTAAATCCGATGATTGCGACGCAGTAAATGGTAAGAAATTTCGTAAAGGAAGGTTTGAACATCATGTCACCTTTAATTTCTATGTGAATTGGGGGATATACCGCTTGCGAGGTGAGAGTCTTAGCCGTGCTGACATCTGCTCGCACAAAATTACGCCAAAATATGCTAGAAAAGTGACGGCTTGCAAAAGCCTAAACACCTCGTTCTGTCCATTAACTAAAAATATGCAAAACTTCATAAGGCGCATCGCCGTTACTTAATGCTTCTTAATTAAGCTTATTTAAAGCGAATAGCAAATATAAAATTAGAGAAAATGCAACAATTTTAACTTTAGCAGGATTTTACTGCACCTAAACGGGCAAGAGTTTATACTTTTCCTCAGTCTGAACTACCCCCTTGTTGATAATTGATCAGGCGCGTGCAAATCTAACCGCGCACAATTCTAGCAACAGACTTCAAGGAACTCTCCTTTGGGAAAAATAGTGTTGATTCAGATAAGTTGCAGTGATAAAAATCAACAGGAAAGAATCGAGCTGTTACCTTTCAGCATTTTCGGTTTAGGTTACCAATTCAATCAACCTTTTTTGTCTAATTGTCACCAGCTGGGTTTTGCTCAAAAAAAACAGGGCAACTAAATAATTTAGGGGGTATTTTTGGGGGTATCTGAGTTTTTTATATACACAAATTTCCTTATTTCAAGCCACAGATAATGATCAATGTGGCTGTCACCCTCCCATTACCCTCCCCAAACGGCAAAATTGAATGCGCATTACCACCCGTCACTTTTGGCAAGCAGCTTGAATGGTAAGAAAAAATAGCGCAAATATTTTAACTATTTTTTTACTTTATTAAATTACTCTGAAATTATAAAAATAGTTAAAAAAAACATGTCATACAGTAAGAATATCAACGCATTCGTTCCCCATAAAATATTGCTAATGGGAGCAGCGCCAAGTAGCATTCCAGAAAATATTCTGCAATCTATAAGCAAACCAGTATTGAGCCATACAGATCCCTTATTTATTGAGATGATGCATGAAATACGCCACATGATTCAGTACCTTTTCCAAACAAAAAACAACTTTTGCGTACCATTACAAGGTCCTGCTTCAGCCGCCATGGATGCTATGATTATTAATCTCATTGAACCGGGAGACACGGTAATTGTGTGTGAAAACGGCATGTATGGTGAAAGGTTTTATGATGTGCTGCAACTTTTTGGTGCAAATGCCGTAAGGGTCCATCATGAATGGGGAGAAGTTGTTGACGCTAAAAAAGTTCAAGAAATTCTTGAAAAAACTCCTAATAGACCTGTTGTGAAAGTAAGGTTTGGGAGTTTATGTTAGTTTGGTAGAT
>DYTB01000052.1 GCA_020726185.1 Candidatus Odyssella sp. | reverse complement strand
AAAGTTATAGTTTGTTTAAAATTATAGCCAATTTATGTGTGTTTTGCTATACCATAAGATTCGAGAGGGTAGCAGAAACAACATCTAAGGCTCTGCTACAGCACACCGCAGATTTGGGTATGGTGGTCAAGCTGATCCATCTGGAAACGGAATCTTTGCGGGGAGTAAAAGAATCCCTGCATGCAGAAATGGTAAAATCTTTGAAAGCTGAGCTTAATGCTTCGGCTACTTCATTTGGCAGCCAGCTGTTTTCTACATTTTTGGCTAAAGCGACGACGTTTTTTGATAATCAATTTTCTTCGGTAAATAGAACCAATGATAACTTAAAAAAGACCATTCACTCATGGTCTAACTTATCATTCAAATCCATAAGTTTGTTGGCTTTAGCTGCTGTGCTGATTGGAGTTTCCTCTTTTTTTAGCTGTTATTATTTGATGCCCTCACAAAGGTTGACCCAAGATGAGATGGATTATATGTATTACGGCCAATCTTATGCGATTAATCTAAAGATTATTCATCCTGAGGTGCAGAAACTGATTGCCGATGGAGCTAATAAATTGCGGAAAACTGTTGTGGCTAATATGAAATAAATGCAATCTCGTTTGGCAGTCTAAATGACCATAAACAGGAGCCATGAAAAGAGTAATTGCCAAAATTTAACATCTCTAAAATTACCGTGTTTTAAGGTTTTGGTATGGCTTCTGTTAAACAGCCTGTAATGTCTGAACTTTAAAATTGCTATAAACCTGTAAATGGGTTACATAGTGGGATGTAATTATTCCGCAAAGCATAACATGATGTTACAAAATTACATTACTCGCATTCGCGCATTTCTAACATTATTTCTTGCGGTAGGAATTCTTTTTAGCACGATTTGGGCAACAACCGATATTGAATTTGAAGTAACGACCCCAAGTACAAATTTTTTGCGACTAATTGCCCGTGAAAAAACCGCCACTGTTGTTTTTGATCAAACGATTAATTTTTCAAGCTTTACTGGTAAGCAACACATTGGCTCTTCTAGTCTTAGCGCCATTACTGGTGGTTTGTTGTTTGAGTATAAAGGGGTGCAAGGGGTAAAATTTAACTTTGCGATCAATAGCAAGGGAGACATTCAAACTGTCACCGGTAACCATGAAACGGCATTTAAGTCCAAGAAAATTTGGGGATTTAAAACCCCCGGTAAATTTATCAATGCTGTTCCATCATTATTTTACCGGCTTAACATCAATGCCCATGAAACGCATAATCTTAGTGTTATCAAGGCCTATTCCGGTAGCTTTAGCCAAAACTACTTGTTCAATGGTGGAGTAATTCATTTTGGTAATCTTGACGATTGTCTGTCAGTAACGCCTTATTCTATGTATCTAGACTTGAATTCCTCAACAAGCTTGCCAAGATTTCAATCTGGAATTATTGATGATCACGGCACCATTTTATCTGAAAATGGTCTGAGTATTGCTAACCTCACCCACAAAGCCTACGGCATTACCGATATTACTGGCCCATTGATTCTCAAAGACGCCAGCATTGAAAATCACCGCGCTTATTATGTATCCGGTCCCTTAAGCGGTAGATGCCATACTTTAACCAATCACCATGAGCTTTTCCTACAATCGACGGACAGCAACTTGGCAATCGCTAACTGGGTTAATCATGGTCGAGTTGATATTGCAACTACCTCTACATTGTTTGTGACTGATACTTTTGACAATGGATCACTTAAAGAGGAGTTAGGGCAACCATCTAAATTAGGTATCATTAATTGTAGCGGTGCATTAACTGTGCGGCTTGCCAAATCGCCCAAAGGATTAGGCATTATCACTGCAGATACACTTAAAGCAATTATTGATGAGTTTCTAGATAATTTAGCATTAAAAAATGCTTTTAGCACCGGAGCGTTGCTTCCTAAAAATCGTAAGCTTATCCGTAGGTCACCACCAATGTCGATCACTATCTAAATACAATTACCAACCACTACAAAGGCAACATATATACTGGCCGAACAGAAACTGGCTACCAGTTCCAAAAACGCGACACCTCAGTTCGTGAGGATACGATTGACACTCCTGAGTGTCCAGAGGCATTTACAAATGAGAACTCAAAGTCTGCTAGTAAAAGGGGGGTGCTGAAAGCACTTAAAGATCACATCAAAGAAGCTTTAAAGAAGCTAGCCCAAGGACAAGTGCATAAAGGGGCGCTTTCAAAGGCATTGCACGAGGCTTTATCCGGGGCTGGATTTAGTGACTCAGATATTAACGATTTTTTTGATGATTCAGAAATTCAAGGGTTGCTCCAAGACTTAGGCGAGGTTGATGCAGACACCTTAAAAACTATGGATGAAAAATTACAAACTCAATCTGAATTAAGCCGTGGAAGGCTGATGGAATTATTACTAAGTGACCCCAAGCTAACGCTGACAACAGTTACTAAAAACACGGCTGTACTAACTCCGGAACGGGTTGTCATACAATCCTCAGCCAACACCCCATTAAGCCCGCGTCAACACGCAGCCAGGATTGGCTTTGCCAAATATACTGAGATTTTTAACAAATTAGACCCAGCGATTCGAGAAGAACACCTAAAGACTGGCTATAGCCCAGAAAACGCTGCGGTAGATTACTACGAAATCACGCAACGGCAAATTGCTTTAGCGGCCTTGTGGAAGGGATTTACTGGCAAGGAAGTTAGCGCTTATGAGCATGGAGTTGTCGGCGATTTTGCCGTAGGTCTAGCCATAGATGTTGGGTTAGCAGGTGGTGCTGCTGGTGTGCAAAAGGTTTTTGGTACTGTTGTTAAAGCAGTCATAAAAGGAATTCCTGGAAAAAGCAGGATGGTAGCTAGTGAGCTGACAAAGAAGAGTGGTAATCAATTCGGGCTTAAAGATTCAGTCTGGAGAAAGGGACCACTTGAGCGCGGTGAAATTATTGAAAAAAATCTAGGTCAAAACCTACCACAAAACTTTCCGGTAGTAGATAAGTTCACGCCCAAAACTGGCACTGTAACCAGTATTAAGAGCTTGGATTTGAACGCGAAGACCTATCAAGACCCTCAAAAACTTAAGCAGACTCTAGAAAAATATGTTGATAAGTTGGCAGACTTTAAAGGGTATGTCTCAAAAGAAATGCCAATTAAACTAACAGATATCAAGCAACGAGTCCTTGATATCGCTATACCTAGCTCTGGCAATCCAAGCCAGCAGAAGATTTTGCACGATATACTTGGGTACGCCAAAAATAAGGGCATTGAATTTAACGCGATAATTTATAAGTAATTTTATGAAAAAAAACTCATACGCATATTTAAGAGATAATACCTTGCGGATTTTAACCATGGCAGAGACGGATCAAGGTATGATAGTAAACGAACCTCTGGTGTTCTTTCTAGAAACCACTGCCTTTCCTCAAACAATTGGCATTAAAGCATTGGAATCACTTGCTAATTTTAAAATCGGTATTCCACATCCACCAGACTCAGTAGCATGGAAAATACGTGGACAAGAAGTGCTCAAAGCAATGCGTCTCAAGGCTTGGAAAAGTTTTATTAAATCTGCAAAAGTGATCTGCATTTCTACTGAAGATGAGCGGACATGCATTAAGATAACCCCATATTCTACAAGAGATTCTGGGTTTGTGGGTCTGGGGGACAAGTGCAGAGTCTGTCCAGGTGAACCAGAGGCTTTGGGTAGGGTAATTTTAGAGGCGTTTGATGATTGTGAGTAACTTTGCAAAAAGAGACTTTCTTTTTTTGGTCATATTTTGATGGGGCATGGTGAATATGATGTTAAAACACATAATAAGATGGTCACCATTGGTATTTATAACCTTAATTGTCTTATTGGCTATTAGTTTAGCTTTTAGTAATTTTTAAGAAACCGCCTAACAACCATCAGGTTGCTGCAAGTAAATAGCCAACCACAGTCAAATCAACTAGCGAAAAAACGATAGAAACTTATTAAACAAATTTTCGCTTTGTTGAGGATTTTCGTGCATAGGGATGGAGTTAGTGGGTGGGCCGCCTTTTTTCCATACTACTTTCCCCTTGTTCCTTTTTTTCTTCTTTTTGGTTCTCTTTTTCATTAGAGTTATCCTGAGTATTTAAAGAACGGCCTACGGGCTTATCAAGCATAACCCTATTTTCTGTCTCGTCTAAATTATGGTCTGTGGCACAAGCAAGCGAAAAGCAAAAAGCCAAGACAGCGGTAGACATATAAAGCTTCAACATTTCATCCTCCCTTAAGTAGAATTATAAATTAGTATGTTGTCCAAGTCTCAAATCGTTAACAATATTTTGATTAATCAAAATGCACTGATTCTCATTAGCTACGCTAAACTTTCTGTTACCATTGGCAAAACTAATGGCGATATTGTCAAGAGGGTTACCAGAGACGTGGATTCCTAAAATATTTCTATTATTATCAAACAAAGGAGACCCACTCGATCCCCCAAGGGTGCTCGTATTATAATAAAATCCATTCTGTGCATTTACACGAGAAAGATTGCCATTGTTTGATCTTTGTAGATTATTACCATTTGGATAATGAACCATAGAAAATACCTGGTTTACCGCAGCGTTTGCTGCACTAATCTGAGGAAAATTAGCAGACACAGTCGGTAAGTTTACAGGCTCTACGTCATGTGTTCCATAGAAAAGACAAATATCTAGAGCTGGGTGCTGGATAAAAGAACTAATAAAAACCTGACCTAAGTTAGTGTCCCCATTCTGTGCAATATAGAATGTTGCTCTGTTTGCTTGAGAATCAAACCAGCAGGAACGCTTTAGAATAAAATTATGCTTTGCGGTGATACCTTCAAATTCTTGAGTAGCGTTGTTGTAACCTATCAAAGTTCCGCTACCAACATAAGGAGTAGGGCAACAGCTAGATCCAAATTCAGTTCCAATAATGCCACATTTTTGGTTTAGGGGAGCAGAGAAAGGAAAAATACGATCAAAATCAGCGAGAGTCATCTCTCGAGTTTGTATTCTTGGTGTGGATTGCGCTGAAACTGGGAGTGTTTGAAAGTCAGTAAAACTGATTGACTCGTTTGCTGCTTGAGCAGGTGGTATCTGGTGCAATACCACAGCAAATGATAATAAAAACAGTGTCCTAAATATATTTCTTTTCATACTTTAACTCCTTCAAACCTCTATCTTAACTTGCCTAATTCAATATCATGATTTTGAAAAAAAGTAAAGAAAATATCTGGCCCACTAGCTACTTTTTCAAGAGAAATTGTGAGCCTTTCGAAGCGTAGCACTGTGTTCTGTTATCATCTTTCAAAG
>DYTB01000027.1 GCA_020726185.1 Candidatus Odyssella sp. | reverse complement strand
GATGGTAAATACGCGCCACCCCCCAAAGGAATAGAACGAAACATCATAAACTAGCTCCATAGATCTGTTTTAACTTAATTTCTATTTCTTGCCCCATCCCTACAGAATCAATTTCACGGCTAATATTTGCAGCAACATCAATTGCTTGGCAAAATGCTAGTGCATCTGCACCACCATGACTTTTCACGGCTGCACTTTGTAACCCCAAAAAAACAGCGCCATTATAAATACGCGGATCCATTTTTTTATGAACAGCTTTAAACGCAGAGGATCCAATTAAATAACTGAGTTTTCCAAGCATAGAAGAAGCCAATGCATCTTTAATGCTGGTCATTAAAAGACGAACCACGCCTTCCATTGATTTTAAGGCAATATTTCCTGTAAAACCATCTGTTACAACAACATCTGCTTTCCCTAAAGTAATATCATCCCCTTCAACAAATCCTATAAAATTAAGACGTTCACTTTCTTTTAGAATTTGGGCTGCCTCTTGAATAACTGCATCACCTTTTTGTTCTTCTGTCCCTACATTTAACAACCCAACAGTTGGATTTTTTTTACCTAAAAGACGGCAAGCTAACGCTTCGCCCATGACAGCAAATTGAACATGATTATCAAAAGAACACTCGACATTCGCCCCTAAATCTAAGGCGACACAAAAACCATTAATAGTTGGAATTTTCGCAGCAATTGCAGGACGATCAATACCAGCAAGTGTACGTAATAATATTTTGGAAAAAGCCATGTAGGCACCCGTATTACCTGCTGAAACAACGGCACTACATAATCCACTGGCAACGGCCTGGACAGCTAGACGCATACTTGCTTGCTTTAATGTACGAATAGCAACAGATGGTTTCATATCGTTGGGAACAGCTTGATCGGTGTGATGAACAGTGACTTTTGTCTGTAATAGTGGAAATGCACTGAGCAGCGGGTTGATAAGCGCACTATCTCCATACATGTGGAAATAACAATCTAACCCTTTTTCAATAGCTAAATTTGCACCTTCAATAACAATCTTAGGAGCCGCATCGCCGCCCATTGCATCAAGGGCAATATTTAAAGACATTGCTTATGCTTTCTGGGTGCTTTATTAAAGTTATACGTAATCTTACACCCAAACATACTTATTACAACTTAAAAATAATCTTCATAGAGTAATAAGTAAAAAATGAGATTAGTATCAAAATGCTAATGGTTGAGACCGTTCTTTTACGTAAAGTCTCTTAACCATTATCACCTTGAAATTTATTCAGATGCTTCTTCAGCTTGAGGCTGAGAAAGAACCTGCCTACCTTTATAATGACCACATGATGGACAAATATGATGCGGCAACTTACGCGCACCACAGTTTGAACATTCGCCGCTATTAACAGCTTTTAAAGCATGATGTGCACGACGCATACCACGACGTGACTGAGAAGTTTTCTTCTTTGGAACAGCCATAACCTGTATCTCCAGATGACATAAATAATTTCGTTATATTGTTTCTAAAGGAAATGCCCTAAAAGAGCAATCAAAAATTGCTTAAAAGCAATTCTATTTTCCATTATTCAATAAACCAGAAGCTAACACATTTACCTTAACTCTAAAAGGAAAAAATTAACTCTTTAGTTTTTGCAACAGATTAAAAACATTATCTTTACTAATTCCCCCATCTTTTTCAATATATTGTGATGTGTCAACATCTTCAGCTCGTGGATACGGGTTTAATGATAAAGCCAGATATTGAGCGGCAATTTCGCCAAGATCAACATGGCTATTTTGATAATAATCCACATCAATTTCTTCTTCTAAAAATGAATAATCCCCTTCATCGAGCGGCTTTTCAACGCCATGAACCAATTTTGTATGAAAAGAAAAATCAACATGTTCAGGCACGTCTTTCAAGGTTACAACACACGCCTGAACAACATCCGCATGACCGCTTCCTTTTACTTCATACTCCCCTGCTTCTCGACTCGCTTCAATTGTGAAAGTTACGGAAAAATTTTTTATGTCTAGCAACTCAAATCGTTTTGCCAGGGCTGTACATTCTGTTTCGTGTGCTTTTGCGTTGAATTGAACAGCTTTAGTAAGACCTTTTTCCAAATGAAAAACGCGACTGAATTCAGGCAAAAATGGCTCTGTCATTTTAAATATCTCCAAACTTTAGTAATGTTGAATCCTGTTGCTGCAAAAAATCTAATTGCTGATGAATATAGCTAACAATTTTTTGAATGTGTATTTCTTTTTCTGCTAATTGGGCATATAAATTACGATGAACAACGTCTTTTAATGCTTGATCACTTTCGTCAAATGCCACATCATAGGCAATAAGGCGGCCGTAAAAACCTTGAATAAACTTATTAAATTGCTTGGCAATTTTCGTTTCACTTAAGCGTAAGTCACGTAAAGATTCATCCAAATCAATCACAAACAAATTGGTTATTTCTTGAGCAATCTTTCCAGCAAGGCTAGTATTTTCTTGCTTAAGGCGTTTTAAGATAAGAAATAGATGAATCGTCATGACTTCAAACCTTCCAAATGGTGAATCAGCAATGGCTAAATCTCGATAAAACCATTCATTTCGCACCTGTTGAACAAGCCTGCGATAGAATAAGGCACTCAATTCTGCTGATTTATCTATTCGTTTTTGCCAGAATTTTAACACATTCTTTCTCCACCCAATTATCTCTTTTAAAATGATTTTGGGATATATTTTTTCAAAAATCACTATAAATTTAGCCATTTAATCTAATGATTCTATTGACAGACAAGTAAACTAATGCGAAACCATACACAAATACTATTTTTTTATAGCGGTCGTAACCTTATGAGCTTAAATTTTTTAAAAATCCTTGCTATTGCGTCTGTTACTATGTCTCTTTTAGGGTGCTCTCCTACCATTAACAATCATGGATTTGACAAAGAAGGCATTGATTTTTCAAAGCTAATACCCGGTGTTTCAACCCGCGATGATGTTCATAATCTTTTGGGCAACCCAACTAGCATGTCTAATTTTCACCCTGAAACCTGGTATTATATTTCAACAAAAACCTCAACGACTGCTTTTTTACCCGTCAAAACCCTTGATCAGTCGGTTATGGAAATTACCTTTAACCCTAGCGGTATTGTGACAAATATGAAGGCAATTTCAGGCGAAGAAGCCCGTGAAATTAAACCGATTAATCGTAAAACGCCAACAGCTGGCCACGACACCAATGTATTGCGTGAAGTCTTCAGCAACTTTGGTCGTATGGCACCAAAAACGCAAGGGCCACGCCCTTAATTCCTTAGGTAATCATTAGGCAATCTAGACAACTAGATTGCCGCTTCTTCTAAAATCAATCCTTTAAAAACTCTATATTATCCTATCTAGTTTTTCGATAATTTAATGTATATAATAAGAATATATAAAAATTTATCTAAATTTTTGACAAAGGAATATAGAATTATGTTGCGACATCTTTTACTCATTTCAAGCACATTTATTGTTTTTTCATCGTTCTGTTCTACTATACAAGCTGCTCAATCACATTCTACACAAAGAGCTGTTACAAGAGAGCGCGTCCATGCTCTTGATAGGTTATTAGCAGAAGCAAGAGCAAGTGGGCACCTTCCCCCTAAAGTTCATGTTTACGGCCATTCTCTAGGTGAAAAACCATATTATGAAGATGTCATCAGAAAATATTATCCTCATTCTAATGCATTACTATTTACAGTTGTACCAGAAGTTTATGCACCCGCATATGTTGAAAGATTAAGAGAAAATGCTGTCAATGATTTTATATTTTGGGGAGATCTTCCCCCTTCCTACCCGCCTTTTTGGGAACCTATATGGGATCCATTCTTTAGGGGCTATCATCACTGGGGTATTCATGAAAACTACAGACCTCATCGACACCATAATGCTCATATTCAACCAAGAGGCATAGAAAGGCATCACAGGAATCGCTCTCTTTCCCCCCATAGAAGCGCTGCGATTACACACCCAAGCCATGTGCATACGCCGCACGCACATCGCCACATACAAACCAGAATCACGGTGACAATCACGAGAGAGGCCATAGACGGTAATCATCTAAAACCTTTTCTGTTATAACCCCAATAGTGGATAAGAAAACTTGAAACCCTTTGGATTAACGGCTCTTTTCCTGACATCAGAACCTTAAAAACACTCAAACAAACTAACTATTCTGCGTTTTTTATGAACCTGACATCAAGAAATTGCTCGTTACTCCTTGCGTTTAAAGCATCCTTATCCACTATTGGGGTTATTATAAAAAAAGGCTCTGAATAAACAGAGCCTTTTTCATTAAGAATGAAGAACGAAGCTGGATTTAGTAATCCATACCACCCATACCGCCCATACCACCCATTCCGCCCATGCCACCCATTGGCGCAGCAGATTGTTTTGATTCAGGCTTTTCAGCAATCATTGCTTCGGTTGTGATCAACAAGCTAGCAACTGAAGCTGCATCTTGAAGAGCTGTCCGAACAACTTTAACTGGGTCAATGATACCAAATTCAAACATATCGCCGAAACGATCATTTTGAGCATCATAACCATAGCTGTGATTATTAGCTTCAGTTAACTTACCAACGATAATTGAACCTTCTTGACCAGCATTAAAAGCAATTTGACGACAAGGTGCAGAAAGAGCTTGGCGAACAATACGAATTCCTGCTTCTTGGTCTGTATTTTCTGTCTTTAATCCTTCAAGTTTTTTGATTGAATAAAGCAAAGCAACACCACCACCAGGAATAACGCCTTCTTCAACCGCAGCACGTGTAGCATGCATAGCATCTTCAACGCGGTCTTTGCGTTCTTTAACTTCCATTTCGGTTGCACCGCCAACACGAATAACGGCAACACCGCCACTGAGCTTAGCTAAGCGTTCTTGCAATTTTTCACGGTCATAATCAGAAGAAGATTCTTCAACTTGAGCGCGAAGTTGTTGACAACGTGCTTGAATTGCGTCTTTTTCCCCTGCACCATTTACAAGAGTTGTATCATCTTTGGTAATTGTCACTTTACGTGCTGTTCCCAACATGTCGATCGTCACGTTTTCAAGCTTGATTCCAAGATCTTCTGAAATCAATTGTGCGCCTGTTAGAATCGCAATATCTTCAAGCATTGCTTTACGACGGTCACCAAAACCAGGTGCCTTAACAGCAGCAACTTTTAATCCACCACGTAGCTTGTTTACAACAAGAGTAGCAAGTGCTTCGCCTTCAACATCTTCTGCAATAATCAAAAGCGGACGACCTGATTGAACAACGGTTTCCAAAACAGGAAGAAGTGGTTGCAAACCAGAAAGCTTTTTCTCAGAAATCAAAATAAACGGATTTTCAAGATCACACATCATTTTTTCTGGATTGGTGATGAAGTAAGGGGAAAGATATCCGCGATCAAATTGCATTCCTTCAACAACTTCTAATTCAGTTTGAAGTGATTTTGCTTCTTCAATCGTGATAACGCCTTCTTTGCCGACTTTTTCAACAGCTTTGGCCAACATTTCACCAATTTCTTTTTCGCCATTAGCAGAAATTGTTCCAACTTGCGCAATTTCTTCAGATGTAGATACTTTTTTGGAGCGTGATTTTAGATCGGCGACAATGATTTCAACCGCCTGATCAATACCACGACGAAGATCCATAGGATTCATTCCAGCCGCAACAGCCTTAACACCTTCACGAACAATTGCTTGGGCTAATACGGTCGCAGTTGTTGTACCATCACCTGCTAAATCAGATGTACGAGACGCAACTTCACGCAACATTTGCGCGCCCATATTTTCAAATTTATCGGCTAATTCAATTTCTTTTGCAACGGAAACACCGTCTTTTGTAATACGTGGAGATCCAAATGATTTTTCGATAACAACGTTACGACCCTTTGGTCCTAATGTCACTTTTACTGCATCTGCCAAAATATCTACACCGCGAAGCATACGCTCACGAGCATCGGCGGAAAAACGTACTTCTTTAGCTGCCATTTTTTACCTCTTATAAATTTATATGAATCTTACGTTGATTTTACGCGGCGCCTTTTTCAAGAATTCCAACGATGTCTGTTTCTTTCATCACTAAATAATCTTGGCCATCCAATTTGATTTCTGTGCCAGACCATTTACCAAAAAGAATACGATCACCTTTTTGAACATCAAGTGGTGTCAGTGTTCCATTTTCCTGACGCATACCAGGCCCAACGGCGATAACTTCACCTTCTTGTGGTTTTTCTTTAGCGGAATCTGGAATAATAATACCAGATTTTGTTTTTTCTTCGCTCTCAATCCGTTTAACAAGAACACGATCGTGTAGAGGCTTTAATTTCATTGCTGTCTCCTTTAGTTACTTATGTCAGCACTCACTTAAAGGGAGTGCTAATTATTTACCGCAGATTTTACACAATGTCAACATTCTCTCGCATTTTCCTGCCAAAAAATTTCTAGTAGCATTTTTTGCCAATTTTTATGATATATTTCTATCATTATACAGAAGAGGAGAAAATAGATAATGACATCAAGAATAACGATGATAGAAAATTTAAATACCCTCTATTGTCAAGCCATAGAACAAGAGAATGTAGCCATTGCTCTAAAGATTATTGAATTACAAGCAAAATTGTAAGGGCACTTAACAACCTCTAAAAAACACCTTTCCATAAAGGAACTCTCTGATAAAGAGCTTGAAGCAATGATTAAAGAGCTGGAAGATAATTAATCAACAAAAAGCTCATACCCGTTACTAATGGACAGGTATGATAACGTGAATTCGACGTAAGAAGTCATGAAAGAATCAGAAAATCCGCGTCATCGCGAACGAAACAAAGTGCAGTGCGGCGACCCAGACTGTTATAGTTAAAGCAACATAATTATGTCACATTTTATGATGCAGTTTTGATCGAAATTTCAAGCCTCAAAATCCGCGAATAGTTAGTCTCTTTAAGGATTTTGAGGTGCCGAAAGTTCGGCAAAAATCAATCTAGAAAATTGATGAAATTATGTTGCTTTAGCTATAATACATGGATCACTGCGTCTCCTTCGCTAACGCTTCGGAGCCTCGTGATGACGGATTTCTTCGTTTTTATACATTTTCTGCAATTCTTATATCGAACTCAGGTTGCTCTAGCTATAAGGGCTCAAAAGAATCATTAGGCAACGGTCTCATTAATGAAGAATGGGGCGATATCCCCACCAATAAATAGAAACAAACAAGAATAACCAAACGACATCTACAAAATGCCAATACCAAGCAGCAGCTTCAAATCCAATATGATGTTTTTGTGTAAAATCCCCACGCCAGGCTCTGACCCAGCAAACAGCAAGAAAAATTGTTCCAATAATCACATGAAGCCCATGAAATCCTGTCGCCAGAAAAAAAGTTGAAGGATAAATTCCATCTTTTAAAGCAAAAGCTGCATGAGAATACTCAATTGCCTGAACAATGCTAAAACTCACCCCTAAAAAAATCGTAATTCCTAGCCCCTGGAGCATTTCCTTGCGATTCCCCTCTAGCAGAGCATGGTGAGCCCATGTTACCGTTGTTCCAGATAGCAATAATAATAAGGTGTTAAAATAGGGCAAATGAAAAGGATCAAAGGTTTTAATACCTTTTGGCGGCCATACGCCTCCTGTGGCATCCACAGGAAAAAGAGCAGCATGAAAATAGGCCCAAAAAAATGCCACAAAAAACATAACTTCCGAGGTGATAAATAGCACCATCCCTGCCCGCAGACCGTGTTCAACTTCAGGTGTATAAATGCCAGGCGTTTTACTTTCACGAACCACATCTCGCCACCAGAAATAAGCAGAAGCAAGAACCATTGCTAAGCCAATATAAAAAGGAATATGCCCCTTACCGTGCATTAAAAGGACGCCCCCAATCGCCATCACCAATACAGAACCAGAGGTGACAATCGGCCAGGGGCTTGGATCCACAAGGTGGAAAGGGTGCTTATGCGCCGGTGCTTGAGAATAAATTTGTTCTTCCATTTCTCTTGTCATTATAAAAAATGATACCTACCATTCAGGGTATACTGAAATTAGTTAAAGTTTAAGAAATTTCTTCATAGAAGCTCAATTTTATTTTACTTCCTTTGCCCACCACCATTCCATCGCGTTAATACCAACAGCTGGATTAATCTTTGGCATATCAAGACGATCCGCCCAATAAGCGAAGCAAATATTATTATCATACATTCCAGGAACAAAATAATACATCCCCATAACGGCATGATTTAGTGCCCGAACATAAATTTCTAGATCCTGTTCACTTGTTGCAACTGAAATATTTTTTGCAAGCGCTTCAATAGCGGCATTTTTAATCCCAATATAATTTGAGCTTCCTTTCATATCAGCTGCGGCAGCACTAAAATAGTAAAGCTGTTCTATACCGGGCGACAAGCTGTTGCTCCATGAATGGGCAATCATTTCAAATTTACGATCCAAAACAACTTGTTCATATTGAACGGCATCAACACGCCTTACCTTTAACGTTATCCCTAAATTGGCAAGACTGCGTGCATATTCCAAAACAAGTTTTTCAAGGCGTTGATCTTTCACCATAAATTCTATCGTTAAAGGTTTACCAGTTTCTTTGTTGATTCGTTGACCATCTTTAATAACCAACCCAGCTTCGGTAAGTAATTTATCAGCAATTATCATATTTTGACGTTGTTCTGCTGGCGTTTTCGCATGAGGAAGGTCTAGTTTAGCGTTTAAAATGCTAGGATCAAGATCAGCCTTATAAGGGGAAAGCACCTTTAAAACCGAATCATCGACAATGCCCTTATCATCAAAATGTGTATTAGCAAACAAACTCGTCATTGGATGGTAAGCATTATGAAATAGCTGCTTGTTCATCATCGCAAAATCAAAAGCATAACTAATGGCTTTGCGCACACGAATATCAGCAAACAACGGGTTTTGCATATTAAAAATAAGCGTGCGAACAGTTACTGGACGTGTGTGAGTGGTTTGAACTTTTTTGACTTTTCCTTGCTTAATCGCCTTAAAGTCATAAGCTGTATGCCATTGTTTTTCATCTGCTTCAAAATAGCAATCAAACTCGCCAACTTTGAATGATTCAAATAATGAATGATTATTTTTATAATATTGAATTTCAATAATATCAAAATTAAATTGCCCTACATTAATCGGCAGATCCGCTGCCCAATAATCTTTTACACGCTCAAAAAGAATTGTTTTCCCTTGATCAACTTTAAAGACCCGGTAAGCACCGCTTCCAAGAATTGGCTTTAAACCTGTTGATAGAAAATCCCGATCTTTCAAAGCATTTTTTGACAAAACACGTAAGTTAGACATAACCATCGGCATTTCACGATCATATCCCTCTGGCCCTTTTTTAAAGGTCATTTGAACAGTGTGTGAATCAATAATCGTAAGCTTTTCAATTTTAGAATAAAAAACTTTATATCGTGGCAGTCCTTTTTCCATCAAAAGGTTAATCGAAAACTCAATATCTTCTGTTGTTATCGGGCTTCCATCATGGAATCTAGCTTTGGGATTAATATAAAATGTAACTGCCGAAAAATCAGGTGCCATATCGGCTTTTTCAGCAATAACACCGTACCAGGTATGCGGATCATCTTGCGTTTTTTTCATCAATGGATCAAATGTCAGCAACAATCCTTCAGCAACAATTCCCTTAGCAATATCTTTATTCAAGGTATCAAATGTACCAATGGTTCCAATACGGATTCGCCCACCTTTAGGTGCGTTGGGATTTACATAATCAAGCGATTTAAAATCAGATGGATATTTTGGCTTATTAAATCTTGAAAGTGCCGGCGTATGAATGATTGTGCCTGGGACTGGTTCAGGTTTCTTCACTTCACTTACATCAGGTTTTTCTGGTGTTTTTACTGACAAATCGGGAGATACATTTGGCTGAAACGGTTTGAAGTACATAATGCCTCCAATGACCAAGGCACCAAAAATAAGAGCATAAAATTTTTTCATTTTTTAAATTTTCTTAAGATATTCTTGAAAGGATGTTTAGCATAGGTACTTTTAAATGTATATGATATTATTGGATTTGCTATACTGAATTAACCTTCTTCTAACTATTATTTTATATACTCACCAAAACAACAATCACTGGAGCTTTATAATGACAGAGACAAAAGGCTATGCTGTTCAAGACTCAAAATCACCCTTTATTCCTTTTTCATTTGAACGCCGAGAACCCGGGGATGGTGATGTAGAAATTGAAATTCTTTATTGTGGCGTCTGCCATTCTGATATTCATCAGGCACGTGATGAATGGGGCGGATCTATTTATCCAATGATCCCCGGCCATGAAATTGTAGGAAAAGTAAAACGTATCGGCCATAATGTTAAGCGCTTTAAAGTTGGTGATTTGGCGGGTGTTGGCTGTTTTGTTGATAGTTGTCGCACTTGTAGCAGTTGTCATGACCATCTTGAACAATACTGTGAAAAGCATATGGTTGGAACGTATAATAGTGTAGAAAAAGACTTAAAAACGCCCACTTATGGTGGTTATTCAAAATTAATTGTGGTCGATGAAAAATATACATTGCGCATTCCCGAATCCCTACCCCTTTCCCATGTGGCGCCTCTTCTTTGTGCAGGAATTACAACTTACTCACCTTTGCGTTATTGGAAAATAGGATCAGGACATGATGTTGCAATAATGGGGCTGGGTGGACTTGGTCATATGGCTGTCAAATTCGCCGTGTCGATGGGAGCAAAAGTCACTGTATTAAGCACATCAAAACAAAAAGAATCTGCTGCAAAAGCTCTTGGTGCGCATCATTTCATTTGCACAAAAGAAGAAAATGCTTTTAAGGAAAATGCAGAAAAATTTGATTTTATCATCAATGCTGTTTCGGCACCGCATGACACAAACGCTTACTTAGGTTTGCTTAAACGCGAAGGTGTAATGGTGGTCTTGGGTGTGCCCGATAAACCCACAGCATTAAATCAAGCAAGTTTAATTATGAAGCGACGTAAAATTGCCGGTTCCTTAATTGGTGGTATAAAAGAAACACAAGAAATGCTTGATTATTGCGAAAAGCATCGCATTACGTCTGATGTAGAAGTCATTTCAATTGATTATATTGAAAAAGCATATGAACGAATGATTAAAGGTGACGTAAATTATCGGTTTGTTATTGACCTCAGCACCTTATAAAGACAAAGTTTTTATCATCTTAATTATCTAAAAATCGGCATCTGTCATAGAATTTATAATATTCCATGGCAGATACCGTAGTCATTTTAGTTCCACTTATTTTTCTTGATAAATTCAGATACTTCTTTCTCAACTCTATCTTTATTGTGGCCATATCTTTCTTGGATTCTTCCACAAAGTTTATCATAAGAGCCTTCGGCCTTAAGAATATCATCATCAGTAAGATCTGCCCACTGAGTTTTTAGTTTACCCTTAATTTCTTGCCATTTTCCTTTAATAATATCTGAATTCATTAAAATCTCCCTTAAAAAATTAAGCTTCCTTGTTTAAATTGATCTCAATAAAAGCAAGATAATTTCATTATGTAGGATTCAGCCTATAAACATACGTTAAAAAAATATGTTTTTTCAATTATTAACCATTACTATGAAAAATGAAGCAAGCTTTAGCATTTTAATGGGCAAAATCATTTAAGTTATATTTATTTTTTATATCTAAAGAAAGTATAGGATAGCGTAATTGTATGAACATCCGCCATATTAGGGTCATCTGCAAATTCAGGATCAATATAAAAAAGAACTGGCATGTCAACTTTTTGGCCAGGTTGTAACGTTTGCTCGTCAAAACAAAAACACGCGACTTTACGAAAATAAATACCTGCCTTGTCCGGTGTCACGTTGTAGGTAGCCATGCCAACAATTGATTCTGAGGAATAATTTTCGGATTCATAATAAGTCATGGCGTTTTCGCCAACATTTACTCGTATTTGAACTTCAGAAGGACGAAATCGCCAGGGTAAATCACGGTGAATATCAGCATTAAACCGCACATTTAATTGCCGATCTACGACTTTATCAGAAGTATTTTCAGCACGCTGAGTTGTACCACCAAATCCTGTTTTTTGGCAAAACATTCTATATATTGGCACTGCTGCAAAGGCAAAACCCAACATACCAGCAGCAATAAAGGCTAATAAAATGCCGGTCGTACTTTGAGAAGATCGTTGCATCTAAGTTAGTGCATTGCTCCTAATTTAACAAACGAGAGAACGTAAAACAGTATAGATAACCCTAAAAGAACAGCAAGCATCGCTGAATTTCTTTTCCTTAACTTTTGATTCATGAAAAATGCCCCCAGATATCGATGGTTAAGCTTAAAAATATCAGAAATAAATAAGTAATGGAATAGCCAAAAAGTCGCATCGCCTTATTGATGCCTGCAGCCCAGTAAAGCTGCAAAGCTAGCGCCAGAAAAATCCCCCCTAACGCCAAAGCACAATAAAGATATAAGACTGATGCCATCTGAACAGCATATGGAGCAATCGTTGATAAAATCATCAATATTGTATAAACAACAATTTGTTTTTTTGTAGAATGTTCCCCAGCTTTAACAGGTAACACTGGAATATTAGCCCGCAAATAATCATCGTGACGATAAAGAGAAAGTGCCCAAAAATGAGGCGGTGTCCATAAAAAGATAATCGTAAATAAAATCAATGATTCTATCCCCACATGATTTGTCACCGCAGCCCATCCAATGACTGGAGGCAAAGCTCCCGCAGCACCCCCAATCACAATATTTTGCGCTGTTGATCGTTTTAACCACATTGTATAGACAACGATATAGAAAAAGATGGTAAAGGCCAAAAGCATCGCACTTAGCCAATTAACTGCCAACCCCATTATCATTACCGATGCCCCGGCAAGAATTAAACCAAAAGCTAAAGCATTATCAGGATGCAGTCGCCCTGCTGGCAAAGGCCGATCTTTGGTTCGTTGCATAATGCTATCAATATCACGGTCATACCACATATTCAGACATCCAGACGCCCCTGCCCCAATACTGATACACAAAACAGTGATAAAAGCGATAAAGGGATGAATTGTGCCTGGCGCCATTAAAATACCACAAACAGCCGTAAAAATTGATAACGACATCACCCGTGGCTTTAGTAACGCAATATAATCAACCAGGTCTTCGATGGGATTTTCTATCCTCAACTTTTGATCCATTAATTTTGTCATTTTATACTCTTCGTGATTGGAAATATGGATTTATAGCATCGAGATTTGAGGCGATTTTTTTGGTTGACCGACAATGCGAGTAGGCTCTTCCTGCAGAGGTCAACCGAAAAAAAGAACCCAAAAGTCGATTGATAGAAATTCACTTTTTCATTCATGATGGGTATATAATCGGTTGTTCCTCAAAAGTATGGAATGCAGGTGGCGAGGAAACTTTCCATTCAAGTGTTGTTGCCCCTTCGCCCCATGGATTATCTGGGCATTTTACTTTGTCATAAAAGACGCGAAATAAAACATAAAAAAAGAATAATGCCGCAAACCCAGACAAGAATCCGCCCATAGACGCAACATAATTCCATCCAGCAAAAGCATCAGGATAATCTGGAATACGACGTGGCATACCCGCCAATCCTAAAAAGTGCATTGGGAAAAACAAAATGTTCACACCAATAAATGTTAACCAAAAATGGATTTTTCCGAGTGTTTCATTATATTGATAGCCTGACATCTTGCCAATCCAATAATAAAACCCTGAAAATAAGCCAAATAAGGCACCCATCGAAAGAACATAGTGAAAATGAGCAACCACATAATAAGTATCATGCAAGACGATATCCACCTCACCATTGGCCAACACAATGCCTGTTAGTCCACCAATAGTAAACAACAAGACAAATCCTGCAGCAAATAACATTGGCACAGCAAAGCGAATGGAACCACCCCACATCGTAGCAATCCAGCTAAAGACTTTAATACCCGTTGGCACCGCAATTACAAGGGTAGCAATGGTAAAATAAGCACGAGCAGATGTTTCTAGCCCCACTGTAAACATATGATGCGCCCAAACCACAAATCCCAAAACACCAATGGAAACCATTGCATACGCCATTCCTAAATAACCAAAAACAGGTTTGCGAGAAAAAGTGGAAATCACATGGCTGACAATACCAAATGCTGGTAAAATCATAATGTAAACCTCCGGATGACCAAAGAACCAAAAAAGATGTTGGAATAAGACAGGATCTCCGCCACCTGCAGGATCAAAAAAACTTGTAGCAAAATTTCTGTCAGTCAAAAGCATTGTAATTGCACCAGCTAAAACAGGCACAGCAAGTAAAAGCAAAAAGGCCGTAATCAACATTGACCAAGCAAACAACGGCATTTTGTGCAGACTCATTCCCGGCGCACGCATATTGAATATAGTCGTAATAAAGTTAATAGCCCCCAAAATTGACGAAGCTCCTGCTAAGTGCAAACTCAACAACATATAATCCACAGCGGGACCACTATGCCCTAAAGTCGAACTGAGTGGCGGATAAAACGTCCATCCTGTACCCGCACCAGCTTCAGTTAGGCCAGATAGAATTAATAAGATAAGTGAAGGTACAAGCAACCAAAAGCTAATGTTATTTAAACGAGGAAATGCCATGTCTGGCGCACCAATCATAATCGGCACAAACCAGTTACCAAACCCACCAATTAACGCAGGCATGACCATGAAAAAGATCATCAATAACCCGTGGGCAGAAATAATGACATTATAAAGTTGATGATCCCCGCCTAACACCATCCCCCCTGGATGCATAAGTTGCAGACGAATAATCATTGACAAAGCACCACCAAGTACGCCCGCAAACATCGCAAAAATGATGTAAAGCGTCCCTATATCTTTATGATTTGTGGAAAAAAGCCAACGACGCCAACCGGTTGGATGATCTGCATGAACCATTGTATTGGACATGAATAAATTCCCCTAATTTAAACTCTCAACGAGACCATTGTATAATGGCTCTTAACTTGATTTTTTTGACTTTAACCATTCGTCATAGTGCTGCTGTGAAACAACCTTAACTGCAATGGGCATAAATCCATGTTTTACACCACAAAGCTCGGAACATTGTCCATAATATGTCCCTTCTTTTTCAATGCGAAACCATGTTTCATTCAATCGACCAGGCACAGCGTCTTTCTTAATACCCAGCGACGGTACAGCAAAGCTATGGAGAACATCTTCTGATGTGACAATCATCCGAACTGTTTTTCCAGCCGGCACCATAATCGCATTATCAACTTCAAGCAATCGTAATTGACCTGGCTTTAAATCTTTGTCTTCGATCATCAAACTATCAAAATGGATTTTTTCTTCTGGATAATCATATGTCCAATACCATTGATGACCAATTGCTTTAACTGTTAAATCAGCATGTTCAATTTTACTAGCAAAAAACATTAATTTTAAAGAAGGAATACCAATGACCACAAGAATAAGAACCGGTAATAATGTCCACGCTACCTCTAATAGAGTGTGGTGAGACGTATTTGATGGGATGGGATTTCGAGAGGCTCGAAACCGCCAAAGCACAAACGCCAGTAGCCCTGTAACCAAAACGGCAATACACGTAATAATAATTAATAACATATGATGCATTTCAGCAATCCCCTCCATAATTGGAGAAGCTGCAGTTTGGAATCCAATCTGCCAGGGATGAGGTACATCCGCACAAGCAGGTTGGCTGAGCAAAGAAATTAAATATCTGATCCCATTTGCACTCGACATTATCGACCCTTAAATTCAGTAAATTCAGTTTAACTAAAAATATCTCAAAAACATTCTGCCTTCATTATGGTGAAGACACAAGAGGCTTTAATCAATAAGACGCGTTGGAAAGCCATTTTCTTGTAATTTTTCGATAATTTTTTTTGCATGATCTATATTACGTGTTTCGACAATTGTATCAATTTCCGCCATTTTGGCTCCAATCAAAGAAAACAATCGCTGATGATTGAGTTCAAAGATATTGCCACCATTATCGCCAATAATCTTTGAAAATTTGCTCATAACGCCCGGCGCATCATAAATATGAATCTGCAAACGCACCATTTTTCCTTGACGAACCAATGATCGAAGTGCAATCGAGGAGAGAATACGTGAATCAATATTTGCCCCACAGATCACAACACCTACATTTTTACCAATAAAAAGTTCTGGCTCAGTCAACAATGCCGCAATACCTGTGGCTCCTGCGCCTTCGGCCACAATTTTAACGTGGGTTAGTAAATAGTCAATAGCCGTTTCAATTTGATTTTCGCCAACTGCGATCATATCATGCAGCTTATTCTTTAGTATTTCCCTGGTTAATACACCGGGTTTTGTCACTGTAATACCTTCTGCAATAGGAGGGGTACCATCATCATGTGGCATAAACCAACGTTCTGGATAAATTGCTTGAATCATCGCCGGACAATACGTTGATTGGACACCGTAAATATGAATATCAGGCTTTAATGCTTTGGCAGCAATTGACATCCCTGCCGCAAGACCACCACCTCCGACAGGAATAATCAGTGTATCGAGTGAAGGAATGTCTTCCATCATTTCTAATGCCACTGTTCCTTGACCCGCAATAATAGCTGCATCGTCATAAGGATGGATAAGAGTTAATCCTTTACTCTCAATTAAATCTTGCGCTTTTTCAGCAGATTCACTCAAATCTGCTCCAAACAAAATGACTTTTGCCCCTAAGGCTTCTGTGCGATCGATTTTTGCAACTGGTGTATTGATTGGCATAATAATGACAGCGGGAATACCAAGTTTTTTGGCGTAATAAGCTACTCCTTGGGCATGATTTCCAGCGGACATGGCTACTACACCGCGTTCTCTTTGCGTTGCCGATAATTGACTCATTTTAATAAATGCGCCGCGTGGTTTAAAGGAATTGGTGACTTGTAGATTTTCTAATTTTAAGTAAACTTTTCCTTGTATTAATTCTCCAAGCTCTAAACATTCCACGATTGGCGTGCGAACCAAATGGCCTTTCATTGTTTTAGCTGCTTGTTTAATACTTTCAAGTGTTACTGTTATTGTCATTTATCCTCCGCCAATCAAAGACCGTTAACTCATTCTATTTTTATTTTTAAATATACCCTAAAATAAGTTAAAACTTATTATACATTTATTAAAAAGTCATAAGACAGAGGTTTTCTAACATGCAAAACGAAATGACTATTACGCCTACAAAGCGTTCCATCCTCTGCCTCGCGACAGATGATTTTCATAAAGTCTCATATATGGATTGGGGGAATTCTGATTCTAAAAAGATTGCGATATGCGTTCATGGAGTTTCGCGCAACGGACGAGATTTTGACTATTTGGCAAAAGCTTTAGTAACACAAGGATACCGGGTGATTTGCCCTGACATGCCAGGGCGCGGCGAAAGCGAGTGGTTACCTCTGATAACTGACTATAATATGCCTTTTTTAGCAAGCATTTTAGTTAGTTTTATCAATCTTTATCCAAGCGATGAGCTACTATGGATTGGCACGTCAATGGGGGGAATACTGGGAATGCTGATGGCCTCGCGCACTCAAAACCCAATTACTAAACTTATTTTAAACGATATTGGACCACAGTTAGATGGTGAAGCGTTAAAGCGAATTTTGCATTATTTAAGCTTAATGCCAACCTTTAAAAACCGGGAACTAGCCAGAAACTATTTGGCGCAAATTCTAGCACCTTTTGGCATAAAAACAATCGAACATCTTGACCACATGACAGATCATAGCTTTTTTATTAATGATCAAGGTGAATATCAGCTTGCGTATGACCCAAATATTTTAGCAACTTTCCAAACAGAAGATGCAAATTTATGGTACCTTTGGGATCCTATTCAATGCCCAACATTAGTTATTCACGGCCAAAATTCACCCATTCTTATACCTGAAACAGCAGCCAAAATGAATGAAAAAACCAATGTCAGTGTCATTGAGTTTCCAGATGTGGCTCATGCGCCTGCCCTTATGGATGACTATCAAATTAAGGCTATTCTAGATTGGCTGTAATCTGAAACGTCTGCAGGACATTTTTTCACCCCCCCATTCTTAAAGAAAGGGGGAATTGAGTATAGCTAAAGCAACATAATTATGTCACATTTTATGATGCAGTTTTGATCGAAATTTCAAGCCTCAAAATCCGCGAATAGTTAGTCTCTTTAAGGATTTTGAGGTGCCGAAAGTTCGACAAAAATCAATCTAGAAAATTGATGAAATTATGTTGCTTTAGCTATATATAGCTTTAAGATCTCAATAAAGCCCATTTAGCTTTTAGCTTATCCTTAATATTCACATCTGGTACATTATTAACATCAACTTGTTCAAGAAGATAATTAAGATAACCTTCACCATCATTCCAAATCTGTGTCTTTACCATATTCATCCCTTGAGCAAGATCAGAAAGAGCTAGATAAGCGGCCAGATTACAAACGAGTTCTTTCTCAGGTTTGTTATTGAACTCATATTTAATCTGCACCCACAGCTGTTGTAAGTCTGCTAATGGTTTTTTCTCTCGAATATCACTAGCTAACTTCAACATGTTAGTTAATCCCGACTTATTTTGCCATATTTCTTGTAGGTGATTATTTATTTCTGGAGTGATCTGTTGTACCAATTTCATTTTTTCAGTTATAATCTGAATCATCACATCATACATTAAAGCTGTTGCCAAATCCTCATCAGGAAGTGCATTTACATGTTGCAATGTTGCAAGTGAAGTTTTTTTGTTAACCAAATCATAGGCTATTTTTAAAGTATTCTCTCTATCCACGCCTGTCCATCCAGAAGCTTCTATTTCTGTCTTCAATGAAAAACGGGGGAGATCACGCAACTCAAATTGGTAAATTATGAGTTTACTTTTTTCATCATCCCATTGCTGATCTGAAATATTTACTGGTTTTGCTAAAGTATCAAAATTAATTTTCTCACCGTTTTTAATTCGTACAACTAGATCAGCCCCTAAGTCAGTTGTTGTTACAAGTGGCATTATAACCATTTTTACAATTGATTTTAGATTCTGGCCGGGATTTGCATTCTGACCGGGTAGGCCTTGATTTAGATTTTGCGGTTTTTGTGCTGGTTTTTGATCAGGATGTGTAGTTAAAAAAGCTACAATCAATGCATCAACATCATTCTCAGTTTTGAGTGATGGAAGTGGATGTTGGTCATTATTAATAGCTGCTTCTAACAAAGTTAAATAATAATTTGAAAAAGCTTTAACCCCTTTAACAGATGATTTTTTATTATAGTAAGTGAATGTTTCTTCAAATATTTTTTCAGCTACCGAAATAAATTTTTTTGATTGATCTGCAGCGGTTGGATAGGGGTTACCAATCTTCGCATAAAAATCTCCTATTGTACTATAAAGGTTAGTATAATACGCCTTAAGCATGTCTTTATAAGCTTTTTCATTGACTATCTTGAGTGGCACTGTACTTTCCCATTTCTCAATCTTTTCAAGAAGTGGAAGTAATGATACTTGAAAACCTTTAATTTTCTCAATTTCATCTGCTTCACCTGGATGCATAGCCTTGTTACTCAGCCCCCCTGGAGGAGGTGGTGGGCCGTTACCTGAAGGTGCGCCACTACTGCTGTTTGGAGGAGGTGGTGGGCCGCCTTGACTACTTGAGCCTAACGGCAACAAATTGGGAATATTAATCGGTGCTGCTAAATCAATAAACTCAACTTTATCCCCAGGTACAGATACCTCTTCCCCTCCTAAATTTAAGTTCTGAATGGCTTTTTGGATAAGAAAATAGCTGTCATATAATTTTTTAAATTGAGCTCTATATTTTTCTTTTTCTGAATCTAATGATATTTCAGGAAAAATGTCCACGGCTAAATTAAGTTTTGATGTGGGTGCTTTAGGAAAGTCTATTCCAAGCATTTTGATTACGTGAGAGTATAAGTTAGCACGTTCTTCTGGCGGTAAGTCTAAATAATTATTAAAGGTTCCTGCTGTTAAATTTTTAGAAAAACTTTCTTTTAACAAGCGGATATTAACGCTAAGGAATGTTTGCTCTTTATCTTCAATTTTATAATCTGAAGTTAATTTAGGCAGCGCAGCGATTTGCTTTAATAAGTCATGATGAGCTCTGTTTAGCATTAAAATATTTTCAGATAGTTTATAAAATCTCTGATTTTTTGTAAAACCTTCAATAGCTGGTTCTACTACATCTTTTAAGTTTTTCAGAACTATATTGAATTCTTCACTCCCCTTGACAGCAACATCTTCAAGAGCTTCATCAACTTTACTAATGTCACTTTGATTATCAGGCGATGTAAGAGAGGTGGCTACCCAGTTGTCTATTGCAGACAAAACATTAGCTTGTGCAATTTTTAATTTCGCCGTAATACTGAATTTACTGGTATTATTAATCTTAGATTTAGCTATATTTATAACCTTATCTTGATTTTGATTCATTAGTCGGTCGCGTGCACCGACACGAGCCGCCATAAATTCAGTTCCTGCTTTCTTAGATTTCTCTTGTATTTGCGTCATGTTTTTGTGATAAGTAGTATAGTGGAGAAGTATGCTTTCTTCTAGATGAGAGAAAAAATCACATATTTCATTTGTTTCTTGAGTTTTTTTTATCTCATCAAAGCTTTTACGCCACTTGACAGCATTTCCAAGAGCCTCTTTCATTTTATCATTCAGTGTCTTAACAGGATCTTTGCTCTTTAATAATTTTGCTACGCCTGAACCAACCTCTCCATAAAACTCAAAATCTATTTTTTCCACTATCTTTTCTTTGGTTATTAAGGCCCACAATTGAAAGAAATTGATATATTGCTCTGGATTCGCTAGAATAACCGCAAATGCCTTATTTTTAAATTGGGGAGAAAGTTTGTTAATTTGGTCATCGTTTTTACTCATCAGAAGCGGTGCACCCAACAAATTTCCCATCAAATATTCAAGTGGTGTTAACTTCCCTTTAAGGTAATTAAATTTTTCTACGACACTCCAACCTTTCTGAATATGACGAGTAACATCAAAAATCTCAGTGGAAATGTCTCTGTAATTTTCACTGGAAGTATCAGTAAGGGCTTGCAATTGAATGTTAATAGCGTTAATAGCAGCAACTCCCGCATCAATAGCCTTATTCAGGTTATTTAAATTGTCTACATCCTCTGGTGTATCTTGCCTTCTGTTAGGTATTTTCAAAAAACCTTTTAATTGCGGTATTTTCTCATCTTGCTCTACGTTAGCTGTATGAACGAGCAAAAAATCACTATACTCTTTCAAAAAAGCCGAATTTTTAGTAATGGATGGACGTTTCTTTTTATCATCTATATTAAACACCAGACCAATAAGAGAGGATATCGCAACTTCTGATTGAAACTCAAATTGTTGAATTTGCTCATTAATTCGGTGAGGTTGTTGCGCCTGTAAGGACTCAATTTGTTGTCTTGCTTTTAGCAATTCAGCTTGATGCAATTGTTTTTGTTGCTCTAATAATGCTGCTTGTCTTGCAAGTTCTACTTCGTGTTGTTTTATCAATGCCGCTTGCTCTTCAGCTTTTGCTTTCTCTTCTTGTTGTTGCTTCACAAGTGTTGCTTTCTGCTGCTCTTCTTGCTGTTGCTTTATTGATGCTACCTTCGTTGCCTCTTCTTGTTGTTGTTTCAACAATACTGCCTTCGTTGCTGCTTCTTGTTGTTGTTTCAACAATACTGCCTTCGTTGCTGCTTCTTGTTGTTGTTTTATTAATGCTTCTTGCTCTTCAGCCTTCTTTTTTGCTAATGCTGCTGCCGCATCTTGTTGTTGTTTCAACAATGCTGCCTTCGCTGCTGCTTCTTGTTGTTGTTTTATTAATGCTTCTTGCTCTTCAGCCTTCTTTTTTGCTAATGCTGCTGCCGCATCTTGTTGTTGTTTCAACAATGCTGCTTTCTTTTGTTCTTCTGCCAATTGCTGTTGCTTTTGTGCATGGAGAAATTTTTCTTGCGCCAAAGCTGCTTCTTTTTGCTTTCGCAAGATTTCTTCTGCTTGCAGCTTCTTTTGTAACTCTAACGCAGTTGCATTTGCTTGACTTAGAATAGCACTACATTTACTTAAAATATCCGCGCGGAGTTTATTCGGAATTTTTTCAGCACTGGTAAGACTTTTACAGGGATGACCTGTTGGCAAAGCTGCCAATGTCGAGGTAACAATTTGCAGATAATTGCTGGGAGTTTTATGGACGCTTGAACTATATTCAGGAATAACCACTGGATTAAATTGAGTGTCCATGCCATAAGCAGATTCACCGAATATTTCCCCTACACAAACACTAAAAAGAAATATACGTATTAACTTAAAAATATGAAGTTTTCTCATCAAAAAAAATCTTTTTTCATTAAAAAACTCCATAAAATTTAGACAGTATACATCTATTGTTTTCTTATTATTATTCTATAAAACATAAGAAAGCCTTAACATTAAAGAGGAAATTTTGGGCTTAAATGTGGATGTTGCTGTTTCACTTAAGGCATCTTGAGCAAATTGTTGATCTATTTTGATATTATTATATAAGGCCATCCGAAATTCTAAGCCGACTTTAAAGTTTTTATTGACTTCTTTTTCCATACCGAAACCAAATAGAGGCGCAGTCTTCCATTTCGTATAATATCTTGTCTCAATACCTGCTAACTTTATTTCACCCAAATCAATAGTTTCCCACGTATAATTATATTTAAAGCGGCTAATATCTATCCCCCCTAAAACGTATAATTGGTAACAAGTCTTAAAATGACTACCTACGCGAATTGCAAAACTAGATGTAAAATTTCTTGAAAATTCAGGATTAGGAGCACGTGGAAGTATCACGCCTCACGGTAAACGCATATAAATATTGACATGAGTTAACCTTCCCCATACA
>DYTB01000026.1 GCA_020726185.1 Candidatus Odyssella sp. | reverse complement strand
CCACACTTGTAGTTGTTCAACTGCTGCCGAACGAAACGTATCACCAGCTGCCCAAATTACTTTTTTTCCTTCACCAATCCACTGTTGGCTTAATTTAGCAATAGTGGTAGTTTTCCCCGCTCCATTCACCCCGATCATTAGAATAACGTGTGGCTTGTTGGTAATGCGCAAAGGAACTGCAACAGGTTCTAGAATTTTAGCAATTTCTGTTGCCAGCCATTCCTTGATTTCTGGCTCTGAAATTTCTTGGTGCATACGTTGTTTCTTCAGCAGATCACGAAGCTCAGCAGTAGTTTGTACACCTAGGTCAGCGGCAATAAGCATTTCTTCAAAAGCGTCTAAGGTGTCTTCATCTAGCTTTCGATGCAAAAATACAGATGTGATTCCTTGTGTAATGCTTTGAGAAGTCTTTGAAAGGCCAGATTTTAGTTTTTGCCAAATGCTCACAGTAGTTGTCCGATAAGATGTTGATTTGTATTTTGAATAATTTTAACGGAAATTACAGATGAAATGCTAGCTGCCCCTGGAATTTGAATAGGGGCAAAATGATCAGTTTTACCTTTTATGGTGCCATTCTCTGATTCTTCAACCAGCACGTTCAAGGTTTGACCAGTAAACCGTCCAAAAGTGCGATTTACCGCTATATCACCTTGGTCGCGCAGTTGACGTGCTCGTTCCTTAATAATACCTCCTGGTAGCTGCGGCATGCGCGCTGCAGGGGTTCCAGGACGAGGTGAATAAGGAAACACGTGAAGATAGGTTAAATCACACTCGTCAACAATGCGGAGTGAATTTTCAAACATTTCATCAGTCTCTGTAGGAAAACCTGCAATTAAATCGGCGCCAAATACAACATCCGGACGCAGCATTTTTGCACGGTTGCTAAAGGCAATAGCATCTTCACGTAAATGGCGACGCTTCATGCGTTTTAAAATCATGTTATCACCGGCTTGTAAGCTAAGGTGCAAATGCGGCATAAGTTTTGGTTCATCACCTATTAGTCGCCATAGGTCTTCATCAATTTCCACAGGATCAAGGGAAGATAAGCGAAGACGTTTTAATTCAGGAATAAGTGCCAGAACGCGACGAATCATTTGACCAAGAGTTGGCTGCCCAGGCAGATCAGCACCATAAGCGGTGATATCAACCCCCGTGAAGACAATTTCTTGATAGCCATTTTCCAAAAGGCTACGGATTTGTGCAACAATTTCGCCAATAGCAACACTTCTAGAGTTTCCACGACCATAGGGAATAGTGCAGAATGTGCAACGATGATCACAGCCATTTTGCACTTGCACAAAGGCGCGTGCTTTACCATCAAACCCTGATACCAAATGAGCAGCAGTTTCTTTAACTTCCATAATGTCGCTAACAACAACTTTGTCAGCACTGTGCAAATTCATGTACGTGTTGAGCTGCATTTTTTCTTCGTTGCCGATAACCTTAGAAACTTCAGGCATTTGCTGATATTGAGCAGGATTAATCTGAGCACTACACCCTGTCACAACAATTTTCACATCAGGATTTGCTCGGTACATTTTACGAATCGTTTGACGTGCTTGACGTTCAGCCTCTGCTGTTACGGCACAGGTATTAATGAATACAGTATTAGCCACCCCGGCCTGAGCAGCTAAGTCTTGAATGACTTTTGATTCGTATGTATTTAAGCGACAGCCAAGCGTAATGACCTGATTCAAAGATGACATTTCTGTAGCAACTTGTTAAAAGTTCCCAAATATAACACAACTACCGAAAAAATTGGGAATTATATTCGCAGATACTATTACCAGCTAGTTAAATATGAAAAAATCTACTTTAAGGAATGTTCTATTTGTTTCTGTAATAATGTTTCTGCGCCAGGAGCATTACCACAAAAATAGATTCCTTGGCACTGGTTAATCGCAAGGTCCATCAATTGTTGTGGTGGTAAAATTAACTTATTAGGATTAGATATACCAAGTTTTAGCTGAGGCAAGTTGCTGTTCCAGTATCCAAAGCTCATACAAATTTCTTTGAGATTAATACCGGCTATTTTAAAAAATTCTTGGACTGCCTCAACATCATAAACACACTGAGTCACAACAAAATCAGGTGATTCTTTAAGTTTTAAGGCAAAACTTTCTTGTTCTGCCTTTGAATCTCTGATGATTGGAGTTGGATTGACAACAATTCCAACTTTCGAAAAATACTTTTTAGCTATTGAAATAGCTTCTCTAGGCTGAACCTCAGATGCAACTGCGTCTTCAACTAAATCTCCAAAAACAAGAAGACCATATGAATTTTTTCCAGTCTTGTTTGGTTGTTGTTCTAAAAATTCCTGAAGTTGATCGATCGTTGAAAAATCTCTCGTCCTCAGGTGAATCATGCTTAGTCTATGGGAAAAATTGATATCTGGTTCTTGCCAAGGGTTCAAATTAGATCGTGGAATATGCGGATAACTGGGGATAATATCAAAATACGTTCGCAAATCAAGAGAACCATCAACTACGTCGAAGGCGCTTTCCAGATTATCTGAGTGTTTAGAAGGAAAGTTTTCTGCAAATAAATTCATTTAAACATTGGTACTACTTAGCTACAAAAGTTACATTGGCGGAGAGAGTGGGATTCGAACCCACGGAACGCGTGAGCGCACAACGGTTTTCGAGACCGTCCCATTCAACCACTCTGGCACCTCTCCTTGTGATTGCAAATAAGCCACAAATTTGCCATAAATTCAAGAACGCGCATAAAGTAAGAGTTTGTGCTATTTCTGTTAAAAGGTTCTTAACTCTTTAAAGATTAAAATAAAATAAGGAAAATTTTGAAATAACGTTTATGAAGCTAAAATATTTTTTATTATGGGTATGTTTTATTTGCATGAGTTCGGCATTTGCTGGACCTTTGTTTGATAGGTTTAAAGATAAACAGCAACAAGCGTTGGTTGATTTTGGAAACCAAAATCTGAAAAACGTTGGGGCGCATGTTTTTTACCCTTTTGGTGGGCCCGATATCACCTATCCACTTCTTATGTTCCCTAATTTTGAAGTACTAACTTTAATGGGGCTAGAGCCAGCCAAACCAGTGGATGCTCCAGTAGAGCTAGATAACAAAGCGCTTAATAATTTATCGTCGCTATATAGAAGCAGTTTTTTCAGAACAATCGATATGGCTGCAGGACTTCGAAATGTAGCTGACCTTATCTTAAAACAGCTTGAAAATCTTGAAGCTACTAACGTTACTGTTCAGCCAATTGAAGGCAGAACAAACGCTGTTGAGATAAAATTCATTTACAACAGTAAACCAAGAATGATTAGGTATTACAAAGCGGGACTTAACAACGAACAAATTAATCTTGAATTTTTGGAAACATTAAAACCATTTGATGTTGTTCTTTTTAAGGCTGCATCATACTTACCACATCAAAAACCTTTTTCAACATTTAGAAATTTCATGTTGGAAAATACAAAAACTTTCGTGCAAGATAGCACCGGTATTCCATATGATTATTTGAAAGATCGTTTTAGTTTAGACCTGCATGGCCAATATTTAATGCCATATAAATTCCCAGGGGGATTTGAACAACAAGATTTCAGAAAATACAGTGAAGAGTTAAAAAAACCTGTTTTGGATATTTGTTTTGGTTATGGTTGTAAGAAAGTTCCAACCAATATTTTGATAGCAACGCGTAAAGAAACGCCAAGTTTATAAATTAGAGATAGGGTGAATGAAAAATATAATTGTGGTGTTAAGCGGATTATTGATTGGGTATTTAGAGGCGACAGCAGAACACCCCACTAAAGTTGCAGACCCAGAAAGCCCTGCCTCTGCAAGATCAAGAACTATATCGTCATCATCTATATCGGGACATCAAAAAACAAAACCCATATACATAGCTTATGAATTACCTCATTACGAAATCCTCATAAAAGACTTCAAAAAAAGAGTAGCAGGTTCAAAACCTACAGATACGAATACACTAAAAGGAGAGCTTTTTTCTATACTAAGAAGCGCTTGTTTTAAGGACTCTTCATTCTTAGAGAAAATACAAAATTATGTTAATTTAGAAAAAAATCTCTTAACAAAAAATAAGATTCTTGAGTGGTTTAATATGTTTAAATCAGAGAGAGAACATCAATTAGATATTTACACGTCTGTAATTACTGATCTGCTTAATGGATACGTACCAGTAAACGTAGATGAGGCAGCTAGTAATGCAACTATACTTAGTTTCAGAGAACTACTTGAAGCAGCAAAGGACAACTTAGATTTAAAAGATATAGAAAAAATTGTGCAAAAAGTCTTTTTTCCAAAAAAAAGCACAGAAGAAAAAGAAGACGAAAAAGCAGACATCAGCGAATTAGATGATATTGACTCAACTACGAATGAGTGTTTTCAGTTATTTTTAACCTGTTTAGAGTCATACAAACTATCTACTCCATCAAGATCTCGCACAGGCTCCGCATCTGCTCTCTCATCAAAATAAAACACACTGACAGTAGCAGATGATATTTTGCCAAACATCAACAAATCCCTTATGATGTGGAGAAATTAAGTACTGAGGCAGCAGTTGCAAACTCTCCCTTGTGAAGAAAAAAAAGCTCTATGGGCTATATGCTGGGTTACATTTTTATGGAGCATGGCATCTTTAATGGTGTTTTCACTACTTCCATTTTTTTTAACTGAAGAACTTCATGTTTCTCAAACAACTTTAGGATTCATTGAAGGAATTGCCATATTCATGGCGTTTATGAGTAAGGTTTTTTCAGGAGTTCTTAGCGACGTTTTCAAAACCAGGCGTTCCCTTATTATTACCGGCACCATTGGCACCATACTGGTAAAGCCACTATTTGCATTGTCTTCGGGTGTTTGGTCTATCTTTTGGGCGCGAGCACTTGACCGTATTAGCAAGGGCGTTAGGTCAGCACCGTCTGATGCATTAATTGCCGACATTAGCCCGAAATCACGCCAAGGAACTTCGTACGGCATGCGTTACACCATGGAAACAACTGGTCTTGTGGTTGGTGGTGCTTTAGCTTCAGGCTTGTACGCACTAACTGAAAGCTACCGCATTGTATTTTGGTGCTCTATAATTCCTGGAATTTTCGCGCTGATCGTGCTTTACAAATTTGTGCACGATAACAAAGCTATTAAAGAACAAGCTGCCTGGCATTGGTCAGAAGTGCGTCATTTGCCCAAACGATATTGGCAAATTTTAGGAGGCATTTTTATATTAATGCAAGCGCGCTTTAGTGAAGCTTTCCTAAATATACGCGCGAAAGATTTCGGATGGTCAGTGGCCCTTATTCCGCTGCTGTTTGTCTGTTACAACATAGTATGTGCCAACACAGCATGGCCTGTAGGAAAAATAGCAGATCGCACTAGTCGTATACGCGTTTTGTTCTTTGGGTTATTGGTGCTGGTAGTTGCGAATGTCATTATGATTATTGCGCCAAATAAGTGGTGGATTATTGCTGGATTTATGCTGTGCGGCTTGCATATGGGAATGACCCATGGAATGCTTTCAACCCTGATTGCTGAAAACACCCTACCCCATTTGCGCGGAACTGCATTTGCCATGTATTACCTTGTAACAGCAGTGGCTGTACTAATTGGAAATACGATTGCAGGATTTTTGGCAGAGCATATAGCAGGCGGGGCTTTTTACGGTGGGTTAATTTTCACAAGCCTTGCTGGAATTTATTTTTATAAATTATCAAAAGTAAATGAATAATACTTTCCACAGTTTTTGTCGAAAATTCTTTTCTGATAACGTCTATGGCGGATTATTAATTGTATTATCCACGGCTGCTTCGGCCACTACCAACGGTACCACCCATAGCATTTCAAAAAATCTACCCCCAATGGAGATTTTGTTTTTCAAATGCCTAATGGGGCTCTGCCTGCTGTTGGTTGTATACAGACAAAAGTTTTTCTCATTTTTTAAAACTGCAATTTTGCAAATTCACTGCTTAAAAGGTGCTTGTGGCGCTTTGGGAAACTGGGCATGGATTAGCGCTGTGCAATGCCTGCCTTTGGCAGAATCATCAGCATTATCAATTACCAGTGCGTTTTTCACCAGCCTAGGTGGCATGTTGTTTTTCAAAGAAAAATTTCATCGAAAAGCATGGATTGCAATTATTGTTGGTTTTACTGGCGTGCTATTAATTTTACACCCTAGTCAAAAAATATTTAGTTATTATGCATTTTTACCGCTTTTATCGGCTGTGTTCTTTTCAGCATCGTCATTATTTGTAAAGCGCCTAAGCCAAGATGATTCGTCACAAACCACCCTAATATACCTTTTGGGATTCATGGCAGTCTTCGCTTTGGTAAGCCAGGTACACACCCCATGGATTTGGCCCGCATTTAATGATGCACCTAAACTTGCTGTGATTGGATGCAGCTATGTGGTCACCCAGGTGTGCTTAATTGAAGCATACACTTACGCTCACACTAGCTTTTTAGCCCCTTTTAAATATGCGCGTTTCCCAGCCAGTATTTTTACAGGCATGCTATTTTTTGCTGAAACCCCTCCTTTAACTACCTTAATAGGCGGAGGGGTTATTTTGCTGAGTTATGGCTGGTTGCTGCGGGTTGAATATAAAAAGCGAAGGTAGTATTACCTAAGCTGCTGCTTCTTCTGTTGAAAGTTCTGAACATTTAGATTTGCGCTGACGAACACTTTCAGATTTTAACTGTCCACAGGCGGCCAAAATATCGCGGCCTCGCGGCGTGCGAACGGGTGATGCATACCCTGCCCTGTACACAACCTCAGCAAATGCAGAAATTGCTTGTGGAGTTGAGCATTCGTAAGGGCTGCCTGGCCAAGGATTAAATGGAATTAAATTGATTTTTGCAGGAATGCCACGAATTAGCTGCACCAGTTTTCTGGCTTCTGCTACAGAATCATTCACCCCTTTTAACATAACGTATTCAAAAGTTATGCGACGTGCATTACTAACGTTGGGGTAATTTCTGCAAGCTTCTAAAAGCTCTTTCAGGGGGTATTTTTTATTAATAGGCACCAGTTCATTACGCAGCTCATCTGTCACAGCATGCAGGGAAATGGCCAGGCTAACCCCCAGTTCATTACCGCAACGTTCTATCATCGGTACTATTCCAGAAGTAGATAGTGTGATTTTACGCTTTGATAAGCTTAGGCCTTTTTCATCGGTCAATATTTTAATTGCCGTTGCAACGTTATCATAGTTGTACAAAGGCTCACCCATGCCCATAAGCACAACATTGCTTACATGACGATTGCCAATGGGGGTTGGCCATTCATGAAAAACATCACGTGCCACCATAACTTGCCCAACAATTTCAGCAGAGGTCAGGTTGCGTACCAACACTTGCGTTCCTGTGTGACAGAATGAACAAGTTAACGTGCACCCAACCTGAGAAGAAATGCATAAGGTTCCGCGGTCAACCTCAGGTATATGCACTGTTTCTGCTTCTTGACTATCAGGAAAGCGTAATAACCATTTTTGAGTACCATCAACCGATGCTTGTGCTTGAGCAACCGCAGGACGTTCAATAGAGTAAATATCACTAAGCTTAGCACGCCCTTCGGCTGATATGTTGTTCATAGCATCGAAGCTGCGAACCCCATGATAATACAGCCAGTTCCACACTTGCTGCACACGAAATGATGGCAGTCCCAATTCAGAAAATTGGGATGTGAGTGCTTCGCGGCTTTGGCCAATAATATTTATTTTTGTCATGGACTAGATATAGTGATTATTTTTTTGATAAACAAGAGGAAGTTTTGCTCATGTTATCTATAGCTTCACAATTTGATAATGCACATTCCACAATTTCTGCAGCTTTTTCACAAACTTCTTTAGTATCAAGAAAAGTTGTATCTAGAACAATTGCGCCATCGGCTATTTGTAGGGGAGCTGTTTGACGATTGCCATCTCGGGCATCGCGGGCTTTAATGCCTTCTAGAATTTCTTGCATAGCAACCGACCCTAATTCCTTTGTGCGTCTTAGAACGCGCACTTGCTCATCGGCGGTTACATAAATTTTCACATCCGCTTGAGGCAAAATCACAGAACCAACGTCACGCCCATCAAGTACAACCCCCTGGTAAGCTGAAGAAACACTACTAGCAAAATCACGCATTTTTTGTGTTAAGACGCGCCTTAAAGAAGGTACAACTGCTATTTGTGATGCAACAGATGCAGTTTCTTCATTGCGAAGATTTTCTTCATTAATATGGTGCGTATCCACCTTTTGAGCAATTTCTTCTAAACGCACAACATCTAAAGTGTTGCCACCATCTGCTATTACCAAACGCGCAGCTTCACGGTATAAAAGCCCTGTATCTAAATGTTTAAGGTTAAACCTTTCGCTAAGATACTTAGCAATGGTGCCTTTTCCTGCACCAGCAGGCCCGTCGATCGCTACAGAAAATGCCATATAATTTTATTCTTTTTTCTTTTTAAAGAACCTGGTTTGAAAAAAACTTGCAAGTTATTTTTTTATTCATCACAATTCGGTCATGGAAAATGCAAAAATTACGATTATTGGAACGGGTTCATGGGGCACTGCCCTTGCTATGAGTTTTCATAACTCAGGCATGAATGTTACCTTGTGGGGGCGTCGCCCTGAACTTGTAGATGAGCTATGCACGTTGCGACATTCAGCGTACTTGCCTGGAACATTTATCCCTCAGAATCTTTTCATTACTAGTGATGTGAATGAAATAGCTGCTTCTGACATTATTTTATGGGTAGCGCCTGTTCAGCAAAGCCTTCAGTTGTTAGAGCTTGTTAAAGCGTATATTCCCGCATCTGCCCCAATAATTATTTGTAGCAAGGGCTTAGAGTTGAACACCCAAAAGCCACTATCAAATCTTTTTAAAGCAGCATTACCAAATCCTGTTGGCGTACTGTCAGGACCTAATTTTGCCGATGAAATAGCCAATGGCCTGCCTGCTGCTTCTACACTTGCGTTTGAAAATTTGGAGTTAGCAAAAAAATTAAGTATTCAACTTCGTCATCAGGCATTTAGAATTTATGCACATAATGATGTTGTGGGGGTTGAACTAGCAGGAGCCTTAAAAAACGTTGTAGCCATAGCAGCTGGAATTGTTATGGGTAAAGAGCTAGGGCAAAATTGCTTAGCAACACTTATTGCACGCGCAAGCGCAGAAATCAGCAGATTAATTAGCGCCCTTGGTGGATCAAAAGACACAACGCAAACACTTGCAGGTATTGGCGACCTAATACTAACCTGCTCTAGCGCAAAGTCACGTAATACCAGTTTAGGAATAGCTTTGGCTAAAGGGCAATCATTGGAAGACATTCTGGGGAATCGTAAAAATGTCACCGAAGGTATTACAACCGCTAAGGTGGCTTTTGAGTTGGCGACACATTATAAAATTCATGCGCCAGTAATTAGTGCTGTTTACGATATATTATATGCAGAAAAATCAGTTGATGATGTTATGCGCACATTGTTGAGCAACCAACAAGAACAGGAACTTGAGTAATGGCATACTGGTTAGTAAAATCTGAGCCCAGCTCTTGGTCTTGGGATAATCAAGTAAAGAAAAAAATCACCCATTGGGATGGCGTGAGAAATTACCAAGCACGTAATTTTCTAAAGCAAATGAAAATAGGAGACCTGTGTTTTTTCTATCATTCAATTACCGGAAAACAAATTATGGGCATTGTGAAGGTTTGCGCATCTTACAAAGATGACCCAACCGATGGCACAGGCAGATTCGGCATGGTTGATATGGAATATGTAAAGCCTTTGGAAAAACCTGTTACATTGGAAAAAATTAAAAAAACAGCCCAATTACAAGAATTGGGCTTAATAAAGCAATCACGGCTTTCAGTTATGCCGGTCACACCTGAGCAGTGGGATTGTATTGTGGATTTGGGAAAATAAAAAAGCACCCAAAGTAAGAGTGCTTTTTTAAGTAATATGTTGGAAAAATCAGACTAGCTAATTGCAGCAACTTTATCCAATATATCCTGAGGAAACACTACTTGATTATCACGAATATAACCCAATAGATCTTGATCATAAGGTACAGGACCACTCATTGGGTTACCTAATATCTCTCTGATGGCGTTCATAAATGCACCATTAATCTCAGCATCAGCAAGTTGAGCTTTTGCCATTTCCATGTATTGTGGGTCAAAATAACGACCACTAGCGCCAGTTCCAGGATTAGTAAGCTCACTCAATAAAATAGCACGCGCACTATCATAAAGATCTGCATGAGCTGCACCAACGCCAACCGCACCACGATCTAATCCTAATGCTAGTAATTCAGTTTGATAGTAATTTCTACCATCTGCACCTATGGTTGGGTGGCTTAAGCTATCACGAACTGCAGCGGCCAAAAGGCTCTGAAAATCAGTTCTAGAAAAACTTAGATCTTTTGCTAAAGCTATAAAGTCTGCATCATAATAATTCAAACCATTAGCACCAACTGTAGGAGTTAAACCTGCTTTTACTATAGCAACTGCAGATTCATAAAGATCAGGATGAGCTGCACCGACGCCAACGGCACCACGGTCTAAAGCTGCTTTAACGCAGTCTAAATTATAAAAAGGTCGTTGTGCTCCCATTGATGGATTTGCAAAATGCGCTCTAATTGCATCTGGCGTTAATTCAATTGCTTCCATTGCGATAATAGAGCTTGAAAGAACCGTTGCAGTTAATAGTGCTAATGTATACTTTTTCATATAATTTCCTTTGTAGTTAATTTAAGTTAATTCATTACATAAGTTATATAGAACTTATACAAAAAAAAACAACTAAATTTTTCAAATAACGTAAAATATTTCAAAGTATCAGTTTTTAATCAGCAAACAACGGCATTAGCTTCTGCATATAATTCCTGCATTGCTTGGTCAAAAGCCATTACATTTTGCTGTTCACCACCTAGTTTACGAATCGCAACGGTTTTTTCGTCTGCTTCGCGTTTACCAACCACATAAATGTATGGAATTTTCTGCAAAGAATGTTCGCGAACTTTATATGGGATTTTTTCATTGCGTATATCAAGTTCTGCTCGTATGCCTTTTGCTTTTAGTTGCTCACAAATATTTATAGCGTAATCATTCGCTTCCGTTGTAACGCTTGCAACAACCACTTGAACAGGTGCCAACCAGACAGGAAATTTTCCAGCGTAATGTTCAATAAGCACGCCAATGAAGCGCTCCATTGACCCTAGAACTGCTCTGTGAAGCATAACGGGACGATGCTTTTGACCATCTTCCCCTATATATGTAGCGTCTAAGCGCTCTGGTATACTGTAATCAACCTGTAAAGTTCCACACTGCCATTCGCGACCTATGCAATCTTTCAGAACGAATTCTAGTTTCGGACCATAAAAAGCACCTTCACCAGGGTTTAAGCTATATTCAATACCTGCAGCTTGAGTTGCTTCTTTTAAGGCCTCTTCTGCTTTGTCCCAAAGTTCATCAGTACCTGCACGCTTTTCAGGGCGATCAGAGAATCTTACTTTAAAACTATCAAATCCAAGATCGTTATATATACCTTTTAACAAATCGCAAAAATCTTTAGTTTCTGAAATAATTTGCTCGGGTGTACAGAAAATATGCGCATCGTCTTGCACGAAGCTACGTACACGCATAATGCCGTGCAAAGAGCCACTTGGTTCGTTACGATGACAAGAACCAAATTCAGCCATACGTAATGGCAAATCACGGTAGCTTTTCAGACCTTGTTTAAAAATTTGTACATGACATGGACAGTTCATTGGTTTAATAGCCAAAACTTTATCTTCGTCATTTTCTACGGTGTACATGTTCTCACCGAATTTTTCCCAATGCCCAGATGCTTCCCATAAGGAAAGGTCAACTAACTGTGGAGTTTTGACTTCAACATAGCCAGCTTTTTCCATACGACGACGTACAAAATTTTCTAGTGTACGGTAAATCGTCCAACCTTTAGGGTGCCAAAATACAGAACCAATTGCCTCTTCTTGCATGTGAAAAAGGTTAAGTTCTGCGCCAAGCTTACGATGGTCGCGCTTCTCTGCTTCTTCCAGCATATGTAAGTATTCATCTAGCTGTGCTTGAGTAGCCCAAGCAGTGCCATAGATGCGCTGCAGCATTACATTACGGTGGTCACCTCGCCAATAAGCACCCGCAAGCTTCATGAGCTTAAATGCATGCCCAACCTTTTTTGTAGATAGTAAATGCGGACCACGGCATAGGTCAATAAAATCCCCCTGCCGGTACAAGCTAATAACTTGACCTTGAGGAATTCCTTCAATAATTTCAGCTTTAAAATTTTCACCCATATTTTTGAAAAAGGGAATTGCATCATCGCGGTTCCATTCTTCACGAACAATTGGAATATCAGCATCAACCAATTCGCGCATGCGCTTTTCTATGGCTGGTAAATCATCTACCGAAAGAGGCTTTTTAGGGTAAATGTCGTAATAAAAACCATTTTCAATAGCAGGCCCAATGGTTATTTGAGTATCTGGATATAAATCTTTTATGGCTTGCGCAAACACGTGCGCAGCATCATGGCGAATAACTTCAAGCCCTTCTTCTGTGGCTTTAGTAATAATTTCAATTTGAGAACCATCTGGAACTGGTTGATTTAAATCTTTTAAATCACCATTTACCCTTATTGCAACAGCTTCTCTTGCAAGTTTTGGTGAAATTGAAAACGCAACTTCTTCACCTGTTGGTAATTTATCAAATACTTTTTCAGAACCATCTTTTAAACGTAGGGAGACCATAAAACAAAAGAGCTAGATACCTAGCTCTTTTGTAGCACGAAATGGTTGTTAGAATAAAGATTAGGAATCCATCATTTTGACAGCTTCACTTATTTCATTATCTGCCCCACCTTCAACACCTTTAGAGCCCATTTCTTCGGCCGACCAATAGATATTAGGAATATCACCCGTTCTAAATTCACGATAAATTGTAGATAACCCCTTCATAATTAACGCAGAGTTTGGAACTGTGCTAAACCAGCTAATGTTTTTTAGCTGAAGTTCACGTACTTCTGGGCTCATTCTTTTTCCATCGTTCAGCATATTTGCATCTTCTTGCATTTTTTCTGTTGGACGAAGTGTCATCATGTACACAACAGATTTACGTATGCTATCTGTTGTATCATTTGAAAAGAACATGCTTACTCCAGGAATTTGCCCCAGAACAGGAGTGTAATTTTTAGATGAATTATCTTCTCTGTCATAGATACCAGCTAAAATAGTAGTTTCACCAAATGCTAATTCTACTGTTGTGCACACTGAACTATGGTTTATCTGACTATAAGCAGATGCAGTAGCCGAAGCTGCTCCTCCGTAACCATTAAGAACACCAATTGTATTACCTTCTACACGCACATCAAACTGAATTTTTAAAACTCCATTTTTGTCTTTACGAGACCCAATTGGGGTTACAGTAACTCGGTATCCAACCGGTAACCTTTCAATACTGTTTGTACCTGTTCCAGATGCAATATTTGCAATCAAATCTGTGCCAGCAAAAAATTCAGAAGTTTTACCAACAGCTGCAAGTAAAGTTGGTCTTGCCACAACTTCTATACGCGTATCAGTTACATTAAATATATTCAAACTGTAAGCAGCGCCAGCTGCTTGGCTTAGACCAAACCCTTGGTTAAAACTTTTTGTTTCAGAACCACTGGGACTTTGCCCCTTCATGTTGTGCCATGTACGAGTACTTGTGTAGGTTCCTGGGTTAAAAACAACGTTAATTGAATTTAAAATGTTAGTTCCTTTTGAAGTTTTTCCTTGCTCACTTACCCTCATAATTGCGCAATCAACTACAAAAGTATCGGGATTTTTTGCGTTATAAACTCCAAGTTTTTTAGCAATTGGAGTTGCTGCAGTTCCACCACCAACACCTGCCAATGGATCTGCACCTGCCGCATCACCAGACGTACCTGCTGCCGAATCATCATCACCCTCATCGTCGTCCGAATCATCGTCAGAAGAAGCAGCAGTTAATATTAAGTTTGGATTATTATGGACGTTCATCCATTGGTGTAATCGTCTATCTAGATAACCATCTGCTTTTTTGTTTGCAGCAACGTATTTATTTCTAAAATTTTGCACTTCTAAAGGTTGATTAAGTGCAGCAGCAATCATGCTTGCTGCCTTTAATACAAATGGATTTTCAGGCGCTAAATTCACAGCTTTGGTAATAGCTGCATAAGCAGTTTTCAAATCATGGTTATAATAAGAAGCAGCCGCCAGTGCATATAATGACTTCACATCTGGTTGCTGTAGCAGCAAGATTTCCGCAAAGCTTTGCTGAGCCTTATTGTATTCTTTTGCTTGGTAATACATGTAGCCTAAACGTTTGTGAGCCAACACGTTTGATGGATCATAAACAATCGCGTAACGAAAGCCCATCAATGCCAAATCTCTAGCACCTAAATCTCCAGCCGCTGCTTTATGTAAATAATTCAAACCGTTTAAAAAATGAAGATATGAGTTAGCAGGATCATCAAGCAAAGCTGTATTAAAAAGTTTCGAAGCTTCCTGGTAATCACCTCGTTGCATTGCATAAATGCCTTCCTTAACTTCGGAAGCAATAGTATTTTTTTCAAGAATAGATTTTACTTCTTCAGCAGAAATTGAGGGAAGCTCTTGTTTACTAACTTTTGTAAGATCAGTTTCGCTTAAATCATTTAATCTAGCTGCGCTACCTGCTGGATCAACAGACTCCATTTTTTCTGCATTGTTCATGCAGGAGCTTAGAAGTAGAAAAAAATAAGTTGTATAGATTGAATATCTCATTTATGCAGACGTGCTCTTCCGTATTCCTAGTATAGCGTAACCTAGAGAATACACATATGTATACATAAAATTTTACTAAATATTATTGAATCTACTATTTTTTTTTGAATTTTATGATGCTACAATTCCTCAAAATTGTTTGGCATCTTAAAGACCTATCAATTCTCTCTCAGAGTCAAATAAAAATCTACTAACAAACCTTGTCAGATTGTATTTGTGAAATTCGCGTAGTAAGTAAAAAAGACCTGCTTCATCCGCTTCAACCACAATAGGAAAAATTAATATTTCGGGCATTGTTTTTTTAAAAAGCCAAAGACTTCTTGGCATATGAAAACGATTTGTGACTAAACCAATTGTTTTAAATTTATGATTTCGCACCCAGACAGCAGACTCAAGCGCGTTAGAAAATGTATTAACAGCGCCATATCCAAAATCAGTAAACTGATAAAGATGATCATAACCTTTGAGTTGTTTATCTTTTATCACTGCTAAGTTAACAATTTTATCAACACCTGAAATCAAAATCCGTTTAGCGTGCAATTGATTAAAAAGAGCCATACCGGTTTGAATTCTATCTTTCCCACCAGTTAAAATAACAATTCCATTTACCTGACTATTAATGTAAGAAAAACTCTGAGTGTCTCGATAAAAATCAAACAAACCATAAGACCACACACAAAATGCGACCAAGAGAATAAGTAATTTTAAGCGCATGACCATAATTTTTTTAACAGACCTGTTGTCAGTACATATGTAATACCAACCCCAACAACAAGACAAGAGCATGGTAACAATAAATACAATAGTAATGAAGGAGCTGCAAAACCATAAGGGAAAAAGGCCATGTGCTGTGTAGCCATATAAATGACCCAGCAGGCAACACTTGCTCCAAAAAAGCCATATATTGAACTTAGAAAAATACATCTTGCCATAAACCAACAATATAATTTCTTGATGTAAATTGGAGTTGCTCCTAGCAATGAAAGACGTTCAATATTTTGTTCTTGTTGAGCAAAAATGGCGCGAGTCATCAGCACCATAACGGCCAAAAATGCAACAATAAAGCAAACGATAATGCTGTTTAATATGTAACTTAAAATTTGAAACGATGAGACAAATTCTGCAGAGTAGCGCGGTTGAGTGTATACCTGTGCATCTGGAACAATATCTTTAATTTGTTTTTCGATAAGATCTACTTTTTTTTGAGATGATGACTTTAAATTCAATTCAATAAAAATAGGAAATGGAATGGATTCTATCCATGATTTACTTGAAGTAGACTGAGGACTAAACATTCTCTGAAATGATTGCTCATCGATCTTTTTAAAGCTTTTAACAAGAGGAGATTTTTTTAAGAACTTCTCTAATTCTGCAGTGTCTTCTTTCAATTGTGTGGCACTACCACTGTAAGGAATAAGTACATAATTTTCTTGTTCAGGACTAAATTGCCATGCCTTTATAAAATCACGAACTCCATTTGAAGAAATACTCGCTAAGCAAAGTAACCCAATTAAAACCGACAATATCAACATAAAAGTACGACGATTTTTATCGTATAGAAGTGGAAGGTCTTTTGGCATTGAAAACATCATGCCTTCCTCATTAGTTGTGCAGTTAAGCTAGATGTTCCTCTTAAAGCACTGTATTCCCTGAGATCTCCATGTCTTAAGCGATATTCAGTATACCCTTTAGATGCAACAAGCTGTCGATTATGGGTTGCAATAATGACTGTTGTTCCCATTTTGACTAATTCTTTAAATAACCCTATTAATCGTTTTGATTGGGCTTCATCAACATTTCCTGTAGGTTCATCTGCCAATAATAATTTTGGTTTGCGAATGACCGCGCGTGCAACTGCTACTCGTTGTTTTTGACCTTCTGATAGTTCTTTAGAAAAGCGCTTTAAGTAGTCACCAAGTCCAGACCAAGCAAGTAATTCTTCTGCATACATATTTGCTTTTTTTGCTGTCACTCCCTGTAATTTCAAGGCTAATGCTACGTTTTCTTGAATAGTCAGGTGTTCAAAAAGTTCACAGTTTTGCTGAACAATGCCAATTTGTTGGCGAAAATCTAGCAGAGAGTTAATATTTAAATTTTTGGTATTAATCCCAAAAATACTAATATTTCCAGTTGTAGGCAACAATCCGTTATAAATTAATTTTAGGAATGAGGTTTTCCCCATTCCACTATCCCCGGTTAAAAAATAAAATGAATGCGACCTAAAAATGACGTTAACCTTGTGCAAAACGTCTTGTTTTGATCCTTTATAAGAAAAATTCACATCTTGAAAATCAACTAATGGGGAGGACTTTTCAGCAAGTTGCATGATTAATTTCTCGTAAAATAATTCTGGCGCACCCGATACGATTCGAACGTACGGCCTTTGCCTTCGGAGGGCAACGCTCTATCCAGCTGAGCTACGGGTGCACTTGGTGAAATGTAGCGGTATTTACACCCATTGCCAAGATAGAGATACTGATGCTTTTTCATTACTGACATTGTTATTCACTATATCAGTAAGCGCAATAGAAAAATTCAATCAAAAGAAGAGCGAGTTTAAAACTATCTTTGAAAAACTCGCTCGTAAATTTTTTGAAGCATCTCCAAATCACTAACAGGCACACATTCATCAACATGGTGCGCAGTTTTGTTCAAAAGGCCTAATTCAATAACAGGACAGATTTTGTGCATAAAACGTGCATCTGAAGTTCCACCTGATGTTGAACAGATAGGCGCAACACCAGTTTCAGCTTCAACTGCTTTTGATACTATATTCGCCCATACCGAAGAACTAGCGATGAAAGGCTCTGCTGATGGTAGTGGTGTTATTGAAAAAGTAACTTTAAAGTGTTTTTCTGCTTTTTTGGCTATCGAATTAATATGTTGTGTTAATGATTCAAAGCTATGTTGAGTATTGAAACGAATATTTACGGAAGCATAAGCGGTGCCTGCAATTACATTGTAAGCACTGTTTGGCATATTCAATTTTACAATTTCTAAGTTGCTAGGGTCGAAGGCAGCTGTGCCTTTATCAAGAGAAGTTGAAACTAACTCACCAAGAAACATAATCATTGGGTTGGCCGCATTATTTGCCAAGTGTGGATATGCCACATGCCCTTGACTACCTTGAACAGTTATGTCGAAGCTAATGCTGCCACGCCTGCCATTTTTAATAGTGTCTGCAACCTTATCAACTGATGTAGGCTCACCTACCAAAGCAAAGGTAGGAATATGGTTATTTTCTTTTAACCACGGAATAACTTTAGCTACACCGTCTTTAGCAGGGCCTTCTTCGTCTGATGTAAGTAGAATACTGATTGATCCATTAGTTTTTATATTTGGTATGGCTGCTAAAAATGCCGCTATGGAACTTTTCATATCAACCGCACCGCGTCCATATAACACACCATTTTCCACAACACCTGAAAATGGATCATGCGTCCAACCTTCACCAGCTGGCACCACATCAACATGACCAACATACATAATGTGCGGCGCGTCTGTTCCTTTTCGGGCAAACAAATTATCAACATTGCCAAATGGTAATCTAGACACTTCAAACCCAAATGATTCAAGATATTTCTCAATAAAATCTAAACATTCAGATCCCTTGGGAGTGACTGTATCAAATTGAATAAGTTTTTGAGCAAGCTCTAGAACATTCATGATTAATCTCTCAATAATTCATTAATGCCGGTTTTTGAACGGGTTTTTGCGTCAACGGTTTTAACAATGACAGCACAGCTAAGGTTGACACCACCTGATGAGGGAAGTGACCCAGGAACAACTACTGAATATGCAGGAACTCGCCCAAAGTAAATAGCACCAGTCTGGCGATCAATAATTTTTGTGGACGCACCAATAAACACACCCATGCTGAGTACAGCGCCGGTTTCAACAATAACGCCTTCGGCAACTTCAGAACGCGCACCAATAAAACAATTATCTTCAATAATAACAGGAGCTGCCTGCACAGGCTCAAGAACTCCGCCTATTCCAGTACCGCCTGAAATATGACAATTTTTACCAATTTGAGCACACGAACCAATTGTTGCCCATGTATCAACCATAGTTCCTTCATCAACATAAGCGCCAATGTTAACGAAGCTTGGCATTAGCACAACGTTTTTCGCAATATACGCACCGCGACGCACAATTGAACCTGGCACACTACGAAATCCTGAATTTAAAAATTGATCAGCAGTCCAGTTGTCAGATTTTAAGGGAACTTTGTCAAAAAATGACGCAGGATAACCTTGCTGCAATTTATTAGAATTTAAGCGAAATGATAGCAAAACTGCCTTTTTTAGCCACGTATTAACCTGCCAATCATCAGCGGTTTTTGTCGCAACACGAATTGCACCTGTATCAAGCAGCTGAAGCGTTTGCTCAACAGCATTTCTTAGCTCATCTGTTACAGTCAAATTCGCTACATTATCCCACGCGGCTTCTATAATTTTTTGCATATTTATATCCTTATATCGTCAACAATTAGTATTAGTTGTTGTCTTCCTTGCCATTCATCTAGCTTTACATTGCCTGCTATTTCAAGAGGACCACGATGGTTAAGCACTTCTTGTAAAGGTGTTTGCATAGCGCGAAAAGCCATAGCTTTTAAACGTTTACCTGTTTCATCTTGCAGCTGCAAGCGAATATGCTGTTCACCTACCACATCGGCAAAATTACAAATCATATGTTTAAATGCAAATGTAGGGGTTGGATGACCGCTACCATAAGGTTCTAGCTGTTGTACATGGTTTAGAAACACTTCATTCAAGCCATCAATAGTTAGGAACCCGTCTATGGTAAGCTTAAGCTCTCTATTTTGCATGCAGGGAAAAGCTGCCGTATCGATAAAATCATAAAAACTTTCATAGCAACCTGGCGTAATGGTAAAACCTGCAGCCATTGCATGCCCACCACCTTTTGTAAGTAGGTCTTTATGCAAAGCCTGATGCATGAGCGCGCCCATGTCGAGTCCTGAAACAGAACGTCCTGAGCCTTTTTGCTCACCTTCCCAATCAGTCACTACCAATGTGGGTTTGTGATATTTATCTTTCAAACGGCTTGAAACAATACCAATAACACCCGGATGCCAGTTATTCCCCTTAACCATAATCACGGAACGTAAATTAAGATCTTGGGTTTCCACCTGAATAACGGCTTCTTTTAAAACCTGACGTTCAATTTCTTGACGTTGCGCATTTAATTCATTGAGCCTAATTGCCAATTCTTTTGCTTCTAAAGCATCTTGCGCGAATAGCAAACGCGATCCCAGATCAGCCTGCCCTACCCTGCCACCAGCGTTAATGCGTGGGCCAATCATAAATCCAAAATGATAAGCAGAGGTTATGCCACCTTTTAATTCAGCGATATCTGCTAATGTGGCAAGGCCAATATTTTTACGCATACGTGCAATTTTCAACCCCTGAGTTACCAACGCGCGATTCAACCCTTTTAAAGGCATGACGTCACACACAGTTCCAAGTGCTACAATATCTAAATAATTCAATAAATCAGGCTCTTGAAGAGTTTGAAAGTGACCTGAAGCACGAAGCGCTCTATTCAGTGCCACAATAAATAAAAATGCTACTCCTGCCGCGCACAATAGCTTTAAATCAGTTCGTTCACCGAGTTCTTGATCTAAACGATTTGGGTTAACGATTATAGCACTAGGCAAGCTAGTTTCAGCCGTGTGGTGGTCAAGAACAATGACATCTAACCCACATGTTGCTGCTTCCCCCAATGCTTCAAAAGCTGTAGTGCCGCAATCAACCATAAGGCACAGGTCATTACCTTCTTTACGTAGTTTTTTTAACGCAGCAGGATTTGCCCCGTACCCTTCATCGAGGCGATCAGGAATATACAATGCGGTGCTTACACCAATATCGCGAAAATAACGGCGCAATAGTGCTGAAGACGTTGCCCCGTCGACATCATAATCACCATAAACAACAATTTTTTGATTAGTTTTGATTGCAGAAACTGCACGTTTTACTGCTGTTTCCATATCGTTTAAAAGAAAAGGTTCAGGCAAAAAGCGTTTCAGTGACGGGTTCAAAAAATCTTTTACTTTATCAAAATGAATATCCCGTGCAACAAGAATACGTGATAAAAATTCGGGCAGTTCGTACGACTGCATGTACTGCATTACCCGCCGATCTTCGGCAGATGCCAGAACCCAATCAAAACCTTTTAGAGATTTCATGACTTATAGAAAACAGTGCCCGTAAACACAATCACAGCAGGGCCTGTCATGTACAATTTTTGCCCATCCCACTGAATCCAAAGGTCGCCACCCGCTTGAGAAACTTTTGTTTTTTGATCAACTTTTTTATGGGCATAAGCAGCCACCACTGATGCGCACGCGCCGCTACCACAAGCTGGCGTAATACCTGTTCCACGTTCCCAAACTTTTAGTTGTAAATGTCCAGAATCGAGTATTTTCACAAAATCAACGTTAGTGCGCAGTGGAAATGCAGGGTGATTTTCTAATCCTTCGCCGTAACTAGAAACTGAATCAATATTTTCCACAAAGCATACCAAATGTGGGTTACCTACATTAACTGCCACTGCATCTGGTGTGGAAAGATGCCCCAAAGATTGTGGTCCATCTAAAATTTCAACTGTTGGAGTTGGCATTTGAATAGTCACCATATCATCTTCCAATTGGCAATTCAGAAGTCCGCCAAGGGTTTCAATGGTAATTGTGCGTTGTTGCTTTTGATCCATCAAATATTTTGCAATACAACGGCTTCCATTACCGCAGCTTTCAGCTTCAGAACCATCTGCATTGAAAAAGCGAACATTAATTCGGTCATTTATTTCGTGTGCCACAATCACTTGGTCACAGCCTATGCCGTATCTTCGATCAGCGAGTCTTCTGCTTAAATCACTTAGGTCATTGGCTAGCACATCTGGATTAACCAACATGACAAAATCATTTCCAAGACCTTGAGCTTTTACAAATTCCATATTACATCCTGATGGCTTCTAACATTAAATCGATTAGTATTCCTTCGCGCACACCGCGATCAGCAATACGCATTGTTTTAATTGGTAATGCATCACATATTGCTTTTAAAATATTTGATCCAGTTAACACGTAGTCAGCCCTGCTAAAACCAATATTTGACTGATCAAGGCGTTCTTCACGCGTCATAGTTAGAATGCGGTTTATCACCGCGTATAAATCTTCATACGAAATTGACATTCCATCAACCAGACGACGATCATAATGCGCCAAACCTAAATGAAAGGCAGCAAGGGTTGTTACAGTTCCAGAGCTACCTGTAATTTGCAATTCATCGTTTTCAATAAGTTTTGCAATATTATTTCTTTCAACGAAACCCTTTAACCCTTCAAAAATACGACCTTGCAAGTATTCATGTGATTGAGCTGTGTCTATAGGAATTCCAGCGGCTTCAGTTGTAGTTACTACTCCATAGGGAACAGAAATTGAGTCAATTTCATCGAACGGAACTGCATAACCAGGGCGACGTTTGCCGTCTTTTTTAAGTTTCACCAAAATAACTTCTGTGCTGCCCCCGCCAATGTCAAAAACAATTCCGTAAGGAATGTGTGGACTTAGCATTGCAGAGCACCCCTTAAGGGCCAAACTTGCTTCTTGGTCAGAATCAATAATTTCAATATCGAGATTCAATTCTTTTTTTGCACGATCAACTAACACGTGGTTATTTGTTGCGCGGCGACAGGCTTCGGTCGCTACGGCACGTAAACTGTGTAAATGATAACGGTCTAGCTTTTTACGGCACATTGCCAAGGCTTCCATGGCCCTGTCCATTGCATCTACTGATAATTCGTCATTATTGTGCAGTCCTTCGCCTAAACGAACAACCTTAGAAAAAGAATCAATCACCTTCCAAGACAATGGTTTTGGACGACTACGAAAATAATTAGTGCGAACACCTGCTACGTTTACACGTGCAACCAACAAACGACAAGAATTCGTGCCAAGGTCAATTGCGGCTATAATTGGGTGGTGACTATCACACTCTAGAGGACGAACGCCCCCAAGCTGTGGTTTTTGTACATCATATTCAGACATTTCTGCATTTCTTTTTATAATTGCTTTTTTTTATACCTTACACTCAATCAGCATATTATGGTAGTCATGAATGTGTACTGCTGGGGGATAGTTTAGCGGTAGAACTCCCGGCTCTGGACCGGGCAACTCTGGTTCGAATCCAGGTCCCCCAGCCA
>DYTB01000051.1 GCA_020726185.1 Candidatus Odyssella sp. | reverse complement strand
CATCGAACTGCTCCCAAATATAAGACATCACAGCATCAATGCCTTTTTCTCGAATCTCTTTAGGTTCACCCACACAATAGACGATTTCAATATTTTTTGCTTGTGCAAAGTCGTATTTACGTGCTAAAAACTCCTGAGTCTCTCCTAAGATATGACGTCTTTCACTGTGCCCTATTAGCACTGTTTTAATGCCAAACTCTTCGAGTTGTTCAAAACCAATTTCACCGGTAAAAGAACCATTATCAACTGGATAAAAATTTTGAGCCCCTACATGTAAAGAAGCTACTTCATGAAAACTATCCAGTGCCGTCGCTGGTACAAAAATACGTACTTCTTGCATACTTTTCATTTCTTGAATAGCTGCTTGTACTGCACACACAAAGCTTTTGGTTTTTTCTCTTGTATAGTTGGTTTTAAAATTGGATGCGATAATCATGCTTACTCGTTTTCAGGGTTACTTAAAACCTTCACGCCTGGAAGAATTTTTCCTTCAATAAGCTCCAAACTAGCCCCACCACCAGTGGAGATAAACGTCATTTCATCCGCATCTCCAGCACGCGCAACCACATCTGCCGTATCGCCACCACCCACAACCGTTGTGGCATGGGCTTCTGCAATCACATGCGACATCTTGAAGCTTCCTTTGGAGAATTTTTCGATTTCAAACACACCCATAGGACCGTTCCATAAAATGGTCTGCGCATCGGCAAGTGCTTCACGAAACAACCTAGAAGTCGCAGGTCCAATGTCTAAACCCATCCATCCTTTAGGAATTTCTTGAACCGTTACAAATTTAATCGTTGCATCTTGTGAACATGTTTGCGCCGCGACCACATCCACGGGAAGATAAATTTTAACCCCTAAACGCTTTGCTTCATCCATGACACGCAGTGCCTCATCCAACAAATCATCTTCTACCAATGAATTGCCTATGTCAAGCCCTTGTGCTTTTAAAAAGGTAAATGCCATACCTCCCCCGATGATGAGTTTGTCCACACGAGGGAGCAAATTCATCAAAGCTTGAAGCTTTCCACTCACTTTACTGCCACCCACAACCGAGACAAACGGACGCGTTGGACGACGCAAAAGATTTTTTGAAAATTCAACTTCTTTTTGGAGTAAAAATCCAGCAGCCGATGTTTTTTCATTGAAAAAATGGGTAATGGCTTCTACAGAAGCATGCGCCCTGTGGCACACCCCAAACGCATCATTAATATACACTTCTGCCATATCGGCTAACGCTTTAGCAAATTCTTCATCATTGGTCGTTTCACCTTTGTGAAACCGTAAATTTTCCAACAAAAGCACTTCGCCATTTTGCAATGCCGCTGATTTTTCCCCTGCATCTTTGCCAATGACATCCAAGCTTAGTTGCACTTCCATATCCAAAAGACGTTTCAAACGCATTTGAACGGGTGCAAGTGAATACTTTTCATCCACAACGCCCTTAGGACGCCCCAAATGGCTCGCTAAAATAATAGAACAGCCGTGATCCAAGCAATAACGAATCGTTGGTATTGCAGAGCGCACACGTCTATCATCAGTGATGTTGTTAAACTCATCTAAGGGGACGTTAAAATCACATCGTATAAAAACTTTTTTTCCGGTAATATCCAAATCTCGAATAGATCGAATCATCATCCGTCCTTTTACTTACTTACATGTAACGCCATATCAATCAAACGTGTGGAGTAGCCCCACTCGTTATCATACCATGCCATCACTTTGATCATATCACCACCAATGACCTGCGTCAAATCAGATGCAACAATAGAACTCCACGTACTGGTGACAAAATCAGAGGAAACCCGTTGCTCAACATCCACTTCTAAAATACCTTTGAGATGCCCAAGTGATGCTTGTGTAAAGAGCGCATTTACTTCTTCTTTTGTCGTTGCTTTTTTAACCACAACGTTTAAATCAACCATAGAAACATTTGGCGTTGGAACGCGTACACTCTGTCCGTGTAAACGACCTTTAAGATGTGGAAGCACTAAGCCAATCGCTTTAGCAGCCCCTGTCGTTGTTGGAATCATATTGACCGCTGCCGCTCGGGCACGACGTAAATCTTTAGCGTGTTTAACATCTAAAATATTTTGGTCATTGGTGTACGCATGTACGGTGGTCATCAAACCTTTGTCAATACCAAACGCATCGTCTAAGATTTTTGCCACAGGACCTAAACAGTTTGTGGTACAACTCGCATTGGAAACAATCGCTTGTCCTGCATACGTGTGTTCATTCACACCAATAACAAAGGTTGGGGTATCATCTTTTGCAGGCGCTGACATCACCACACGTTTGATGCCATTGTCGATAAACACCTGCGCATCTTTTTGACTTAAGAGTGCTCCTGTACATTCAAGTACTACATCCACGCCATAGTCTTTAAAATTGAGAGCTTTTGCATCGCGGGTTGAAAACATTTTGACTTTTGCTTTTCCCATTTGCATATAGTCATCGTCTAAAAGCTCCACCGCACCTTGAAAAATACCGTGAACGCTGTCATATTTCAGTAATTGTTTTGTCATAGCACGATCAGCCGTGTCATTAACACACACAAGCTCAACATCATCACGCGAATCTATAATTCTAGCAACGCATCTTCCAATACGACCAAATCCATTTATAGCAATTTTGAGTGCCATAGGTTTTCCTTTTGATATAATAAGGTTCGTAGTTTACCAAAAAATGCGTATAAAAACGTTTAAGGGGTGCGGTTGAAGATAGCAATTTTTGGAGGGTCTTTTGACCCCCCTCATCTAGGACACCAAAAAATTGTTGAAAAAGCCTTAGCACTTCTAGACATTGACAAGCTCTTTGTTGTCCCTACTTTTTTAAGTCCCTTTAAAGAGAGCTTTAGTGCCCCAGCACCAATGCGCCTTGCATGGCTTCAAACCCTCTTTGCAAACACACCCAAAACAGATGTCCTCAGCTATGAGTGTGATCAACACAGGCAAGTTCCAACCATTGAAACGGTTTTACATGTAAGCTCTTTATACCCCACAGCACATATCTATCTGATTATGGGCAGTGATGCTTTTAGCTCTTTGCCATTATGGCGTCGTTATGAAGAACTTTCATCCTTAGTAGAATACGCGGTGGCTACGCGAAATCGTTCTGCGTATCCGCCTGACTTGAAAATTTTACCAATTCATGTTAATATCAGCTCTTCAAAGCTTCGCGAGGTATTTGATGAGGAGTTTATTCCCTCATCCATTCGAACGCAAGTCAAAGCTTATTACCTCAAGGAAAACAATGGATAATCGAATCGAAAAAATTGTGTTTGCACTTAGCGAAAAAAAAGCAGAAGACATACAAGTGTTTGATATGCGCAACAAAGACTACTTTGTAAGCAGTGTCGTGATTGCTACGACGATGGGAGAGCGTCATGGTCTCTCTTTATTAGACCACCTCAAAACAGAGTTAAAAGGTGCAGGTGAAATCTTTTTAAATGTAGATGCCGATGATAATTGGACGGTTATTGATATGGGTGATATCCTGATTCATCTTATGACACCAACGTACCGCACAAAATACAATTTAGAACTTTTCTTAAAACAAAGAGAAGAAGAGATGAAGAAAATAAGAGGGATGGAATAAATCCACCCTCTCTTGCTCATAAAGTTCCTATATTTTAGAATCTGGCTTTGGAGTTTTGAGCGTGCTCTCTGGTAATTGTGGATACGTAATAGCAGGCTTTCTTCCTTTTAATGCTTTGAGGAATGTTTCGATTTTATCGCTCTCAGCATCGGTAATCGTAATACCTAATTGTGTACTGCCCATCTCTTTAATTGCATCTTTCAATGACCAAATAGCACCATTGTGGAAATATGGCGCAGTTTCAGTGATGTTTCTCAGCGTTGGTGTTTTCACCATACCATTTTTATCACCCGCAAAACCGCCCAATGAAGCAAACTTATATTTGCCTGCTACTTGGAACGGTTGCATGGTTCCACCCAAAGCAATACCATTATGGCATGCAGCACATCCTCTATCGATGAAAACATCTAAGCCCTCTTTTTCTGCTTTTGAGAGAGCATTATCATTACCATTCACAAAATCATCAAAACGTGATGGCGTGACCAATACTTTTTCAAAAATTGCAATGGTTGACGTAATTTTTTCAAAATTAATTTTGACTTTATCGCCGTATGCAAATTTGAACTCTTCAACATACTCAGGAATAGAGTTAATTCTCTCTTCAACCAATTTTGGTGGAGCTGCCATTTCTGGACCTGCTTGAACAGGACCTTGTGCTTGGTCTGCTAAGTGTGGGCTTCTACCATCCCAAAACTGTGCTTTAAAGAAAGCTGAGTTGTATACGGGGTGAGTTAAGGTGTGCAGGGTTTGCAGTCCAACCATGACCAATTGCCGCAGCAATACCATCAACACCACCAATGGCAAGATTGTGACAGGTATTACAACTGATCAAGGCACTTTTTGACATACGTGGGTCAAAATAGAGCTTTTTCCCTAGTTCTACCTTCGCATCCGTAATTGGATCCTTAGGATCATCAATTAATTTTAATACTTCGAGTTGACTGTTTGGAATTGCTTCCATACCACTTTGTTTTACTTTATCCACCAAATTGTTTGCCCCAAACAATACGGTTGCGCTGATAGCACAAAGACTTAATACCTTAGAAATCTTCATTTATTCTCCTTTTCAAAAATGTATTCACATCCTATAGTATCTTATCTTAAATAATACTAAATCTTATTTAGGACTAAAAGCTAATAATTTAAAAGGATAAATAGGATAGTTAATATCTTATTAAGCTTTTCTTCAATAAAATTAGTTTATTAAAATGTAAGGGATTTGACACACCATGGATCGATTTAAAGATGTCTTAAAAGCAAGTAATTTGAAGTCGACGCATCAACGCTTGGTGATACTTGATTGCATTGATATGTTTGGGCATATCGATGTAGACACGCTTTATGAAGCTATTCTGCGAAAATATCCTACGATGTCAAAAGCAACTTTGTATCGAAATATCAATGATTTAATTTCATTTCATATTTTAGAAGAGGTTAAACTTCCCAATCAAAAGCAGCAATATGAGATTAAAAAAGTACCTCATATTCATCTTTTATGTACACATTGTGGCTATGTTGAAGATGTTTTTGTGGAAACAAAGACACTTTTAGACGCTGTCAAAGACAAGAGTGGGTTTACCATAAGTAACAGTTTTATTGTGATGAATGGTACATGTGAACTGTGTTCATCACAAGTCATTTCACACAACACCCACAATACATGCTCTTTGGAAATGCAAACCCTTTAGTTTCTTACCATTACGTAATTATTAAGCTCTTCTTTTTTATACTAGCACTTTATCTTGAAGAACTTTAGAGGATTGGCAACATTCATGCGAATTTTTATTGTAATCTTGCTTTGTGTACACTCTTTGTTGGCGCACACACTTGACTCGTTACTGCAAGAATACAAGCAAACTTCCGACAACTCTTTACAGACGGTTAATGAAAAACTAGTGCATGTGATTATTTACTCCCAAAAAGAGATTCGTTTAATGCAATACCACAAGCTCAACGATATCTTAAAAGAGCTCCCTATGTTTAACGTCAATACCAATCGTTTTGGACTGACAAGCCACTCCCT
>DYTB01000050.1 GCA_020726185.1 Candidatus Odyssella sp. | reverse complement strand
CAAGTGTAACGGTGATTGTTCCCCATGTAGGTGGCCCAGTAATTGGCACAGCTGCTACAGTCCTGGTAGGTGGACCACCTGCCGCAACTATTGGTGATATATCGGTTTGTGTTGGGCCTCCCGATGCTGTTGCTGCGACAAGTGTTACAGTAATGGCGCAAGGAAAACCTATGGCCCGTATGACTGATCCGTGTGGTCATGGTGGAAAAATTGTGCTTGGAATGCCAACTATAATAGTTGGTGATTGATAAAAGCGTTTCGAGTATCTTATTCATAATAAATTATTGTAATAGTAAAAAATAGTGAGTATATATGTCTTGATTCAGACTATTTATAACTTCATTTTTTAAAAGGAACTATTTTTATGAAAAATATAGAATCATTATTAAAAGTATTTTTGGTGATATGCACAGCGCAACTTTTTGCTTCAATGGAAGAGCAGCAAGCGACTTGTGCCAACGATCTTAACAAATCACTTTGCTATCGATTAATAGAGGGAGTTGAAGGTCAAAGTCAGGTTCAGGGTCTTATAGAATCTGGAGATGTCTCTGCATATACAATCCTTACGAGAAATATTATTAAGCAAAGAATTAATACATATACAGATAATCTTGTGCCAGGTGATGACGGCCAGCTTTCTGTTGGACCTGCAGATCTTTTTAAAACAACTTTGTGTGACAGCGTTGATGCTGCACTTATAGTGCCTAATCTTCTTGGGGTTCTTGGTTTTATTGATGTAGATTATCAGTTATGCAATCATGTAGCTGTTTCTTTGATGAGTTTGGGTCACGGAGCTGGAGCTGTTTGGGTTGATCTACTGCAACTTGCAGCACAGCCAGACTGATAAAATTTGTTAGAGTTTCCCCAGAATGATTTTATTCTGGGGTTTTTTTTATAGTATTTTCCCGGTAATGTTGGTCCATGATCATTGGCCATACATCTCCTTTTGCGATTTTAGAATCAGCGCTTGAAAATAAGCAGCATCACGCATTTTTGCTTGGTGGTCCGCGGGGTATTGGAAAAGCAACATTGGCTCGTGAATTAGCAATAGCTGCTTTGGCCAAGGCTAGTTCTTTTAATAAAAAAATCGTTGAACAGCAATGTACAGCAGGTGCGTACCCTAACTATTTTTATATTTGCCAATTCAAAGATGATGATGGAAAACTGAAAAATGACATCACCATTGAACAAGTACGTACTCTTCTAAATAGCTTAAAACAAAAAGCGGCAGTTACAGGCCCTAGAATTATTATTATTGACTCAGTTGATAATTTAAATCGACAAGCTGCAAATGCCTTGCTGAAAATGCTAGAAGAGCCTCCTCAAGATGCTTTTTTCTATTTGATTTGTCACAGTATTGGCAGCGTGCTGCCTACTGTTAGGTCGCGGTGTTTGACTATTAATTTCAAGCCGTTATCAGACACTGATATGGGTCAAGTTATTGGACATGAAGCTGATGCGCTAGTTCTTTCTATGGCATCAGGTTCGCCTGGAAATTATCAAAAAATTGTGGCGGCTGGTGGTAGTGTCACCATACAAGCTATTCAGAAACTTTTGATGATTACCAACTTGAATGATTTAAAATCAGCTATTCAAGACCTTTTAAAACTAAGTGACGATACCTTTTTAGGACATTTACTTCATCAGTTTTTATACGCACAAGCTTTGAAGGAACCAGAAATATATGCGCACTCTGCTCAAGCAGTAGAAAAATTTATGCGTCATACCCACAATACACATCTTGATGGTTCTCATCGGTTGGTCGCGGCAGTTCTGTTGGCTCAAAACCCAAATCACGAACAGGCTATCTATGGCTAATGCTCTTGTTGTTTTTTTAAGCGGAGGGGCAGGGTGCTTAATTCGCTATTTACTTAGCTTGTGCGTTTTTCCCATTATGGGATTGCCTGTAGCTACATTGATTGTAAATGTGAGCGGTGGGTTTTTTGCAGGAGTTGTGGCAACTAAATTTGCACATCTAAAACCAATATTGCTTATAGGATTTTTAGGCGGATTTACAACATTTTCTGCATTTTCATTAGAATGCTTGCAGATGATTCAAAACCAACAAATAGTCATGGCTTTTACTTACATAATAGCAAGCGTTTCTTTAAGTATTGCCGCTGCTTGTCTTGGTAATTATTTATTTTCATAATATTTAATAAATAAAATTTACCAAATAAAAATACATTTAGAATTATATTAACTTCAGTTGTCTAATTACACTGTTGTTAATATCATGTGTGCAAAAGAATTCTTTAAAAAACTAGCTGTGACATTCTGTTTAATAGTATCAGTATGTGCTGCAACAGAAGCTACAGAAATTGAATTAGTTCCAAGTCTTGGACTTGGTAGAACTATTCCGGGTTATTTTAAAATCTTAACTTTTGATAAAGCCAGATGGTCAACATTTGCTGATACATTCCCAGAACAACCTGTGGCGAAAAACATAAAAAAACATATTGACTCTATTCAGTTAGAGCCTCTTGTGTTTTCGCGAGAAGATATTTTTTCAACTGAATTTTTCAAAGAAATGATAAGACAAAAATATTGCACATCGTTTAAAGGAGATCGCCCTGTTGCTCCTAATCTACGTACTGTTAATAGTGATGGGATGTTTGCAGGGATTTTAAATATATTACACACAACAGAAGGAGATGCAGTTGGATTTGAAGCTTTTGTGGAAGAACTAATTACTCAGTCTCAAAGTGTGATTGCTGCATACAATCACCGATTGGAAACTAGTGGCGGTAATAGTGAATTACTAAAACACTTTTTGGGAAAGATATTTTTTGCTGAAGAGGCATACTTAAATTCTGGCTTTACAGCGATGCGCATGCATTTATTGGTTGAGGGGTTGGTTGCTGGTGATCACCATCTTTTTGACACAGAAATAAGGAGTCATACTTTTACTCAATCACTTCTAAGGCGTATAGCATTAGAAGGAGAAGCCGACACACTAGTTTTGGGTTGCGGTCATTCTTTGATAGCAGATGTTGCAGGAACATCTGCAGATTTTGCTGACGACTTTTTAAAAGCTTATACAAATAAAACTTTTGTGCATTCTTGCCAACATTGCCAATGTGATCATGACGGACAGATTGCTGTCGCCATAACTGAAGGTGGGCTTACTGCTAATATTTCTTATGATGGTGGTGCTCATGCTGATATTTTTGCAGATGCAGTGACTCCTACTTTCTGGGCGGCATTGATTCAATTAAAAACAGAAGGCAGAAGTCCCATTAGAAATATTATTGATCACGCCTTCATGTTATCTGCCCATGAGGAATACATCGCAAACAGTTTAGGCATTGGTGGAACATTTCGAACTTACCTACCAGACCTTACAGAAAAATTTGAAGCAGTAGGGTTTGCATTGCAGGGCACGCAGAAATTTGGCGAACGCACTGAGTACATTTTTGAAAAGGTTAGATAGTATTGCTATCTAACTTGCACTAAACAGTGCTGCTTCTTACCCAAAGATATTTTTATAGGCGCAGCGCGAAGTGCCAAAACATCAACATCTTGTCTTGGGTCAGTAACTTGTTCTCCATTAATGCGAAGTCCACCACCTTGGGCTAGGCGCTTTGCCTCACCTTTACTTGCGCACAATCCAGAAGCCACCAATAACGTTTCCAACGTTGGTATGTCAATTTGTGATTCTTCTATCCATTTTGTTGGAAGGTCAGCGTCGCTACCAGCACCAAAAGCTGCCTGAACTTGGGCATGAATTTCAGTCAAAACACCTTTACCATGACACACACCTGTTGCAGCATCTGCTAAGGCAATTTTTGCATCATTTAAGGCTGAGCCTTCAAGCTTTGCGTATTTTGCAAGATCATCAACGGTGAAATCGGTGAAAATCTTCATATAGCGAAGTACGTCTGCATCGTCAGTGTTGCGCCAGAACTGCCAGTACTCAAAAGGACTGAGCATATTATCGTTCAGCCAAACCGCACCTTTTGCTGTTTTTCCCATTTTTACACCACTAGCAGTTGTCACCAATGGGCTGGTTAGGCCAAATACTGGTTTGCCTAAAACTCTGCGTGTTAATTCAACACCGTTAACAATATTTCCCCACTGATCAGATCCACCAAGCTGCAAAACGCATTTATGCTTTTTAAACAGTTCCATGAAATCATACGCTTGCAAGATCATGTAGTTGAATTCTAAGAATGATAAAGGCTGTTCACGATCAAGGCGTGATTTAACACTATCAAAGCTGAGCATGCGGTTTATTGAAAAGTGGCGACCGTAGTTTTTTAAAAAATCAATATAGTTAATATTCATTAGCCAATCGGCGTTATTGACTAAAACCGCATCGGTGGGGCCGTTTCCAAATTTTAAAAATTTTGCAAAACATTCTTTAATGCCCGCAATGTTAGTAGCAATTGTTTCATCACTATTTTGTTGACGCATTTCGTCTTTGCCTGATGGATCTCCTACCTGTGCTGTTGCTCCACCAATTAACACAATGGGTTTATGCCCATGTTGTTGCAGTAGGCGCAATGTCATAATTTGGCTTAGGTTGCCTACATGCAAGCTGCTAGCGGTCGGGTCAAAGCCAATATAGGCGACAACGGGTTCCTTATTTGCAAATAGCTCGTCTAAAGCCTCAAGGTCTGTTGCTTGAAAAAGCAACCCTTTAGATTGTAGGTTTTGCAAAAAAGGACTTTTCATAAGAAACTCAATAGCTATTTTTGAAAACTATAGCAGGGGGTGATGTAGATTTTCTAGAGCTTGGATATTTTTTGGTATTTTAAGCGATGCTGTTAATAATTTGTTAAACATTTTCTGTTTAAAATCTAGATTGTTAATAATATTTTTACTTAATGGAGTTCGTTATGAAATTTACTTTATCATTATTACTAGCAGGCGTGTTTTTCATGGGCACTGCATATGCACCTGGAAAAAAAGCAGCACCAGCACAAACACTAGAACAAAGATATGAAGCAGCTCTAGCACAAGTTAATGCAGCTAAATGGCCAGCATCTGGAGATGCAGAGAAGCCTAATGTTGCAAACAAAGCAGCTGTGATAGAAGCAGCAGGTTGCTTGCCAGGAAACAAAGCAAAAAAGGCGTACAGCAACCACTTAAACAGGTGTGTGCAGTCAGTATAGCTATTAATTTTTAATTTATTCCTGTATAAAAAATTCTCCAGGACATGTACCTGGAGAATTTTTTTATGGTATTTCTTAATAATAACTAATAACTCTATGAATTTTTACATCATGATGTTCTGTTGGTAAGTCATCTAACAGAGCCCAAGAAAATGCTAAACTTATTGTGAGTATGGGATGCTGACTTAAGTAACGGTCATAGTGTCCTTTCCCTCTTCCAAGGCGCTTGCCACTTTTTGTAAAAGCAAGGCCTGGTACAACTAATAAGTCAGGCACAACTAAAGGTGCTGTTTGCGATGGTTCGAAAATCCCAAAGGATTTTTCGCTTAGCATGTCTAATGAATCAATTTTATGAAAAGTAATTACATCTCCTGTAATGCGCGGATAAGCTGTGGCAATTTGAAGTTCTTGGCATTTTTTAAAAACAGAACTTAAATCAACTTCGTGGTTGATGGCAGCATATAGCCCCACACAGGTTGGTTTGCTAGATAATACTGTGTTCCAAAGGGTTTTTAACAAAAAATCCTCTTCTATGGCCAATTGAAGAACATCAACAGACTGGTTTTTTAGAACATATCTTAATTTATTTTTGTTCATAAATATCTATAATTTTTCTTTTTGTATTGAAATGTTTTTCTGAGGTGGCTATATACACTATATGTAAAACTTAATATTGATTCAATAATGGAGACACTTAACTAAAGAACGCTAAGATGGTATAATTTTGTCATGGAGGAAAT
>DYTB01000001.1 GCA_020726185.1 Candidatus Odyssella sp. | reverse complement strand
ATTTCCTCCATGACAAAATTATACCATCTTAGCGTTCTTTAGTTAAGTGTCTCAAATATGGTAAGTTTTACAAGTCCAGAGCTTTTTAGTTTCTTCATGGAGAATTCCATTTTACTCTTCTCCGTGTGCCTTAGTATATGCAGCCTTACCATCAAACACATGCAGCTTTTCAATATGTGACCACATTGCCTTTGTACTAACTGCCGCAATAAGTTTTTGAATTTGACTATCATCTAAATGACCACTACCAACAAATCTAGCTGTCACCTGATCAGTTAAGTCTAAGACTGTGTTTTCTGTAGCGGGATAAATTTTCATTCCGCGACATGTCACAAGCTTTAACTTCACTGAAGCCTCGTTTGCTGCAGCTTCCATTAATTTTCCAAATTCATTTACTGGTTTAGTGTTTTCAAAAAATACATCTACCCCTTCAACAAAACGCTCTTTAACCTGAATTGGCGCTACAGGAATGGTTGAGTTATCAACATTAATTGCTTTATAAGCACGATCGTGAATGCCTTCATAGCGTTTTCCAAGGTTTTTAATGACAGATTCTGTAAACAAAGTGGTGAAGCACCTTTTGCATCGCCTACCACGTCACGAGTCAGAATTTTATCAACAGCACAAGTTATATATAATGCATGCTCTATATCTAGAGCGGCTTTAAATTCTCCCAAATGACGAAGCATCATAACGCCTGATAATATAACCGCCATAGGATTAATATTGTTTTTCCCTGCATATTTAGGCGCAGAACCGTGCACTGCTTCAAAAATGCAGGCGTTGTCACCAATATTGGCACCAGGCGCAAAGCCAAGACCACCAACCAACGCAGAAGATAAATCACTTAAGATATCCCCATTCATATTAGTCGTTACAATTACTTCAAATTGTTCAGGTTTTTTTACTAATTGATGCGCGCAGTTATCTACAATAATATGCTGAGCTTCGATATCTGGATATTCTTTTGAAATATCTTCAAAAGTTCGCTTTAGCATACCTTCGCTAAACTTCATTATGTTTGCTTTAGTGGCACAGTGAATGGTTTTACGGTTTTGACTACGGGCAAATTCAAATCCTAAACGTACAATTTTTTCGCAACCTTTTCTGGATATAAGCTTTAAACATTGAGCCACATTTGGTGTTTGCATATGTTCAATGCCAGCATAAAGGTCTTCAACATTTTCACGCACAATTACTAAATCAATACCGCGACCACTATAAGGAGTAACCACTCCTGGGAATTCTTTTACTGGTCGAATGTTTCCATAGGTTTCAAACATCTTTCGTAATGTTACATTGGCACTTTTTTCACCAAACCCCACGGGTGTTGCAAGCGGCCCCTTTAGGGCAACCTTATTTCTGTTAATAGAATCAACTGTTTCTTGTGGAACACCAGTCGCCATACCTTTTTTAAAAACCTCAGCGCCCGCTTCACAAATTTCCCAATTAATTTTCACACCAGTAGCATCAATAATTTGACGCGCTGATGTTGTTACCTCTGGGCCGATCCCGTCTCCTGGAATCAAAGTTACGTTATAAGACATCATTGAACTTAATTAGATATTAGCTGGAACAAGCCTAGCATACAGACCGAAGAATATGAAAAGATCAATTTTGTAAACATCCAAATCGCATTTAATTAATTACCAAATAAACAATTTTTAAATTATTTTTAAGAACTATATTGACTAATTTTTATCTTTTTGACATATATGTGCGATGCATTGTATTAACGAAATCAACAAATGAATAATTTTATTTTTAAAAAACTTTTTAGCGTTCTTATTTCAGCAATTTTTATTCTGCCTATTAATGCAAGTTTTAATGGTGAAGATCCTATTCCTCCTCTACCAGGATCCCCTCAACCTAATATCGTCGCCAACGCTGCTCCAGCACCTACTCCTCTGACAGATGCTCAAATAGAATCTTTATCATGGCTGTTAGCACGTTCAATTGAAGAAATTCAAAAAATACATATTCTTTTTGGCAATACAGAAGGCTTTTCAGAGGGCCATCCAGATGATAAAAAAACTAAAATTATAGTTCATGATATAAAAAGATGTTTTGATGCATTACTTCCTGTTTTCTTGCAAAAATTTCAGCGCAAGGGCGCACACTATACACCAGAAAACACTGCTGCCAATGGAACACATTTACATGACATTAAGGGTAATCCATCGACCCTTTTTACTTCAAAAGGACCTGCAGACTTTTTAAAGTCAGTAGGAGCTGACAATTTCTGCCTAGTTAGCACTCATTTTGGTAATACGTATTTTATTCCAAAATGGATGACACAACCAAACAAAGGATTCGGCTTATATCAACAAGCCACACTAACTCTTGATGAAGGTGTTGTTTATAGCGAGTATAATGTGCGTAGAATGCTTAATGGGCAAAACCCTCTAAGTCATAGCGGTGTCTCAGAAATTCATCATACATATCAAAATCAAGAAACTGTAAGCTATCTTTGTCATAGCGAACATAAAGGAAAATTTAAGGAATACCATAAATCAGAAAGAGAAACCCTTATTAATAGAGCTATAGCTAGCTCTGAAGCTTATTATATAAATAAACTAACCGCCTTTCTTACGTTGGCAAAAGCAACTGCTCACATATTAGATGATGAAGACAGTGTTTCAGAAGAAACCTCTAACTTTCTGATGTTTACAAAAGAATACAGAGGAAACCTTACAATCATTCCAAACGGCACTGAAGTTAAATTCAAAAAATCAACAAAATTAAGAGAAGGTTTTGACCGCGTAATAGCTCAAAACGCACAACATGCAGCTGCACTAGAAGATAGCGATGACGACACTGAAGTTTTCATAGCTTCTGACTTATCATTAGGACGTGATAGCTTCTCGAGCGGAAGAACTTCTTTTGCATCTGAATTTGAATATGGTACCTCTGATGACAGTAATTCAAGAGACTCAGTAGCATCATCTTCTTCTTTTGTACAACAAATACGCAGAGTTAGCGTAAGCAGTACTGTAACTGATGGTTCATTAAGCGATGAAGCATCGCCAATTGGAAGAAAAAAAATCGTAGCCAAAAGAGGTTCTGCTGGAAAATTGCAGAGATCATCATCTTCAGTTACTCAAGGAGTTCAAGAAATTAGTATTGCCAAATCAAGCGATGAAGCATCTCAAAAATCTACTCAACCAGAAAAAAGAGATCGTAATGCAAGAGAAAAAGCTGATTCGGAAGATCCACTAATACTAATAGGCAAAGAAAATACAGCACCAAATTCACCAGTCAAAAAGAAGCCAGTAGGCAGAAGCTCAGAAAGAGTGAGAACTATTCTTGGCACACACAACGTCTAAGCCGCATCACGTCCTTCACCTAAAGCCGCGAGTATTCTAGCCACTGTACGAATTTCCTCGCACACCTCGCGGCTTAGCTGTTGGCGCCCAGTTGTTATATCGTCATGAATTCTAACCATCTGAGAGTCTAGACTACGCCAATATTTAGTAGTATCTGTTGCCACTTCAGATTGACGACTTAGCAGTTGCTGCATATTAAATTGGCTCTGCGCAACGTTTTGCAATGCTGCTAATTGCTGATTTTGTTGGTCAGTCAGCATATTTAATTTTTCTGCAAGATCAGTCAATCCACGCATATACTGCTGGCGATTTTCTTCTCCACGCTGCAACTGCTGAGCCAAAAGCTGCATACTTTCTGCTGCTTGTTCAAAGACACTCTGTGAATAAGTTTGCCCAGCATTCTGTCCTTCAGCACTTCCAATGTTAAGTTTTCCAAAATGAATTCGCTCTTCAATATAATAGAAAAATCCTTGGATTCCCTTGTTATATTGCACATCAATAAAGCCAATAATCAGTGATCCAAGCAACCCAAATAATGATGAACTAAATGCAGTTCCCATACCAACTAAAGGCGCTCGCAATCCGTCCTTTAGTGTCTTAAACGCATCTTGAATATCCCCCGCTTGCAAATCAATGCTAGAAATTACGCCAGAAATTGCTGTCACCGTATGGGATAATCCCCAAAAAGTACCCAGAAGTCCTAGAAAAACAAGCAGCCCTGTTATGTAGCGATTAATATCCCTACTCTCATCAAACCGATTTTGAATACTTCCAAACGTTGCCTGCAACATAAAGCTTGATGGTCGAGTTTGCTGAAATAGCTGCTGTAAAGGTTTCAACGCCCTTGGCTTTGGAGCGCTAGTTTCATGGTCACGTGATTTTTCAAAAAATGAAAACCATATAGCTTCTTGCCTTAGAAAGAAAAACAAGTAGGCATTGTACAAAACTCCAAACAAAAACAATGCTAAAATAGTACCATTCAAGGGAATATTGGTTACAAATGCAGATTTTGCCTGCGGAAACAGTGCTACAAGCACGCCTAACATTATGCATATAAAACAAATAGAAATAAACGCACTGCGCCGTATACCAGACATAGAACCCAAAATTTTAAAAGATATTGGTATAAGCTTAAATGATAAAATTTTAACAATAAAGGGGGCAATAAGCGGTCTACTCAGGTAACTGCATCCAACTAGGCTTACTTACCCTTACGGAATGACCATTTATCACTATTTCGGACTGCAGGGCTTCTAATTTCAGCAATGCAATCCCAACACTACCATTGGCTGCACGCAGCTCTCCAACCTCGTGCCCATTAGCTACAAGCTTATCTCCAACGATACATTCACCAGGTACGCTGAAACTAATTGGAAAAGCACGTTTGCGAATTTGCCCAACATAACGAGAACGCGCTGTCAGTTCTTGCCCCATGTAACAACCTTTGGTCCAAGCAATGGCACTAAGTTCATCTATACCCCACTCTAAAGGAATTGATTTATCCACAACCATGTCATGGGCTCCATCTGGAATACCTAGGCTTATACGCATGTTTTCATAAACGTCACTTGATGCTTCAGAAACTATTTTCTTATCATAAAATCGGTAACCAAGCTCCTTTAAGCGAGGATCAAAAAAACAGTTTTCAACTTCAACTTGAGCTGAGCTAACTCCAATCTGCCAATCGGTATTTATATTAATGCTAACATCAGAACGTAATTTGAATAATTGTAATCGCTGTACAAATGCATGAGCACGCGTTGCATCAATATCAATAAACCACGAATCACCAGTACGAATTATAAAAAAATCAAATTGAAATTTTCCTTGAGGAGATAGCATTAAGCTGTAAATAATGGACTGACGATCCAGGAGTTTTATATCTTGAGTAATAATTCCCTGCAGAAATGCTTCACGGTCACTACCCTGTATTTCAATGATGGTGCGGTTTGTTAAGTGACAACAAAAATCAGTTTTGGGAACAGTCATACACAAACACTTTCCCGCAATAAGTGCATTCTATTCGATCATCTGTTTGAATAGATAAATAAACACGTGGATGCCCAAGTGTTTTACCATCCACCGAACCATCACACATTACTTCTTTTTCAGAAACAATAACTGATTCACGCATGTTCAGCACACAGCATTTCAAGCACTTCACTGTTTTTCATGGTGCGTTCTTTTTGTGGATGATCTTGCGGTAGACTTAAGTCTTTAACTTTAACCGTATTGGTTTTGGTTTCTTCTTCTCCAATGATAATAGCGAAGCGCGCGCCAAGTTTATCGGCATCTTTAAAAGCTTTTCCTGGATTTGTTTTATAAAGTATTTCGCAGACATTACCTTTTTCTCTGAAAGCTTTTGCTAATTGTAGTGCTTTAGAAAAATAATCACCGATCACAATGATTACAATCGGCACTGGTTTTGCAAATGCTCTGTTTTCTAAAAGCAAAGCAATACGATCAACCCCCATGCCCCAACCAACAGCTGGAATTGATGGCCCCCCCATATGCTGAACCAAACCATCATATCTGCCGCCACCCAAGACAGCATCTTGAGCTCCAAGATCCGTACTTTTAAATTCAAATGCTGTATGGGTGTAGTAATCAAGGCCACGTACCAAGGTAGGATCGAGAGTATATTTAATGCCAAGCACTTCTAATCCTTCACTCACTTTTTCAAAAAACTGCGCAGCAGCAGTCGTTAAATGTGCTGAAATTTTTGGCGCATCTTCTGCAATACGTTTATCGTTTAAATCTTTAGAATCCAGAATACGCATAGGATTTTTATCTAATCGTTGCTGACTATCTTCTGAAAGCTCGCTTCGATATTTAGAAAAATACTCAATTAATGCAACCCGATACGCATCTCTGCTTTGCGAATCCCCTATAGTATTTAAGTGCAAACTTGCATTAATTTCTAATCGATCAAGAATTTGCTGTGCTAAGTCTAACATTTCAACATCGGCACAAGGGTTATCTACCCCAAAAAATTCAACACCAAACTGGTGCAATTGCCTGTATCTACCACGTTGAGGTCGCTCATATCGAAACATGGGACCGTAGTAGCAATATTTTAATGGCAACTGCTGTGTAAGACTATTGGAAAGAAGCGCTCGTACCACAGGTGCTGTGCCTTCAGGCCGCAGGGTAATTTCTTCCCCCCCACGATCTGAAAACGTGTACATTTCTTTGCCAACAATATCGCTAGTTTCACCTACAGCCCGCTTAAAAACCCCGGTGTATTCAAAAATTGGGGTATCAATACGCTCAAACCCAAACTGACGAGCAGTTAAAAAGGTTGTATCTTGAATGTATTGAATACACCTCGCAAAATCACCTAGAAAATCACGGGTTCCTCGAACAGGCTGCAATTTAGTCATATTATGCCATTGTGTCTAAAGCTTTTTGGAAACGTCCTGCATGGGATTTTTCTGCTTTTGCCAACGTTTCAAACCAATTAGCAATTTCGTCAAAACCTTCTTCGCGTGCTGATTTAGCCATGCCAGGATACATATCTGTATACTCGTGGGTTTCACCAGCAATAGCAGCCTTTAGGTTATCTGTTGTTGCGCCAATAGGAAGACCAGTAGCTGGGTCACCCACTTCTTCTAAAAACTCAAGATGTCCATGCGCATGCCCAGTTTCACCTTCAGCAGTTGAACGAAATACTGCAGCAACATCATTATAGCCTTCAATATCTGCTTTTTGAGCAAAATATAAATACCGGCGATTTGCTTGTGATTCACCTGCGAACGCATCCTTAAGGTTTTGTTCGGTTTTCGATCCTTTTAATTTTGTCATAATATTAATACTCAACAAGTTGAACTTCATAAAATATGAGAGGGAAGCTCAGAAAGGTCAAGTGCTAGTTGTTCTTTAAAAGATTTATCGTGTTTTGCAGCATCGCCAGTATACGTTCATAGACTTTTAGATTACCTTCATGGCCGCGAGATGCTTCTCGCATATCAGCCATTTCAAGAATAGATTTAACGTTTGATTCGTACACAAATCCATCTTTATCAGCTGCCGGATCATCAGGAGCATACACCTTAGGAAAAGGTGTTTTGTCATGGTGAATTTTCCCCAAGGTAATTAATTCAGCTTTCATTTTCTTATCGTAGTAGGTTTTAAAAGCAGGGATACGGCGCCTATATGGCATTTCACCAGCCACAGTATTTTTCACTCCTGCATTCGCAAGATTTTCAGAAATTATCAGCATACGTTTGTTTTGCACAACCATTCCTGAGGTAGCAACATACAAAGCGCGAGTAAGAGTAGACTGTGATTTATTAAAAGTCATAGAAATTATCCTCCTTGTGACATGCTTAGAATTGTTTTCACCAGTTGATGAAAGTTTTTAACCGTACTTAAAATTGCATCATGCTCAAGCACATTTTTTGACATTTCTAGCATTTCCGACTCTCTATTAATCGCTTTTTTTTATTATAAACAATGTCACTGTCTCCAAGTCTTAATATTCTTACCTGTTGACCATTTTTGGTTGGGATTGCTCCATGACGTTTCAAAACCTGCCCAAAAGAACGCATTTCCTTGTGCGGAGCTTTCTTAATGTCAGCATGAGCAATGTTCTGTGCAATAACGTTTGACCTAGCACCCAGCCAAGTAAGCCGGTGGTTAAGCAGTAATGAGAGCTTATCGTCAAACAGACTCATACAAAAAATCTTCAAATTCCTACTATGTATAATAAAAAAATTGTTTAACATTTAATTAAATTTATAAGAATGAGTAGGTATGCTGAGTCTCAGTCGCAAAGTTGGCGAATCCATTATTATTAATGATGATATTGTATGCACAGTCCTAGAAATAAATGGACGCATTGTAAAACTTGGGTTCGAATACCCCAGCACTTCATCTGTTCTACGCCAAGAATTATATGAACGTATAAAACAGGAAAATAAAGCCGCTAGCGAAAATGTGGAAGCACTTAGCGAGGCTATAAAGCTTCCACAGAAAATTCGCGTTGGAGAAAAGTAGCTTTAGGTTCAATATACGTATTTTGGAGAATTCAGAGGACTTATGGTTCCGGGATTTCGTGTGCTTTTGTGTAAAAATTCTATAATTGCAGCAACATGATCTTCATCTTCTTTCAATAAAAGCATCATGTTTTTTTGTGTAGACAGCAACTCAGCACTTAGAGAAAGTTCTCCTAAGGTTCTTTCTACATACAGTCCTATCTGTATATTGTTCATATTCATCAAATCTCCCAAGGAAAAAGGATGTTTATAAACTGTTGCACCTTGACTGATTTCAATATCCCGAGTGTACATTTTGATAGAACAAGTCACTTTTAAAGAAGCTCTTGTTGGAGCTACGTCAAAATCAGCACCTAACAATTGACTTGTTACTAACAGTAAAAAACTTAAAAACACGTGCTTCATTTATTATTCCTTATATAACCGCAAACAAAAAAGTTTTGAGATCACAATCTTAAGTATATTGATTTAGGATTTCAACCGATTTTACCCGTAATTTTTTGCTGCAATAACATAATGCCATAAAACAATGCTTCTGCCGTTGGTGGGCAGCCAGGAACGTAGACATCAACTGGAATAATCCGATCGCATCCACGAGTAACAGAATAAGAATAATGGTAATAACCCCCGCCATTAGCGCAACTTCCCATAGAAATTACCCAACGTGGTTCTGGCATTTGATCGTAAACTCTACGTAACGCTGGTGCCATTTTGTTCGTCAAAGTTCCCGCCACAATCATGACATCTGCCTGCCTAGGGCTTGGTCTAAAAATAAGTCCAAACCTATCAAGATCATAACGACTTGCCGCACTATGCATCATCTCTACGGCACAACAGGCAAGGCTAAAAGTCATTGGCCACAAAGAACCACTCTGAGCCCATGCTGCCACCTGGTCAAGCTTCGTTAAAATATAACCCTTGTTTGAAATTTCTTCAGTAAGAGACTGAAAAATCTCTTTTTCATTTTGTAAAGCATGCGGCAAATAGGCTTTTAAATCTTCAAGTCTTGTTGTCATACATTAACGCCAATCAAGCGCGCCCTTTCGCCATTCATACACAAAACCAATGGTTAGAATCCCTAGAAAAATCATCATTGACCAAAAGCCTGGCCACCCAATATATTCCAGCGATATTGCCCAAGGGAACAAAAACGCTATTTCCAAATCAAAAATAATAAAAAGAATCGCTACTAAATAAAATTGCACATCAAACTGTCGACGCGCATTTTTTTCAGGCGCATCAAATGAATCAAAACCGCATTCGTATGGAGCATTTTTCTGTGCATAAGGATTACGCTTGCTACGCATCCAAGATATTCCCAATAACAATGCCGCAAAGCCAAATGCCACAGCAAAAAAAACTAAAATAGGGAAATATGCATCAAGTGCCATGGCTAAATCTCAGGCTTTATTGTGATTTATTCTACGCAAAACATCTGAAATTACCAAGACGCATAAATGTTTTTCTTTGCTGATGCCTGGTTGAACATTATACTAAGCACAAATATTCAATAAAAAAACAATGACTAAAATTATATTTATGGGCACTCCAGAATTTGCCCTTTATCCCTTACAAGCTTTGGTGAAAGCTGGCTATTCAGTTATAGCTGTGTATACGCAACCTCCCCGACCAAAGGGAAGAGGACATGCGGAAACCTTATCGCCTGTGCATCAGTTTGCACAAGAGCAAAATATTCCTGTGTACACACCTGTAGCCCTGAAATCACAAGCAGAACAGGAAAAATTTGCTCTGCTAAATGCCGATATAGCCATTGTAGCTGCTTATGGTCTATTGCTCCCCAAACAAATTCTAGACGCCCCAAAACTAGGTTGCATTAATATCCATGCATCGTTGCTGCCACGCTGGAGAGGTGCCGCCCCCATTCACAGAGCTATTGAAGCAGGTGATACAGAAACAGGCATCACAATTATGCAAATGGACGAAGGCCTAGATACTGGTGCTATGCTTCTTATTAAAAAAATTCCTGTCGAAAGCGCTGATACAAGCCAAACGCTCCATGATAAAATGCTAACGCTTGGAACAGAGTCATTACTTGAAGCTTTGCCAAAAATTATTTTAAAGAAAATTGAATCAACAGCTCAACTTTTTGATGGAGTTACTTATGCCCATAAGCTCAAGAAGGAAGAAAGCACCCTGAATTTTGACTCCGACGCCGATACAATTTTACGAAAAATTCGCGCCTTAACACCTTGGCCTGGCACCACAGCAATTCTTGACGGAGAAATTATAAAAGTCATAGAAGCTGCAAAAGTAGCGAATATTAGCGTCTATCCTGCAGGAACTTGGGTTGTAACAAATGACCATAAGTTGATAATTTCTTGCAAAAAAGGAGCAATACAGCTTAAAATACTGCAAAGATCCGGATCTAAACCTGTTTCGTGCAGTGATTTTTTAAATGGATACCGGGGCACAAATATCATTTTTGAAAATACAATTTAAGGAATTTCCGTGTTAAACACTCCTAAAAAGACTAATTTCTGGTTTTTACCACTTGGTGGAGCCGGCGAAATCGGTATGAATCTTAACCTCTTTGGTCACAATAATGAATGGATTATTGTAGATTGTGGTATTACTTTCGGTGACCGTTTGGGCATTGATATCATTATGCCAGGCCCATCAGCCATACTAGAGCATGCTGATAGCATTAAAGCACTGGTGTTAACCCATGCTCATGAAGATCATATTGGAGCAGTTCCTTATCTATGGCCCTATTTAAAATGCCCAGTTTACGCAACACCTTTTACCGCTCAAATATTGCGTCAAAAACTAGAAAAAAAGTCCTGGGCAAAGCAAGTAAAAATTATTGAAGTGCCTCTCTCTGGCAGAGTACAAATTGGTTCATTTGATGTTGAATATATTACTTTAACACACTCTATTCCTGAACCAAATGCGTTGGCAATTCGAACGGAACTAGGCTGCGTATTGCATACAGGCGACTGGAAAATTGATCCTCAACCACTTTTGGGCGAAGCAACAAACGAAAATCGCTTAAAGGAAATTGGAGAAGAAGGAGTCTTAGCTTTAATATGTGACTCAACAAATGTATTTGATGAAGGATCAACCGGATCAGAAGGTGACGTACGTGATGAATTTGAAAAACTCATAGATCAAATTCCAAATGGTCGTATTGTTGCATGTTGTTTCTCTTCAAATGTCGCTCGTGTAGAATCTATTGCTTATGCTGCGCATAAGAATGGTAGAAAAGTTGCATTGCTGGGCCGTTCACTTGAAAAAATGATCCGCGCCGCAACGCTTACCGGCTACCTGAAAGAATTGCTAGGTTTTATACCGGCAGAACAAGCCATGGATATGCCACGCGATAAAGTATTATTCATAAGCACTGGTTCACAAGGTGAATACCGTTCCGCACTAGCGCGAGTTTCTCAACGTGATCACCAAACAGTATCTCTCGATGAAGGTGATACGGTCATATTCTCTTCCAGAGTTATTCCAGGAAATGAACGTACCATTTCAGCTATGCAGAATCGCTTAATTCATCAGGGCATTCGTATTATTACTTCTCATGAAAAAGCAGTACACGTGTCGGGGCACCCTGCTCAAGAAGATTTAAAATCTATGTACAAGTGGATAAAACCTCAATCACTAATCCCAGTACACGGTGAAGCACGCCACATGCATGCCCAAGCAGAACTTGGATTAGCAAATGGCATCAAACAAGCTCTAGTGCCCTCTAATGGCACTCTTATTGAGCTATCTGGAAAAGCCCCTAAGATAATTGATACCGTAGATTCTGGACGTTGGGGTATTGATGGAAAATGCTTAGTTAATATGCAAAGCCTTATCTTAAAAGAACGCCAGAAAATTTCCGTTCAAGGCGTTATTTTCTTAAGTATTCCAGTTGATGATATTTATCAAATGCAAGGCACACCTGTGGTGAGTTCTTACGGTGTTGTTGAACCCGGTGAAGAAGCACAAAAACTACAGGAAGATATGCAAAACATAGTTCGTCGCACAATGCGGAACAACCTAGGCAAAGAAAAAAATTACGTTGAGGCACTGCAACGTGCTGTCAAACAAGAATGTAATCAACGTTTTGGTAAAAAACCCATTACTGAAGTGCATTTTGTAAAGAATGAGGCATTTTAAAAAGCTACTTGGGTTTACTTACCTTTCAGCAGGTAAACCTAAGGGCGCATTATATGTGCAAAAACTTATTAATTCATCACTTCAAAATCTGCCTTAAAACTATCTTTTAAAGCCAATGAAACGCTTGCTTTGAATGAATAATATGGATGATTAATCATAAGATAAGACTCTTCACTCAAAAATGCACTAACCTTATCAGCAGGCACCACCCATTTCAAAAAATGCACTGCAGATGTTTTGTGGTCGGATTCACGATTTCTTTCTTCCGTCGGGTCAATACTAAACGCCGGAATTGTTGCATTTGGCAATTCAAACATGATGTGCTGATCAATACCAAACAATTGACTCAGCACTACTTTTCTACGCACTTCATCATCAATTTCAATCATCATCGTGGCTGATATCTCATAACCTTTTTCACACCTACCAGGAATCATAGGATTATATGCAGAAAGTTCATCTGTTATTTGTTCATCTCCACCCTTTTCAATACGAAGCATTTCTTGAATTTGCCACCATATTGTTTGAGTGTTTTCAAAATAAAAAGTCACATCAGGGCCTACGGCAACCCGACGGTTCTTTTTTAGCTGCAAAATTTCTTGTTTTTTTGAAGAACGAATTTGTTCAAAAGTTTGCAGAGGCAAAATGTCAGCGTGCGTTAACATAAGCAAAATCCTAGCTTTTAATTCTCAAGCATCACGTTAGCAAATTTTGGTGCAGGAATCTTGCATTCTTTCATTTTCATAAAAAGCTGTTTACGAAATTCTTGCCCAAAAAGGTCATAAGGATCAGGCTTTATACGCATACATGCTTTAATATAAATAGCCGTTTCTGTTATCGAAAAAATTCCCTTAATTTCAATATCACCAATAATTTCATCTTTCCATTCATCGCTGGTTTTCAATTTGCTAAAAACGTTAGAATAGATCTCTTCGACTTTTTCTATATCAGCTTCATGACTAACTGGCACAACAATACTACATACAGAATAATCCCTGGAAAGGTTAATCAAACTGCTTATTTCAGAAAATGAAACTACCTGCATTGTTCCATTGCTGTGACGAAATTCAATAGACCTAAGCGACATCCCTTCGATTGTCCCAATATTCCCATTTATCTCAACAATCTCACCTACAGAAATGATTCCTTCAAATAAGGTTAGAATCCCTGAAATAATATCCTTTACCAAGGTTTGAGCACCGATTGAAATAGCCAAACCTAGAACGCCGAAGCTATAGATAATTGGCATAATATCAACGCCAATTTCAGCAAGCACAATCAGCAAGGTAATGCATATCAAAACCCAATGAAGAATTGAATTTAAAATAGGACCGGCAGTATTCGCCAAAGCTTGCGAATCAGAGTACTTCTGATGCTTATAGGTACGTTTCAGCACTGAATTAACAAAACTATTGGTAAAGCGGTTCGTTACTTTCCACATCACAGCAAAAATTATTAATATTACTCCTAAGCGACCGAGCAAAAGACCTAAACTTACAAGGCTTTCAACTTTCCACAAATTTTGTAAGTCTTTGATTTTATAATTGCTTACAATTTTTTGAGCAACCACATCGTCAATGTCCACATCAGTTACAAGCTTTTGTCCGCTTTTGATTTTTACGTAATCCGGATTTGCCGTTATAGCCGGTGATTTTCCATGAGAAATTGTATTTTTTTGATAAGATACATTTAGTGGTGTCGTATTTTCACCCTTTTGGGCGACACACAAACAAGTAAAAGCAATACAAACTAGAAATTTCCACATCACGCATTAAAAAATGAAGAACTGCCTAATTGTACTGGATATTCCCAAGTTTACCAATATCATGGCTTTATATATAAGCTCATATAAATTAGGACATTCTCAATTTGCTGCTACATTTTTGCATAAACCTTTTGACAAAAATTTAATTTCATGGCATTTCCAACTAATAGGTAAATTTTTTGAAGGAATAAAGTGGCTGAATTATCTTGGGGTGTAAAGCGTACATGTAATGGATGTAGTGCGCGGTTTTATGATCTTCGTAAGTCTCCGGCAATATGCCCAAAATGTGGAGCAACGTGTGAGGTTCACACAACTATGCGTGGTAAACGTGAACGCGCATCAGCAAAAGAGGTAGTGCTACCTTTGGATGATTTTGATTTAGCACTGGTAGATGGTGCTGATTCTGCTGTTGTTGATCCTGCTCTACTAGAAGAAGAGGAAGATCCTGGATTTGGAGATCTACCTGCTGATTTAGACGCAGACGTTCATTAAAAATATAATGGCCACTTAGTGTGGCCATTTCTTTAATACCATACTTGCGTGAGAGTTAATCCGTCAGGAGGAGCTGTCGCTCCAGCTTTTGTTCTATCTTTTTCATCACGAATTTTAATAAATTCATCTAAACTAATCATGCCAGCACCAACGGCTTTCAGCGTGCCCATCATAATACGAACTTGATGGTGCAAGAATGATGGCGCTTTGAGCTGAGCTGTAATCAGCTCTCCATGGCGTTTAATACTAAAATACGAAAGTGTTTTAATTGGGCTTTTGCTTTGGCATTTGCTGTCACGAAAAGAAGAAAAATCATAAGTGCCTACAATGTGCTGTGCAGCCTCATGCATCGCTTCTGTATTTAGTGGCCTTACGTGCCAAACTTTTGCGTTCCAAACGCCAGGAGCTGTTCTGTTGAGAATGTCGTATTGGTATTCTCTTGAAGTGGCGCTGTAGCGTGCGTGAAAATCTGAGTCAATTTCATCACATGCAATAACACTAAGACCTTTTTTGATCAAAAAATGGTTAAGCGCTACCTGAAGCCTGTATGAACTATGTGGATAATTTAAATCTGCATGGGCAACTTGACCTGTGGCATGAACGCCAGTGTCTGTTCTTCCGGCTCCATGAATAGTGACCGGGTGTTTTACAAAAAAAACTAATTGGTCTTCTAATGTTTGCTGAACTGTTGGTTCTATGGGCTGACGCTGCCAACCGAAGAAACGTGAACCATCATATTCAAGGATAAATCGATAACGTTTCAATGTACTCAAGAGTCGTAAAAGTGGTGGGCCCTGAAGGATTCGAACCTTCGACCCCCTGATTAAAAGTCAGATGCTCTACCAACTGAGCTAAGGGCCCCAAATACTTACTCTATGTTTATAGTGAATTAGCGGTTGAAGGTCAACCTTTTTTCTGGCATTAAGAGAAGATAGAGGTTTTAATGAATTGTTAAAGTCCTTGCGCTACATTAAATGCACTGTGAGAGAAAAAAGTAAAAATGTATTATTTTCGTTTTCTAAAGACTCTAAAAGCAAGCCAAGCAGTGTTAGCCATTTTGGCAATAATTATTTGTTTTTTGTCATTGTGGTTTGTAGTTCTGCGGGTTGGCAAACCAGTAACACGCTCGATCTGCGTTGCAGCAATGAGCACAGATCGTGTTATTGATAGAGAACAACGAGTGCGTGTTATTGAAGCACAGACAGTAACTTTGGGCACTGTTAGCAAGCGCATAAACACGGTTGGGCATATGCGCGCTAACGCTATGGTGGTCATTAAATCAGAATTAAGCGGACGTATTGCTGAGTTATTATTCACCGAAGGTGGAGCCGTTAAAAAAGGTGATTTAATTATTCGCTTTGAAGATGCTGAATATCGTGCAGCTGTTCAAATAGCTGAAGGTGAGCATGAAAATGCAAAAGCAAACTTAGAGCGCATTTCGAAATTGCATGAGCAAAAAGTTGAAAGCAATAAAAAACTTGATGAAGCGAATGCCAGTATGAAAATGACAGAAGGCAAGCTTTTACAAGCAAAAGCAAATCTTGAAAAAGCTAATATTAAAGCACCTTTTGATGGAACAATTGGCATTATGAACATAAGTGCTGGAGCATTTGTTCAAGGAGCTACTGATTTAGTAACAGTTGTCGACAATAAGTCTGTTAAGGTTACATTTAAAGTTCCTGAGAAAAATGTGCACGATATAGGCGTGGGACAAGTTGTTGAAGTAAAAGTCAGCGCGTTTAAAGATCAAGTATTCACAGGCATGATAGAAGCAGTTGATGCTAAGGTTGAACAAGAAAGTCACAGTGTGCAAGTAAAAGGCGTTATTCCCAACCCTGATAATTTATTGCGCGATGGTCTGTTTGCGAATGTAAGCCTTATTGTGGGTGAAAAAGGCAATACCATGACTGTAGATGAGTCTTCAATTGAGAGAATCGGTGAAATTGAATTTGTGTGGGTAGTAGAAAGAGGACGCGCTGAAAAGCGTCGTGTACTGACTGGATCACGTGAAAATGGACAAGTTGAAATTGTTGCTGGGTTGCAGCCTGGTCAAATTGTTGTTACCTCAGGGCAAATCAAGCTTAGTGATGGTGCAAAAGTTAAAATTTCAAATATGCCTGATCCATCTGTAAAAGTAATGCTGTAGCGGGGAACGATGCGTATTTCCGAAGTTTGTATTGAGCGTCCAGTTTTTGCATGGGTGATGACGCTTATTTTGGTGCTGTTAGGTGCTGTAGGCGCTTACAGACTACCTTTACAAGCAATGCCTACTGTTTCCAATACCACCATTACAATTGAATGTACGCTTCCTGGCGCTAGCCCAGAAGTTGTTGAAACAACTGTCACCAGAATTATTGAAGATTCTGTTTCTAGCGTTGAAGGCGTTGATCAAATTGAATCGATAAGTAATTCAGAAGATTCAAAAGTTATTGTGACGTTCCGACCAGAACGCAAAAGTGAAGATGCTGTTAACGATATTCGAGATCGTTTGGCAAAAAACCAAGAACGCATGCCCATGGATGCAACACAGCCAGTTTTATCTAAATCGCGCGCTGACGACAGAGCAATTATCACATTGGCATTAACTTCTTCAGCACTTGATGCAGGTGAATTACATGATTTTGCAAAGCGTGAGCTAGAGAAAGAATTAGAAGCCGTTAGCGGTGCAGCACGTGTTGATATCTTAGGTGCCAGTGACTACGTAATGAGAATTTACCTAAATCCGCTAAGCCTAGCTGCCTACAACATAACCGTCTCTGAAGTTTTGCATCAAGTTAAAAAACAAAATATCGAAAAACCTGCTGGAAAACTTATTTCAAAGGACCGTGAATATTCAGTCACAACGGTTGCATCGCTAGAAAAGCCTGAAGAATTTGAAAACATGATTGTGGCACCTAGAAAAGACTTTCTTGTAAGGTTGCGTGATATTGGCCGTGCTGAAATCGATTCTGATGATAGAAAAACAAAAACATATTTTAATGGAAAGGCTGGTATTAGCATCGGCATTGTTAAGCAGTCTAATGCTAACCCCATTGATGTTGCTCGCGGTGTTAAGGCTGTTGTTGAGCGAGTAAAAAAGAGCTTGCCTGACAACATCACAATTCACGTAGCAAGTGACACAACAACTTTTATTGAACGGTCTATTCATGAAGTATATCGCACGCTTTTTGAAACAACTCTGCTGGTTATTTTAGTGGTTGTTTTCTTTTTGCGGTCAGTTCGTGCGTCAATTATTCCACTGGTGACAATCCCTGTATCGTTGATTGGTGCATTATTTTTAATGTATTTGCTGAACTTTACATTAAATTCGTTGACTCTAATGGCTATGGTTTTGGCCATTGGTTTGGTAGTAGATGACGCCATTGTCGTTCTTGAAAGTGTGCATAGAAACCGTGAATTAGGTATGAAACCTTTCGAAGCAACTTATAAGGGTATTCGTGAAATTAGTTTTGCAATTGTTGCAATGACACTTACGCTTGTTGCAGTATATGCCCCTGTTTCATTAGCCAGTGGACGTATTGGAAAATTTTTGGTTGAATTTTCAATTACTCTTGCTGGCGCTGTTTTGTTATCTGGTTTTGCGGCACTTACCCTTTCACCCATGATGTGCGCCCGCCTATTAGGTGATGACGATCATGCAAAAAAAGAAAATCTTAACAAAAATAATTTTTCTTCTTGGGATAAATTTAAAGATTATTTTCTAACAGATACTTGGATGGTTGATTTAAAAACTAAGTACGAACATATTCTAAACATGTTAATGCCAAAAAAATTGACTGTAGCTTTAACTGCAGTTGGGATTGCTTGTTTAGGGTACACAACCTATCAATATTTGCCTGCTGAAACAACTCCCTCAGAAGACCAAGGTATTATTAAAATTGAAGGACAATCGCCACAAAGCTCGACACTTGCTTACACTGAACGTTACGTACAGCTGCTTGATGATGCTATTAATAAAATTCCTGAAGTTGAACGTCGAGTTATTTCTATTACCAATCCATCTTTTGATGGAAGTATTATTCTTAAAAATAATAAAGAACGACAACGAAGCACAGAAGAAATTGCTGCTCAAATACGTGAATCTATTGAAACAATTACAGGAATTCAGGTAAAAATTGATACTGGTTCTGGTAGTGGAGGCGGCGGCGGTGACAGTGGACGCGCGGTTGATTTTGTTATTCGAGCTAATAAAACATTTCAAGAACTTCAAGCAATGTCAGGAACTCTCTGGGGAGAATTGCACCATTCTGGTTATTTCCAAGCTATATTCAATAATGGACGCGGTGATGTAGCAGATTATACTGTTAGCGTTTTGCGTGATAAAATTTCTTCCTTAGGCATTGAACCTGATGCTATTGCTGAAACAATTTCCGCATTAATTAAGGGTAAAAAAGCAGACAAATTCAAGAAAAATAATAAAAACTACGATGTTATGGTGCAAGTTGAAAATGCTGCGCGCCAGAGCCCAGATGACATTACAAATCTTTTCGTAAAAGCAGCTGATAAAGATGGAACATTGGTTCCTTTGTCTGAACTTGTGGTGATTAATTCGAGATCAGGACCTGTTGAAATTCAACACACAAACCGTATGCGCTCAGTAATGCTCTCGGGTGTTTTGAAACCAGAATACAGCATGAAAGATGGTATTAATTTAGTTGAAACTATATCAAAAGACTTAACAACAACCGATTACCGTATTGACTTTATGGGAGAAGCAAAGCGATTTTTAACAGAAGGCCCCATGATGCTTCTTGTGTTCGGATTAGCAATTGCGTTTATTTACCTGATTATGGCTGCACAGTTCGAAAGCTGGCGTGACCCCTTTATTATTATGCTCAGTGTGCCGCTGTCACTTACGGGTGCCGTCATTACCTTAGCCTTTTTAGAAGGCGGTAGCTTGAATTTGTATTCGAACATTGGGTTGATTACGTTGATTGGGCTAATTACAAAGCATGGAATTTTAATGGTTACGTACGCAAACCAGATGCGTGATGAAGATGGAGCAAGTATTGAAAATGCTATTATTCAATCATGTAAAATTCGTTTGCGGCCAATTTTAATGACAACATGCGCTATGGTATTAGGCGCATTGCCATTGGCACTTGCTGCTGGCGCTGGTTCAGAAAGTCGTCGCCAATTAGGATGGGTTATTGTGGGCGGCATGACGATTGGCACATTGTTTACTTTGTTTGTTGTACCTGCTTTTTATAGCTACTTCACTAAAAAGAAGCGCGAAATGATAAAGGTTTCTGTTGCATAGTGTTCCCAAAATTTTTGATAACAGTCTTTTAAAAACTAAAATCAAGCATTCACATTCCGAAGTAATTAAACTACAAGCCTTTCTAAATGATATTTTGCAACAACGGTTATGCTTTTTCTCAAGAAATTTTTCGTTACAGGTCCACCATACTTTTTTAAGATGTGTGGCAATGGAAAGCCTTATTGAAATTGATTCGGAAACGCTACCATTTAAACCCCACAGTTTTGACCTTATATTCAGTGCAGGGCCATGGTATTGCGCATATGCTGGAACATATGGCGTTTAAAGGTACGACGAATCGTACAGCCTTAGACATATCAAAAGCTATTGAAGATGTAGGCGGGTATATGAATGCCTACACATCGCGCGAAATGACAGCATATTACGTTAGAGTTTTACGTAAAGATGTTGAGCTTGCCGTTGATATTTTATCTGATATTTTACAAAATTCTACTTTTGACGAAGCTGAATTTGCGCGCGAACAAGGTGTTGTTTTGCAAGAAATAGGTCGTTCAAATGATACGCCTAATGATGTTGTTTTTGATTATTTCCAGGAAACTTGTTTTGGTGACCATCCTATGGGGTGGGCAACTTTGGGAACAGAAGACATTATAAAATCACTTACGCCAGGCGCTGTAAAAGCATACATGGACCGTCATTATGGTGTAAAAAACATGGTGTTTTCTGCAGCTGGGCGCGTTGATCATGATGAACTTTGCGGACTTGTTGATAAATATTTCACAAAAATCTGTGATAAGGGCGATCAAACACCTTTACCTGCAGGATATGTTGGTGGAGATTTCAGGCAAACAAAAGATTTAGAACAGGTTCACGTAGTACTCGGATTACCTACTGTTAATATGTTTGACCCAACATATTACGATTATATGATATTAGCATCAGTTTTAGGAGGCGGCATGGCGTTTCGTCTTTTCCATGAAATTCGTGAAAAACGTGGACTCGTTTATACAATTTCAGCAGATCAATACAGCTATACCGATGCAGGTATGCTGACTGTGTATGCTGGCACTGGACCAAAGGAAGTTGCTGAATTACTACCGGTTATTTGTGCTGAACTTAAAAAAGCAGCAAGCACAATTACTGAAGAAGAAGTCAATCGCTCAATAAATCAAATGCAAGCAGGGCTTTTGATGGGACTTGAAAGCACTTCGCATCGTTGCGAACGTCTAGCAAAGCAAATGCATTTATTCGGGCGTGTTATTCCTATGGAAGAGGTTCTTGAAAAGTTAGCGCGCGTTAATGTGAAAAGTGTTCAGGCAGCATGCCAAAATGTATTATTAGGCAAGCCAACCCTTACAACGCTTGGGTTGGTTGAACACGTGATGACCTATGACGACTTAGTTGCAGATTTAGCTGCTTAGCCTAAGCTTTCGTATACGCACGAATGGCTTTAACATGATGCCGTCCGTGATTCATCTGGCTTTTAATTTCAATAAGCTCTTTTTCGGCGCTTACAAACTTGTTTTGTACGAAAGTCTTTAATTCTTTTAAAGAAGGTGTCACAGAGCCTTGCTCACTTACTGGCAACATTTTGCATTGCTCTAGCAATTTTTGTAAATCAGTCTCAACTTCATGAAAATGCGATTCTGTTAAGGCTAGAATTTCATTCCGATCATCCATAGCTTTGATACTATCAGTTGGCCATACATCCATTTTTTGTTGCAGACTTTTTATTTTTTTTTGAATGTTATCAATAGTCATATTTTTCCTTATTGCTAGCTGAGGTTGTTAATTTCTATACCAAAAGCAACGGGTTGCTGAAATTCCTTCATTACAACTTGTCCGCGAATGCTTATATATAAACGCTGACTCTGTCCATCGAAATGGTCAAGAGAAACACTTACTTTTTTTAGTCTAGGCTCAAAGTAACTGATGGCATCCTTAAAAAGATCACCTATACGCACCCACTGAGTTTTGTCAGCAGGGTCCATTGATGTAAAATCAGGAACACCATACATCCAAGGTAAACCTAGGCCGTATTCTTGGTCACGATAACGACTATAAATTTTTGCTGTGGCGCTTAGGTGTGTATTTAATAAACGAGCAACGTCATTGACTATAGACTCTAACACTTGGGCACGATTGAGAATTATCCTTTTAGGATGTTCTTGCTGTGTTTCTGGAATGTCATCAATCAATCTCTCAAAGAGAGGCGCTTTACTACCTTTTTTTGGTTTTGGTTCTGGTTTATTTAGAAATGAGCTTGTACTTGTATTTTTTTTAAGCGACTTCGTTGAGATGCCCATTTGTAGAATGAATTAAGCCAATAAAACTATTATGGAGTTCTATTGGCTATAAAATCAAATTTTTTAAAAATGTAACCTTATTTACTAGTATTTGTAACGAAATCAACAACGTAAACTTTTTGTCCAGCTGGTTTTCCCTCTTTGTAATCAAATCGTGTGATTTCAATTTTTTTTGCTTTAAAACGAATTGTAATTGAAGGAGTCACAGCTGTTTGAATGAAAAAAAACGTACTGACAATTTGCGCTTTTTCAAAATTAAATGTTTCAATTTTAACGCTGTGTCCTGTAATATTTCCAGTTTTTGTGAAAATAATATCGACCATTTGTCCGTTTGCAATAGTTTCAATGGCTGTAATATCAACGTCACTACAAGGTAGTGTGAATTCTATTTCATCCATTCCAAGCGTAGCAGATGAATTTGTAGCTGAATTGGAAACGTCTCCGCTTTCTTTTCTCCAAACGTTCATCTTTAGACCATGAATAACAGCAGCGTCTATGTAATCAGTAACACTACTACTAGTTATTGCCTTTCCACTGTAGACAATTTTTGCAAATAAGTCCGCAGAAGAAGCCTGTGATTCATCGCGTCCCTCAGCATTACTTACGATCGTAGCCTTTTGATCTATATTCATAATTGATATCGACATATTTTATCTCCTTACGCGGGTGGTGCTGGTAATTTTGCGACCAGGCGAATAGAAACTGCCAGATCTTCAAGTTGAAAGTGTGGCCTGATATATGCAACTGATGTGTATGAACCAGGTTGTCCAGGAACTTCAAATACATCAATTCTTGCTTCACGAAGTGGATACTTTGCCTTAACTTCTTGAGGTGCTCCGTCGTTTAACAACACATACTGTGCTATCCATGTATTTAGATAATGAGAAACATTATCTTTTGTCATGAAGCTACCGACTTTATCACGCATGATAACTTTGATGTAATGAGCAAATCGTGAAGCGGCTAATATGTATGGAAGCCTTGCTGAAAGGTTTGCATTTGCTGTAGCGTCATCAAGATTATATTTCTTTGGTTTTTGTGATGTTTGCCCACCAAAGAATGCTGCGTAGTCAGTTCCTTTGCAATGACATAAAGAAATAAATCCGTTGTCGCTTAATTCTTTTTCACGACGATCAGTAATGCTAACTTCTGTTGGACATTTAAGAGCAACGTCTCCATCTGGTGTTTTGAATGTGTAAGGAGGCAATCCCTCAACAATACCACCGCCTTCAACGCCACGGATAGCGGCTGTCCAGCGATATAAGCTAAACGCATTACACATGCGCTCAGCTAGAACGAATGCCGCATTACCCCAACAGAAAAGATTACTGTCAGCCATGCCTACATCTTCTTTGAAATTCAAGCCTTCAACAGGAGATGTATCTGGACCATAAGGTAAGCGCATTAGAACGCGTGGCAACACTAGGCTCACATAACGAGAATCTGGAGCACTCCTAAAACTGTGCCATTTTACTAACTCTAAGCTATCCATTACCTTACTTAAATCTCTTGGAACGCCTAAGTGCTCGAAGCTATCTAAGTCAAAAAGCATAGGATGTGCAGCGCTTATAAATGGTGCATGTGCAGCTGCGGCAACACCTGAAATTTTTTCAAGTAAGTCCATATCCATAGGAGATCTACCAAATTCGAAATCACCAACCAAACAAGAATATGGATGTCCACCAAAGGTTCCGTATTCTTCTTCATAAACTTTTTTGAATAATTGGCTTTGGTCAAATTCAACTGCTTTATCTAGGTCATTTTGCAGTTCTTGACGAGAAAGGTTCATCAACCTTAATTTTAAGTGCTCACCTGTTTCAGCTTTGTACACTAAGTAAGACAATCCTCTCCAAGATCCTTCTAACTTTAGAAAATCTGGATGATGCATGATTTCATTAAGTTGACTGGTCAAAAGGTTATCAATGCGGTCCATATGATACGCTAGATAATGTCCAAGTAGTGTTGGTGCATTTTCGTCAGGCGTTGCAACCTGCATTAAAAATTCTTTTAAAATATTTAAGACTATTGGTTTTTGTGATTCATCACGAACCATTTTGCCTTCACTCAACAATTTATCGAGATCAGCACCTGCACCAGCAGCAATTTGATCTGCTAGTGCTTTTTGTTTTGCAGCATCTCCCATTAAATCAGAAAGCATTGCAGCAAGTGCATCATTACCATCAAGCTTATTCATTAAATCTTTTAAGTGACAGCGTGAATCATACAGCGTACTTAAATCATCAACTCTTTTGACAATGTTTAATGGCTCAAAATCTTCTATGGAACTGAAAAATAGCTCAAGAGAAGTTTCAGTTTTGTCCGCACCTAATTTGTAGGGAACAGTAATTGCCAAGCGTGGCTTGATAGATTCCAGAACTTCTGGAAAATTGTCACGATCAATTTCTACAAATTTTCTCTCTTTTAATGGGGGGAGAGGGTCAGACAGATGACCAGATAAATCTGCAAGAATACCAACCACAAAGGGCAGCTCTTTCATTTCGATAGCATCACCTATTTCTACATCATAGGTAATTTGGACGCGCGGTGGGCGCACCCGGTCGAGCTTATGCTGAATACTTTCGACCATAATTTCTTCCTCATTTACATATTGCTATGGGTGCAATCCACCCAATGATCCTTATACTCATTAAATCGAAGCTTTATTAAAATTTCGTTAAATTTTGCATTTACTTTTCAATGGATCATTTTTTTCTTATACTGGACGAAGGCTATATTTGGCTTTATGGTTGAATTGTAGGGACTTTTTTAATAAAAAAAAATAAATCCAAATGAAGAAAAAATATATTTGCTGGGTATGCGTAGATGCTTTAAAAGTAGGAACTTGGAAGCAAGCTGAAGCATTAGCATCAAAATGGATTGGAAAATATGAGAAAAAACCAATTCATCTGCCCTCTTGGTGTCGCTGGATGCCATCTAAAATATTTGCAAAGCTACCTGTTTTTTTGAAAAACATGGCAGTCAAAAGTATAACTGACCCCCTACCTGATATTATTATCGCAGCAGGTCGTCAAGCGGTACTTGTAGCACTTGCTTTAAAGCACGGTACAAAAACTGTTGTATTAATGAACCCAGGTGTGTCTCCAAATTATTTTGATGTGGTTATAGCTCCTGTTCATGATCAGGTAGACGGTAAAAACGTTATTTGCACTCAAGGAGCTATACATGCTATTCAGCCAGAAATTCTTGTTTTTCCACGCACTCTAGAAAAATACACTAACCCTAGAGTTGGTGTATTGCTAGGCGGTAATAGTGTTCATGGCACTTATAAAGATGAGCTCGCTATAAAAATGGCGAATGATTTAAGAACTTTCATAAATTTGAATTCAGCTTTAATTGGAGCAAGTCTTATTATTACTCCATCACGTCGCACACCCTTAAAGTGGTTGAAAATTTTTGAGCGTAATCTTGATGGAGTGTCTTACTGGATATGGAATCAAAAAACCAAAAATCCTTATCCCAATTTATTAAAAGGTGTTGATGCAATTATTGTGTGCGAAGATTCTATTAGCATGGCCAGTGAAGCGTGCGTTATGGGCAAGCCTGTACTAATTTATCCAACAGGCATAACAAAACTAAAATTTAAACGGTTTTATCAACAGTTATTTGCCCGAAAACATGCGCAACCATTCGAAATAAAAGCAAACCTTAACAATCAACTTGTTTTAAACGAGTTGGATAAAGTTATTGAACAGCTTAATAAAATGAATTTTTTTCCTGCAAAAAACCCTACATAAAGGTATTTTTAGGCTTATAAAAACTATCCAACATCAGCAATCCAACCCCTAAAACAATAGCTGAATCAGCCAAGTTAAACGTATACCAATGCGAGCTAAAAATATGAAAATCAAGAAAATCAACTACTGCACGAAAACGCAAGCGATCAACCAAATTCCCTAAGGCCCCAAACAGAATTATAGCGGTTGCATAACGCTGCAAAGCATTTTCTGCCTTCCACCACCATCTACAAACAACGCATGCCAAAGCACAAACCCCCGTCACAAGCAAAATATAGTGCACATTGGAATACGCGCGAAGCAACCCAAAAGTCACCCCCGGATTATAAGCCAACAGAAAATTCAAACATGGAAAAACATGCATGCTTTCTCCTGGACCTACATGTTCTAGCACCCAAAATTTTGACAACTGATCCAACACGAAAACAAGAAGCCCAATAACAATGCTTCCCTTTTTTGGCAAGGCTTTAAAAGTGATCATGAACAACCTCATCACAACGCTTACACAAGTCGGGTTCGCGTTGCTCCCCTACTTCAGGAAGAATTTTCCAGCAACGTCCGCATTTTTGCCCCTCAGCAAGCTCAACGACAACACCTACACCTCGCACATCTTCCAAAGTAAATGCATTTGCAGGCATTTGCGCATGCACAATTACCAATTGCGAAGCGATCGCTAATTCAGCCCAGTCGATGTTATCCAAACGGTCTGACCATTCAGAACTTACATACATAATTACGCTTGCTTGCAAGCTTGAACCAATTGTCTTTGCTGCTCGTTCTAATTCAAGAGCACCTGTTAACACCCTGCGAATGTTACGCAAGTCTTCCCATTTCGCCGCCATGGACGGGTTGTCCCACTGACGAGGCATCTCGGGGAAAAATTGGGTGTGAATACTATTTGGTTCATCACATTCCTGGAAAGCATGCCAAGCTTCTTCTGCTGTAAAGCTTAAAACTGGAGCCAACCAATGCACTAAATGCATAAACACATGATGCATAACATTCAGTGTAGCCAAACGCTTTTGTCCATTTAACGCATCGCAGTACAAAGTATCTTTACGAATATCAAAATAAAACGCTGATAAGTCAGTCGCACAAAATGTGTGTAGCTCACTGTAAAATGCCGCAAAGTCGTATGTTTTAAATAATTTCTGATGGCTTTTCTTAATGTCATTCAAACGGTGCAGCACCCACTGCTCAAGATTTGGCAATTCATCATAAGCCACTTCATTTTTGTGTTCGTACCCAGCAAGAGCCCCTAAAAGATAACGTAAGGTATTGCGGAAACGTCTATACACATCCTCATGATGTTTCAAAATTTCTTTACCAATTCGCACATCATCTGAATAATCAGAGCTTGCAGCCCACAAGCGCAGCATGTCAGCCCCCATGGAATCAATAACTTGTTGTGGCTCAAACCCATTACCTTGGGACTTCGACATTTTGTAGCCTTTTTCGTCAAGCACAAATCCATGAGTTAGAACTTGGCGATATGGCGCTACTCCACGCGTTCCACATGATTGTAACAATGATGTTTGAAACCATCCTCGGTGTTGGTCAGACCCTTCAAAATACATATCTGCAGGCCAGCTCATGTCTGGATTATTTTCTAAAATAAAGGTATGGGTACACGCGCTATCAAACCAAACATCTAAAATGTCATTGGCTTTTTCATAATCATCTGCCACATAGGCACTGCCTAAGAAATATGCCGAGTCGTATTTGTGCCAAGCTGCAATGCCTTCTTTTGCAATTGCATCAACAATCCGTTGGTGCACAGCTTCATCACGCAAAGCTTCACCTGTTGCTTTATGTACAAATACCGTAATAGGCACGCCCCACGTACGTTGACGAGACAAACACCAATCAGGCCGGTTTGTTACCATCGCTGAAATACGGTTTTTACCCATAGCCGGAAACCACTCAACTTTATCAATTTCCTGCATTGCTTTTTTACGTAAATCATTACGGTCCATTGAAATAAACCATTGAGATGTAGCCCGGTAAATAAGTGGCGCTTTTGATCTCCAAGAGTGCGGGTAGCTATGCACAAGCTTCGTTGCTTGCAACAATGCACCAACTTCTTTTAATGCTGCTAGAACATCTGCACCAACTTTAAAAATATGTTTGCCTGCAAACAATGGAACATGAGCATAATACACTCCGTCTCCTTGTACCGTTTCTGGCACTTCTATGCCAAATTCTTGGCCAACACCAAAATCTTCAATTCCGTGACCAGGTGCTGTATGCACTAAGCCCGTACCAGCATCAGTTGTGACATGCACACCCGGCAACATTGGCACTTCAAAATCGTACCCTTTTCCATGCCATGGGTGACGACAAATTGTTCCTTTTAAATTTTCCCCATTCACATGACCAATGATTCCATAATTTTCAATGCCTAAAGCCGTTGCCACCTCTGCAACCAAATCTTTAGCCACAAGCAATCGCATTCCACTTGGCACTAATTCAGTGCCAGCTAACACCTCAATAACCGTGTAGGCATGATCATGGCCATAAGCAATGGCTCTATTTCCTGGGAGTGTCCAAGGCGTCGTGGTCCAAATTACCGCATGGGCATTTTTTAACGTTTCAATACTTGAAGTAACAATTGGAAAAGCCACAAAAATTGCATCGCTGGTATGGTCATGGTATTCGACCTCAGCTTCAGCCAATGCAGTTTTTTCAACAACAGACCACATCACTGGCTTTAACCCACGATATAAGCCACCATTCATTAAAAATTTACCAAGCTCTGCCGCTATTTTAGCTTCATTTTTAAAGTCCATTGTGATGTAAGGATTTTTCCAATTGGCAATTATACCAAAACGTTGAAATTCTTCTGATTGAATATCAATCCACTTATTGGCATAAGCACGGCAAGACTCAATATATTCACTAACTTCAACATCTTCTTTACGTTGTCCCTTAGCTTTATATTGCTCCTCAACCTTCAATTCAATAGGCAAACCATGGCAATCCCAACCAGGAACAAAAGGCGCATCATACCCTGCCATTTGATAAGTTTTATTAACTAAATCTTTTAAGATATAGCTTAACGCATGACCACAGTGTAAATGACCATTTGCATAGGGAGGCCCCCAATGCAAAATAAATTTCTTTTTTCCCTTTGACTGCGTACGCAACGCATTATAAATATCAATCTTTTGCCAATACGCTAAAAAATCTTTCTCACGAATTGCTAAGTTGGCTTTCATAGAAAATGGAGTTTTCGGCAAAAAAACCGTGTCTTTATAATCCCGTGTCATGGTAAATCTTTTTTGTTTGATCCCTTATTTCTAAACGCTTTTTAAGGTTTTTAAAAGTGATTAAGAAGAAGGCTAATGCAATACAGCATGGGAAGCAAAACAACACACGACCAAACCATGTAGCCTACAAAGCTAGGCATTTCAATGCCGCTTTGCTTTGCAATGCTGCGCACCATGAAGTTTGGCGCATTTCCAATATAGCTCATCGCGCCCATATAAACAGCCCCCAGCGATATTGCCAACAAGGTTGATGGCAGTTGATGCATCAATGTTTGCGCATTACCAGCTGCCATTTTGAAAAATAATAAATAAGTTGGTGCATTATCAAGAAATGCTGACAATCCACCAGACAACCAAAAATACCGCACATCAACAGGAACTCCTTGTTCATGCGCGAAACTAAATAACGCATGAAATGGCCCATCATCGCCCAGCTTTAACATTGCAGATATAGGAATAAGACTTAGAAAAATCACCAAAAACACACGTGCCACTTCTTTTAATGGCTCAAAATTAAAATGCTGATGATGATGATGATGAATATGCTTTGGTGTTAGCCACAAAGATAGCACTCCAATAAGCACATAGCCGAAATCACGAACAATATCCTGCCAGGAAATCCCGACCCCCATAACTGATGCAACATAATCATTACTCAAACAAGGCGCTAAAAGCGTAATCGCCACAATCGCCCCCATCAACACAAAATTCATACCACCTTCAATGGTAATACCTACATCATAACGTTGCGAAACCGTGTGTTTATTTTTTGCCCGGTCAATACATGCAAAGACACCTAAACAAAAAGTAATCATCATTAAAAATGGCATCCATCCATGTTGTAGAGTCCAGCCAAAATCAACCCCAGCCAAATACCCCATAAATAACGGAGGATCTCCCAAAGGCGTTAAACTCCCCCCAATGTTTGCTACAATAAAAATAAAGAAAACACCCAAATGCGTTTTATAAGCACGATTATGATTTAGCTTTAAAAAAGGTCTAATCAACACCATCGATGCACCTGTTGTTCCAATAAAATTGGCTAAAACAGCTCCACTTAAAAGAATCATCACATTGTTTTTCAAGCTATCAGACACATTGAACTGCACATGAATACCCCCCGCCACCACGAACAGCGCAAATAATATGGCCAAAAATGCAATGTATTCGTGGATCAACATGTGACTAAAATTGTGCACAGCTTGATTGGCGCCTTCAGCCTGCACCATTACAATTAACGTCCAAATCCCAATGGCTATTAAAATTGGTTTTTCAAAAGCATGCCAAATTTTTGGCAACAATAATGGACACAATGCTAACCCTAGCATTAATGCTATATATGGAAATGCATCAGGCAATGAATACATTGTTAACTCTTAATTTTCCACCATTGATCGCATTCTTGCACAAGATACCTATTCAGATAAATGAAATTTCATGAATTTAAGGAATTATGCTTTGTAGACTTGATTGATCGGACTCCCCATCTCAAATGCAGTAATATTATCTATCGTTACTTGCGCTATGTTCGCCATAGCTTCCTCTGTCAAAAATGCGTAATGCGGCGTAATCAGAACATTAGGAAATGAAATCAGCTTTAGAAATTCTTTGTCTTTAATAGATTCATCATGATGATCTCTATAGAACAAGCCTGGCTCTTTTGTATAAACATCCAACCCTGCACTCCCAACCTTGCCTGATTCTAAGGCTTGAATCAGGGATTCAGTATCCACAAGTCCGCCCCGTGCTGTGTTAATTAACATTACGCCTTTTTTCATTAAACCAAAAGAATCGCCATTAATAATGTTTCGAGTCTGATCAGTATTTGGACAGTGCAGGCTAATGATATCTGATTTAGCAAACAACTCATTTAGCTCCACATACTTCACACCTAGTTTTTCACAAGAGTGATTAACAACAGGATCACATGCCAATATATTGCACCCAAAACCTGCCATGACCTTCGAAAAAGCCTCACCAATATTACCTGTTCCAATAATACCTACCGTTTTTTTATGCAAATTAAATCCCAACAATCCTTCAAGCGTAAAGTTGTGCTGTAATCCTTGCGTATAAGCTTTTGTGATTTTTCGATTAAGCACTAAAATCAAACCTACAGCGAATTCAGCAATAGCTTCTGGAGCGTATTTAGGAACACGAGAAACCACTACTTTATGTTTTTTAGCAGCTTCTCCATCAATATAATCAAATCCTGCTGAACGTAATGTAATAAATTTAATGCCCAATTTTGCCAATTTTTCCATTAACTCTTCTTTGACAAAATCTACAATAAAACAACTAATTCCATCGTAACCTTTAGCTTTATCTGCAGTTTCTAATGTCAACATATCCGGCAAGAAGTAAAGCTCATGTTTACCCTGATTAGCATCATTCAGGTAATCTCTTTCATATGATTTAGTGCTATAGACAATAATCTTCATGATTTTCTATTCCTTGGGAAGACGTATAGCTAGAAAACTCTAGTCTAGACAAGGCCAGAATACATTAAAAACTATTAAATTTTCATTAAAGAATGTTTCTAGGGTTGGCGTTCCCGACGAGATTCGAACTCATGGCCTCAAGATTAGGAATTCCAAGATCTGGCATTTTCTACTGTTTAATACTACTTAAAAAACCTTTACACAGCAACGATTACAGCATATTGTCAGCTTAATGGGGGTACACCAAAATGTGCTGGTTTTTACCTAATTTGTAACCCCGGTGTAACCCCGAATAAAACATATAAGCTAGGGTATAGCTATGTCAGAGAATAAAATCAACTTTACCAAAGCAACTTTAGATGCTCTGCCTTTACCCGCCAGTGGTCAACGCCAAGCTTATCACGATAAAAAGACCAATGGCCTACAGATACGCATCACGAGTACTGGTGTTAAAACATTTTGCGTTTATCGACGCATCAAAAATGGAAACCCTGAACGTGTAACCATGGGACGTTACCCCGATATGTCTATTGAGCAGGCACGTAATGAGGCAGCACGTATAAATGCACTTATTGTTGATGGTATCAATCCAAACTCTGACGCTCGCGCACTAAAAACAGAAACAACATTGGAAGAATTGTTTGAAGAGTTCCTTAAACATCGTCGTAACCGAAAGGGTGCATATTTATCAGCGAGCACAAAAAGCACCTACCGATATAATTTTAACTTGTACCTAGCCAAATGGAGTAAGCGGCAGTTATCCCAATTTAAAGACAATGATTTTGGTAAGCTACATACTGAGATAGGCAAAGAATACCCAACTACGGCTAATCGGATTATCGCCCTAGCATCTAGCTTGTTTGGGTATGCTACTGAGAAAAAATTGTTTAAAGGCACTAACCCGGCTCAAGGCATTAAAAAATTCTATGAAAATACTCGTGATCGTTTTTTACAGTCCGATGAATTACCTGCATTTTTCAAATCACTAGCAGAAGAACAAAACGATACGTTGAGAGACTATTTTCTTATTTCCTTACTGACTGGTGCCAGGCGTTCTAATGTCCAAGAAATGCAATGGTCACAGATACATCTAGAGCGTGGAGAATGGCGTATACCTATTACTAAAAACGGGGACTCTCAAACAGTTACCCTAACTCATGAAGTTGTTGAGATTTTACGAGCACGACAAGGCACTAACACGACATGGGTATTTCCAGGGACTGGTGTTACTGGCCACCTTGTTGAACCTAAAAAATCCTGGAAACGTGTATTAGAGCGGGCTGGGATTGCCAACCTACGAATTCATGATCTACGGCGTACTCTTGGTAGCTGGCAAGCAAAAACAGGCGCATCATTGGTGATAGTTGGCAAGTCGTTGAATCATAAATCACCAAGTACAACCGCAATTTATGCACGATTAGATTTAGACCCGGTGCGAGAATCTGTTGATAGGGCAACTGGCGCCATGTTAGTAGCGGCAGGATTAAAGAAATCTGCAGAACGTGGTCTCATTTAAACAAAAGTAGGGCCACCACGTCAGCTAAGTAGACTTCTTACCCCTTACTAAATCCTCACGAAAAATATAGAAATCGGTGACATCCAACCAAAGGGATTTGAAAAACAGCAACTTGAAGAAATATGGAAAAGGTACAATACAAATATTTTTTCTGAGGCCCCTTAAAAAGGTCATTTTTGCCGTCCAGCCGTCCACCATATAGGAAAACTGCGACTTTCAGCCTTTTTTATCCGTCCACCTATCCGTCCACTTGGACACTTATCCGTCCAGCCGTCCAGTAAATATCAACAAATTGCTATCTTTTCATTCTTGCTGTCATGAATGAACGCCGTAGGCAACATAGCGGTGTAAAAAGTGTAGCGCACTTTGTCCTCCGCATCAGTGCGCATTTAGCAAAATATGCAAAATGATACTTGATCTGATTTTATGATTCTGACATTCTCACACACAAAATTTAATTACTTCCACATATCACTCATTGGCACTGCCCAAAAACCATCTCCAAAGGGAACTGCTGCTTCTCCGGTATACACAACTATCCCAATAAATGGCTTTTCCTTAGCCATATTTTGTTTAAACCAGTCCAAGTGTTTAAAATCGCTCTTTCCAACCGATGACCCCGCTTTAACCTCTATTGCGAGCATCGATCCGTCCTCACGCTCAATGAGAAAATCAATCTCTCGTTTTTCTCGATCTCGATAATGATAGAGTGTATATTTTCCAAAATCTGCATCAATTAAAGTAGATAAACTATGAAATACTAGGGTTTCCATTAACTTACCGCAGCGATCCGAATCAAATCGCACTTGATCTATGTCCCACCCCAACAATGAAGCCATAAGCCCCGTGTCTGTCATAAAAACCTTACTGTGTTTACTTACGCGATCATAGTCAGTTCGCGACCATGGACGAACACGCTCAACAATATACATTGCTTCTAAAGCATTGATGTATGTTTCAAGAGTAGGTCGGGTTACCCCTAAGTTTGATCCAATTGCTGATATATCCATAAATTTTGATGACCAACCAGCCATAACCCTTATGAGATCATGCATTGTTTCATGTCGTTGGATTTTAACAATATCCTTTAAATCCCTCTCTAAAAGAGCATTCATATATTCCTTATGCCATATAGAGCGAATTTTAGGTGGTAATCGTACGGCTTCAGGAAATCCCCCTCGAAAGCCAATTTCTAATATTGAATCACGATTTAAATCACTTTTTTCCTTAAAAACCTGAGAAAAAGCTCTCTCTAAAAATGAAGCAGCATTCCCTAATATCTCTCCTTCTGTTAGCGTCCTCAAGCGAATTTTGCGGATGCGTCCTGCCAATGATTCGTTAACGCCTGGTAATGCTTGAATGTTAGATGACCCAGTTAAAATATACTGTCCTGGCCTGTTGTCAGTATCTACAACCTTTTTAATTGCCATTAAAAGATTAGGAGCTCGTTGAATTTCGTCGATGATTAAATGTTTTTTGTCATGCCTAACAAATCCATTTGGGTCGATAAGCGCTGATTGTAAATACGTTTCATCATCTAGCGTACGATAATCACAATCTTCAGACACCATCATTTTTGCTAACGTTGTTTTCCCACATTGTCGAGGGCCAGACAAATGAATAACACGACTTGTTTGCAAGGCTAAATCAACGCAATCTTTTTGAATGCGTGCATATATAGAATTTAAGGATCTCGCCATTTTTATAAATATTTAACCCGCGTTTTTATAATTGATTGTACCGCGTTTTTATAAACAATGCCATCGCATGTATTGACAAAACAGAAACAAGTGACTTAAAAGCCACCCGAGTACTGTTAGAAATTTAGTCATTCTAGTTAGTGCGCTTATTCAATTTCTTATAGGAATATGCAAAATAGAAAAAAATCAAACTCATAAAAAAGCCGTTAAAATAATAAGAAATATTTTCGCATAAGCTTTCTGCAAAAAAATCATGTATTGAAGCAAAGGTTCCTTCGTTAAATATAATATTTTTAAACTTTTCAATTAAGTATGAATCCGTTTTGAATTTTTTTAAATAGTTAATTTTTTCTCCAAACGAATAGCCATAAGCAATAATTATAAGGCCATGCATGTACGGTGAATACCTGTATCTATAAATACAAAAACCCAAAGTTCCTATGACTCCACACAGATATAAACCCCCATAAATTCCACCAACATTAAACCTGTCAAAAAGCAATGCTATTGCAAGCATAATAATTATTTCAGCAATCAAAAACCAAGCATAAAAATCTAATATTTGTTTTAAGCTAATAGCTTCTAATTCAAAACTGAAAAATTTTATTGTTGCCAGTTCATCAGAGCTGTTTTGTAGCGGATTTTTTTGCATTTGAACTTCGCTTTCTTTTTTAATTAGAGTGTATTGTTATTTTTTTTGAAATTAAATGAGTAATTTTGTCCAAAGGTCACTTTGATTCTTTTTGATTTTGCCATATATACACCCCAGATCAATACAACCAATCCAAAGACTATGGTGCCCATAATATCTGTCTTTGTTGAAACAGAAGAAAGGAAAAAATAAGACAATATCTGATCGGATATTATAAATAAAAAATCCCCAAACAACGCAAAAACAAACACATGTGGAAATAGATGTTTCTTCTTCAAAAAAAGCATTGCTGCCAGCCCCCACAATGCAGTAAGTAAAAGAGACGTAAACGCTACTTTAAATGCCAAAGGAAGAAAAAATGGTTTGAATGTATCGGAGGTTGAGGTTGAGACCCTAATCCACGTGTCATGGGATAATACCTCGCTTGCTATAGAATAAAAGGCCCCAAAATAAATAATGATTCTGAAAAGAATATAAAAACCTGACAACAACGGCCAACCTTCAATGCCATAAAATTTTGAACCTTCATCTTTTTCCAAAAGCACTTTAGGTTTAGAAACATAAATTTTCTTGGCTAAAAAAATGAAAAATATAAGAGCAATAACAAGCAGTAAAAAGATTGGCCAATTTAGGGAATCTTTCTTTTTAGGTGGTTCTTTTTTTTCAGACATCTTATCAGGGGGAGATGGATCAAATTGACATAGATTACTTTTTAAAAGAGCATAGGCTTGATCAGCGTTTTTAATGTAAGAAGCAATCATTTTGTGTTCTACATGATCACTAAGGCTTCTATAAACATAAGAAATCGAATAGTTTAGATCTTGCAACTGCGTTTCTTTTTTAAACTCAAAAGTGGGATCAGTTACAGCTATTGATTCAGTTTTGAAATCCCATTTGTCAGGAAGAATCATCTCTATTTTCTTGGTAATATATCTGGGGGAAATATGGGATACAGGGGTCTTTCTATCAGCAAAAATATTTTTATTATTTAGATAAGTTATAAACTCATCAACATACGTATACATAATCCAGAGTTTTTTAGCTTCCCTTCTTTTCCACAGGTCAGGTATTTCATAGTCTTCTGCGACAATTATGACATTTTTTTCTCGGTCATCTAAAACAATAAGTTCACTTTTTTGTCGAATAAGGGGGTAATTTATTTTCATTCCATTAACATAAGATTCGTTCATCTCTTTTTTTGGTGTTATATGAAAATATCCACGTTGGCTATCTGCATGCATATTTTTATACACGGTCTTTATCGATAGATAATTTGGGTTTCCAGGTCCTTTTGAAAGGTCAAATTTCTCATAAAATTCAATGGAAGGCTCTGTTAGCTCAAGAGAAGGCATTTTGATGAGGCTTTGCGATTTTCCATCCAGAATAAGTGCGTAGCCATAGTCGGGCTGAACGTAATTTTTTAATGTTCCTCCTTGCAAAGAACACGTTGGATCAATCCAATACTTTTTACCATTAATAATGGCAACAACAATAATATGATTAAAAATTGCAGGATTTGCTAAGCGTGAATCAAGAAGTTTTCCAAACATTGTGTGCACAACAGCTGGATAAGCTTCTATTCCCAAAGCTTTAAGCATAGTCAAAGCAAGGTACGTTTTGTCTTTACAATCACCAAAACGTCTTTCATAAGTTAGCTCTGCATTTAGGGGCTTATATCCATCAATACGGTCTGACATTCCCATGTATCTAATTTCATCTTGGATGAAGCGTATTGCAGTAATGAAACGTTTGCCTAAGTCTTTTTCTGCACTGATGATACGATCAACATGTTTTTTTATGGAAGGTGGTAAAGCCTGGACTTTATAGTGCTCAGACAGAGCAAGATTAATATCCCGCCAATTAAGGTTAGCGCTTATTTCAATCCAAGGCACAACATCATGCCAAATAGGAGTATAAGGTTCGTATTGATCAACAGGGACTTCTTTTTTTTGCCATAAATATTCAGTATATTTTTCGCGTTTCCTTGTGATGGGTTGAAGATCAGTCGTATGATTTTTAACAACAAGCGGAGGCAGGCTTTGAGGCCACAAAATACGTTTACTTAAAAAATGAATTGGAACAGCGTTGGAAAGGTAAATTCTGGTATGAAAGTTCTTATTATCATTAATGTTTTTGCTTTTTATAGTGAAGCAATAGTCGATGATATCTCCGACTCTGATGTCATCTAAGATAATGTTAATAGATTTGGCGCCTGTATAATGCTTTCTCTCTAAAGATTTTTCGCGCTGAAGCACTTTAATTTTTGCAGTTTTCAGATGGTTAATAATTGTCTTCCCGCGTTTTACGTTTACGTGGTGAAGTACAAGTGAATCACCTATAGGATCAAATTCAATTTCGATAATAGCTGCGTTATCAATGCCGTTTTGATTGATGACCTTTTTAGAAATGTGCGTAAAGTAATCAATCCTATCGGTTTCTTTTTTTATTTGGGAATCAAGAAGTTGTTAATGAACGCCACTTGCACTTTCTTGGTCCGAAATGCTAAAAAATTCTTCTTCGTTTATTGACTCAACAAAAGAAGGAGCAGCTTCTATCAGAAATTCAGGGGCTTTTTCAGCTGCATAAGATGCACATAAAAATGATCCTAACAGAAAGACCCAAAATTTCATGATTCAGTCCGATTTGCTGTTGGAAGGTTTAATTCTTTTTTTATTTCTTGCATTAATCTTTACCAGGTATTTTAAAATTATCTAATTTTTATTATTTTCAAGCTTATCTGATTTCATGATGATCAGCGACAATTAAAAGTTCCTCTATTTCTATCACTAATTTGTAATTGGATATTTTTAATGCACCCGACAATCTAAATCAAAATTAAAAAATTTATCAGTGAATCACCGTTCCTGCTGCATCATAAAACGGGTGACTTAAAGCCACCCAAGCACTGTTAGAAATTTGGTATGTAATCTTACTGATGATTAATCAATTCAGTTTTGATCCTATGAATTATCTTCAACATTTCTTCTCTGTTTTCTCTTTCAGGAATCCCCCTATATTCAAAGTCTGCCTCATTTGCCATAACCCTGACAAAATCAATATCACTTTCAATGACCGTAAAGAATTTCCTTAAATCTTTTTCTTCAAAATTCTGAATAAAACTCTCAGCCCATCCAGTAATCTCTTGAACCTTTTTAGGCGTACACTCATTTGCTATATATTGGTCACAAATAAATAATACCTTTTCAAAAACATCAGGATATATTGTTTTCATAAATCACCTTTCCTGTTGCTGCATCGTAAAGGGGTGGCATAAGAACAGCCACCCAAGCAGAAGAAATCGTAACAAAATTTGTTATCAATTCCCCATTATTTTTCTTCTTTCTTCAAGCTAATTTCAAAGTCTGAAACTTCGAACAGCTCACCGTTGGAACATTGCTTATAAATTTGCCCTTCTAAGTCAGCAATGGTTGCAAGCTTGTTAACCTCACACGCAGACATACACTGATATCTAAGCCATAAGCTTTTTACTTCATTTAAAGCAAAAACTTGAGCGATAAAGCTTTCTAATTCTTTAAACACTTTTGCTTGCCCCGGCACATACCCCTCTCGACAGGATTCATATTCCCAATCATTAAACAGTTCGTCGCTAAAGTTATCCTCAGGAGACCTAGCAATCATAAATCTAGCCGTATTAGACTTATCCTGTAGGTGAGCAGGAATAAAATCTTTGATTTCATTAAAAGCATATGGCTGAATATTCCACCCTATTAAAATTGATAATCCTTGATCAATGCCTATTTTTTGCATCTTATACAAGCAACTATCAAATGCTCTAGAGTGCTTTCCATCATCAGTTGTTCTGCTCACATTCTGTTCAATAATTCCAACTAAAAAACTACTCATACTTACCTCACAAACTTGATGTGTTAGGGTACCCAGAAGGCAGAGGTTTCACAACTTTCCCAGTTAGTGGCAAACCTTGGGCATCAAACGTTCTTTCATGTTGGTGCGGGCCTTCTTGCCCACCATGAGTATGGCCATAATCCTGCCTAGAAAATTGCCTACCGTTTTCATCATAATATGTTCTTGAGTTTACACTACCATCATCACCAATCTGCTCATAGATAGAATCTGGCGTCCCTACTTTTGGTGCCTGACTTTTTCCTTGCTCAACCTTTGTTTCTTTTTTCTCAGGATCTTCGCCATCAGGCAATTGCCCCTTTGGTCCACCGGTTGCAGCAGATGATGATTCATCGGCAACTTTTTTCGCGGCTTCTTCTGCTTGTTCTCTAACCTGCTCCGCCAATAAATAAGCGTTTACAATAGTCCTTGACCATCTCACTACATGAGGAATCGCAACGCGTCCTATCGCTAATCCACCCAAAACCAACGGTGCAACAGACAATCTATCTGTACGACGATCAGTCAACTGCATAATGCTCGCAGCTGTTAAGGCGTGAATATCGCGCAATACACTTGCACGATCACCAGATCCTGAATAGGCTGATTCTAATCCTACACTTTTACCGCTAAGACCTGAAGTATAGCTTGCCCTTGCAGTCCAGCTGTCTGTCTGTGAGCACAAGGAAAGAGATGCAAATGCTGTCATGTCTCCACCACGGCTGTCTCCTCCAAAAACAACACTCTGTTCTGTAACACCAGCTGGAATCATGGTTGCTGCTAGGCCAGCTATAGAGCTGGGGCCTCCACCTGCTATAGAGCCACCTTGTTGAAACATAGTACCAAAGCTTCCTGGAGCTGGTGGCATACCTGCTGCGCTACCGCCGCCTCTGCATTGTTGAATAAACTTTTCTTGTCGTGCAACTGTTGCTTGACGGAATGAGCTACTTGGTGGAGCCCATGAACTACTTCCAACAGTGTGTCCAAAACCACCGCCACCTCCATAGTTTCCAAATCCTCCGAAACCACCTCCGTAACCACCGCTTCCATATCCATCATTTTTATAAGCAGCCTCAACTAATATATAAACAGGCTTCCATCGAGGGGCCGATGATGAAAAGCTTTGATATGATCCATATGCATGGGGCCCACGTGCTAAGGTTGTTCTCTCTTCTTCACTAGAAAACTCAATACGACCTAAGCTGTATCTTAAAGCACGACCATAATCTAGTAACGCTTGAGGGCTGTTGGGCACAAGATCTGCTGGGATCTGCACGTCACACACATTACCAGCCGATCCAGCAAATACACCCTCTGTATTACCTTCCCAATCTTGTCCAGTTAGAATAATTTCATCTCCTGCTTGAATCAGACTGCCATGGGTTTTAAATTGGCCCTTACCAGCAACCCGATCCATTTCAAAATGTATGCTTTTTCCTGCTTCCTGCGTTTAAAATGCCTCGTGACGCATTGATCTTTTGTCCTTCAAGCACAATGTCTTTATGCGCCATAATGCCATGACCTTTTTGTGCAAAGAAGTTATAATTCTTTCCATTGTGTTGTTTTATTTCAGGGGCGATTGTATAGCTCAAATTAGTGGAAGAAGCACTGTTCCACACACTGCCGCGCCTTGCCATTAAAACCCCACGCTCACCTGAATAGGCAGCTCCTTTAATAGTTAAAACAGCGTTTTCTTTATCATCACTTGGGTCATCAATTAGTTGCACAGGATAAGCAGATGATTCTACAATTCCCAGTTCAGCACCATGAGCAACCCCAATGCTTGCATTATTTCCGCCAAGATTCACAATATAACCACTGCTAATTGCCTTAATGACTGCAGAAGCTCCATTGACCTTGAAACTAAACAAATGCGTTCCTCGGCCATCTTCTAAAGCACCAATGAATTCTTCCTCTGCACTAGCACCTTGTCGCCACAAAATATGTTCTGCATTGCCTAATGCTGCAGACTTAATACCCCTAAGAGACCATTTTCCTGCTTCATATTTTAAGTGCACGCGTTCCGGTTCAAACCCTACCGGATGAGTAATCGTTGTTCTGATGGTATCCACAAGATCAATAGCTTGCTGGCTAGGAATGTGATATTCAGTCCAGATCATTAGATCAGGGTAAAGAGCTTTAAAAGTCTGCAGATGATTTAATTTTGGGTGTAATGACAAAGCTGTTGCTAGTTCACCGCGAACCCCTGCAATAGAAATCATTGTCTTTGCTTGTTCATAAGCACTTTTTAAAGCGGGATAACTAGATCCACGCTCCGAGGTCCATGCAGCGTTATAAACCAAAGGATCTGCAATCGCAATAACCTGTGTTAATCCTGCATTAAGCTCAGCATCTGCCTGACCTGATAATAGGCCCTTCCAAATACTTGAAAAGTTCTTAGCTAATGCTTGTGCTTTCCAATAATAGCCCTTAATTGCATCGGATTCAGTCTTTTCTAGATAAAACTTTGCACAATCAAACAATGTACTCAAAAACGTATCACCACCATTAATTGGATCACTGGTCACGCTTAAGGCCAAGAATAGTGCTTTGCGAATAATTTGCCAATCCGCAGCATTAGCAGGATTAAGACGAATAGGAATACCATCTTCACCTGGTGTTCCAGCGGCAATAGTCAATAGAATCTGTTGTGACTGTCTAACTAAATCCTCAACACTTTGGGGAGTTGGCACAGCATCCATCGACCGCATTGCTGTATCTAGCTTTGTAGATAAATCATTCAAAAATGCTATCGGTGTTCCTGCAAATCCGGCACGAGATGTTCTTTGTTGTTCATAGGTATGCGGATCAATAACACCACCTGCTGCCCAAAACCGTTCATGGGCAAACCATGCATTGAATTTATTAAGGTGGCTTAAACCGCGCAGACGATCCACAGCTATTTCAGCAAAAGCATGAACTTCCGCAGGAATAGAGGCTGCAACACGATTCAGAATACTCGCGTAGTCTGCAATGCTTGACAACATCAAAGATGGGACAGGAACAGCATCTGTAATGCAAGCTGTCACATCAACCAAAGATGCCATTGCTGATACTGCCATCACTGCATGCATTTTTGAAATTTCAACCAGATCTGCACCTCCTTGAGCACGTAAGTAAGCGCTGCTTAATGCATGCCCAACTTTAAGGGAGCTAATTTCAGCATCACTTGTTCTTAATGTTGTATCAACGCCTTTACTATATCCATATCCCGATAAAGCATAACGAATGACTAAGCCTCAATTTGGATCAGATGGAGTAAATCTTTCTAATTCCAACCATTCACGCGCAATATCAACCAATGCCACCACATTGTAATGGGTTCCTAATAAAGCCTGACGAGCAGTGATTTCAGTCGCATATTGCTCTTTGATTTTATTCACGAGCTGATGACGTGGATCGTTCGGATCATAAGCACCATGAACGAAGGAGCTTAAAATGATTATCGTGGGTAGAATTCTTAAAATTTGCGATCTTAAACGTTTAAACATACTTGTTCTCCTTCATCCATTGTTGAAACTGTTGGCAAGATTTTTCACCTTACCTATACGCCCTAATTCGTGAAGTTACTATAGCTTAATATTTTTCTGTGTAAACATATTTTTTATAGATATATATTTTAAGAAAGAGATAATTTAATGGTAAAGGTATACGAAAAAGCATCACTTGAATCAGCACAAAGATCAGCTGAACGGCTCATATGGTTTGACTTTTTAACGAGATCGAGTATTTTATGAAGAAAAGAAGCATGAGTTAGCCGTTGGGTAAAAAAAATACGAGTGATTTAAGCATCATTGGCAATAGAATTCGCTATTTGCGCGGTCTAATGGGACTTGATCGACAAACAATGGAAAAACGCCATGACATCAAAGCCGTTTCCCTAGAAAAATGGGAAGGCGGTTTTAATAATATCAAAACTCAAAATATTCAACGCTTAATCACTGCAGCCCTTGCCCATTCAATCGAGTGCAGTGCTGAATGGCTACTAAAAGGAGAGGGATCACCGCCTAGCACTATTCTCCCCTCGAAGTTCATCAAATCAAAAGGTCCAACCTCTAGTAAAACCATCAATGCCTTAAGGGATTTGAGTTATTTTAAGGAGTCTTATCCTAACGGGATGACTTTAATGGTCAATGATGATTCGATGGCACCGTTTTATGTTCATGGAGACTTTGTTGGTGGTGAGCTTGTAGACCTAGCTGATTTAAAGAAGTGCTTAGATTCTCCCTGCATTGTGCAAACCGCTGATGGAAAAATACGGGTACGCAGAATTGGCTATTGTAATGGTGAATGGTTTTTGTACGGTACGAACGTCAAACATGAAGGATCAGCTTATATGGAGATCAATGTAAAAATCACCAAGGCAGCCCCGATATTTTGGTTAAGAATGCAATCAATACTCCATTTATGATAAAGAATTAACAGGCGCATCAAAATTCCATGGCGCGTAAAGCCCTCTATCTCTAGTCTGCCTTTATCTCTACTTCTCTTTTTTCTTTTTCTTTGGGGGAAAGTAGATAGAGCTCAAAAGCTCTGCGAGTCTTGTCACTTCAGATTGATAGGTTGCATAAGCATTCATCACGGTGGAAAAATCTTTTGTCCCACCAAATGCAAGAATTGCGCTGGTTTCCCTATCGATTTTTTTGATCATGCTAAAACCTTCTTGGCAACCGGTAAGCTCACTTCGTGCCTCCATGATGAAGGCCTCTTTTTTTAAAAGCACTGTCACAGAACGCCAATCAACAGGCATATCATAATTTACATAGGCCGTTTTGATGACAGGATCATAATCAAAACACTGATTTTCTAAATAGAACTTTTGCCATGTAGGAGAAGAAAAAATTGCAAAAATCTGATCTTCCTTAATAATGCCTAAGGAGAAGTACTCTACACCAGACAACTTGATGTCGTTTATAAAGCGATTGACTTCTATGTTTTCTATAATATTCAATGACTTTTTTATACTAAAGACTCAAACCAGAATTATTTAAATAAAATAGTCAATTACACACCATTAAGCAACAAAAAAGAAATAAATATAAAATTTTAAGTAATTATATGTCCTTTTTCTCATGCCATTCCCCGAGCACAATTTTGCATTAAAATTGTAGAATCACAAAATCACATCAAGTATCATTTTGCATATTTTGCTAAATGCGCACTGATGCGAAGGACAAAGTGCGCTACACTTTTTACACCACTATGTTGCCTACGGCGTTCATTCATGACAGCAAGAATGCAAAGATAGCAATTTTTGGTTTTTACTGGACGGCTGGACGGATAGGTGGACGGATAAAAAAGGCTGAAAACCGCAGTTTTCCTATGGGGTGGACGGCTGGACGGCAAAAAGAACCTTTTTGAGTGGTCTCAGAAAAAATGTTTTTGAAGATTAAGCAAAAGATTTTAAGAATACTCATAATTGCTTTTGACATCATTCCGAATTCCAATTACCTAAATAGTTATTGTCAGCTTATTAATAGATAAAAAACTTCTCTCTCATCAACATGTGTTTGCTAAATTAAAATTAATACTCACTATTAGGTCTTATCAAGTGTCATTAAGCATATTTTGCTAAATGCGCACTTACGCGTCGTGATAAAGTGCGCTACACTTTTTACATCACTAAATTGCCTACGGCGTTCATTTATGACAGCAAGAATGCAAAATTATCGGATGAAAAAACAAGAAGAAGGATTCGTACAAGTAAGAGTTTGGGTATCCCAAGAACACGAATATTTCATCAAAAATATTGCTAAAGAGTGTAGGCCAAGCAAACCAATTAAAATCCCCGAGCGTTATGGCAGACCAGCCAAGCCATCACAAATTCGCATTGCAAAATCTCTAGCAGCCAGTAATGGCAAGGAGCCACCAGAACATCTCTATGATTACCACATTAGTCTATCAGCCTGGATGTGGGCTAATGGTGGTAGAGCATTTAACGGTCTTTAAATTTTCACATGCTCAAACTGAATTTCTTTCTCAATATATTTTAATCCCTCGATATTTGCCGTCCACTTTCGCAATTTTTGATATTTACTGGACGGCTGGACGGATAAGTGTCCGAGTGGACGGATAGGTGGACGGATAAAAAAGACTGAAAGCCGCAGTTTTCATATGGGGTGGACGGCTGGACGGCAAAAATGACCTTTTTACGGAGCCTCAGAAAAAATATTTGTATTGTAGCGTTTCCATATTTCTTCAAGTTGTGTTTTTTCAAATCCTTTTCACAGAGAAAGTGAAAAAAATTAAAGACACAGTTTATGTACACTTAATGTTTACAAAAAAGTGAGACTTAATTTACTTCAAAATGTAACCCCGGCGTAACCCCGAAGAATTTTTGATAATTTAGAAATCCCCATAACCATTTATATAACTGGCGTTCCCGACGAGATTCGAACTCATGGCCTCAAGATTAGGAATCTTGCGCTCTATCCTGCTGAGCTACGGGAACCACAGGCAAATATTAGCTTTCACAATAAAATTTGTCTATGGGGTTAGTAAAAAAGGCAATATACAAAAATCCACAAACCCTTGCTGTTTTTCCCGAAATTCGCCACATTAGTGAACAAAAATAGACTTGAGAATAATATGGGATTTAATTGTGGAATTGTTGGTCTACCAAATGTTGGTAAATCAACCTTATTTAATGCGTTAACAGCAACTGCAGCTGCACAAGCAGCAAACTATCCGTTTTGCACCATTGAACCTAACGTTGGACGCGTAGGTGTGCCCGATGATCGTTTAGAGATCTTGGCCAAACTTGCTAGTTCGCAAAAAATTATTCCAACCCAACTTGAATTTGTTGATATTGCAGGTCTAGTACGTGGCGCTAGCAAAGGTGAAGGACTTGGTAACCAGTTCTTAGGATACATCAGAAGTGTTGATGCTATCTTGCATGTACTACGCTGCTTTGAAGATGATGACATCACTCACGTAGATGGATCTGTCGATCCCATCCGGGACCTTACCACTATAGAAACTGAACTACTGTTAGCTGATCTTGAGTCTGTAGAAAAGCGTATTTCAAATTTAGAAAAACGCGCCCGTGGCAATGATAAAGAAGCAAAAGAAATTTTAGAGGTAATTCAAAAGGTATTACCTCTGCTACAAGAAGGCAAACCTGCAAAAGCAGCTAAAATAGCTGAAACAGAAAAAGAGACCTTTGAACAATTGCAATTGCTTACATCTAAACCCATTTTGTACGTGTGCAATGTGTCAGAAGAAGCTGCAACAGGTAATAGCTTTACCGAAAAAGTTATAGCATATGCCAAAAGCAGGGGTGATTCTGCCGTTATTATTTCTGCTGCAATAGAAGCTGAGGTTTCCAGCCTCAACGACGAAGCAGAACAACAAGAATTTTTACAGTCCTTAGGACTAAAAGAAACTGGTCTACGTCAAGTTATTCGTGCTGGGTATGGATTGCTGGACTTATTAACATTTTTCACCATCGGGCCAAAAGAAGCACGCGCATGGACTGTGCATAAAGGCGCCAAAGCCCCTCAGGCAGCAGGTGCTATCCACACTGATTTTGAACGTGGCTTCATTTGCGCTGAAACCATAGCTTACCAAGACTACGTTACGTGTCAGGGCGAGCAAGGTGCAAAAACTTTGGGGAAGCTTCGTCAAGAAGGGCGAGACTACCTTGTGCATGACGGGGACATTTTCCATTTTAGATTTAATGTCTAGCCAATCGCAGTTGCAATGAAGTTTTAAAAGGTATTTAGCATATTAAATATTCATTTATACACATGCCATGCGTTTTGTTCTTGTATTTTCTCAAAAACACGGCTAAATCTTAACCACAATTAACAAATTAACTCAGTGAAGGTTTCATGTCTGATATTACCGCACGCGTAAAACAAATTGTTGTCGATCATCTTGGCGTAGATGCCTCAAAAGTTATTGACGGTGCAAATTTTGTTGACGATCTCGGCGCAGATAGTCTTGATCAAGTTGAACTTGTAATGAAGTTCGAAGAAGAATTCAAATGCGAAATTCCCGATGACGCTGCACAAAAGCTAACAACAGTTGGCTCAGCTATCGTGTATCTCCAGGAAAAAATTAATTAAATACAATGAGAAGAGTCGTTGTTACTGGTGTTGGCGCCATTACGCCACTGGCAAATGGTGCCCAACTAACTTGGGAAAAGTTAATCTCTAGTCAATCTGGCATTAGCTCGATTGATGCTTTTGATGTGTCGGATCTCTCAGCAAAAATTGCTGGGTCACTTCCACTTCAACCAAGTGATGCACCAATACAACCAGGGCTCTTTAATGCTTCTGACTATTTAGAGCCTAAAGAACAACGGAAAATTGACCGTTTTATTTTGTGTGCTATAGCAGCGGCAGATGAAGCGGTTAAAGATTCTGGATGGCAACCTACTGATAGTGAAGGCAGAGAACGCACGGGCGTAACCATTGGCTCAGGAATCGGCGGCCTTCCGTGGATTTATGAAACTTCTGTCACCCTACTCCAGCAAAGCGCACGACGCGTTAGCCCTTTCTTTATTCCAGCAAGTCTAATTAACTTAGCATCAGGTCAAGTTTCAATTCGTCATGGATTTCAAGGGCCAAATCATGCGGTTGTCACTGCTTGTGCAACAGGCGCGCATTCTATTGGTGACGCAGCCCGCATGATTATGCTTGATGATGCGGACGTTATGGTTGCAGGCGGAGCAGAAGCAGCCGTTTGTCGCGCTGGCATGGCTGGATTTGCCGCCTCTCGTACTCTTTCAACAGCATTTAATGACAATCCTACTAAAGCTTCTCGCCCTTGGGATAGAAACCGTGATGGTTTCGTCATGGGTGAAGGCTCAGGAATTGTTGTCCTAGAAGAATATGAACACGCGAAGAAGCGTGGCGCTAAAATTTATGCGGAAGTTCTTGGCTATGGTATGTCTGGTGACGCCCATCATATCACTTCACCTGCTGAAGATGGTGGCGGCGCTTTCCGTGCCATGCGCGCTGCCTTAAAAAATGCAGGCCTTGCACCAGAAGAGATTGATTATATCAACGCTCACGGTACCTCCACACCAGTTGGTGATCCCATTGAAGTTACAGCCATAAAGCGCCTATTTGGCGATCACAGCTACAAATTAGCAGTATCATCAACCAAGTCTGCAACTGGTCACCTGTTAGGTGCTGCTGGTGCTGTGGAATCAATTTTCTCCATTTTTGCGATGCAAAATGGAATATTGCCCCCCACATTAAACCTTGATGAGCCATCTGAAGGATGCGACCTTAATTTCGTGCCACACACAGCACAAGAAAAGAAGCTCAATTATGTTATGTCAAACTCGTTTGGATTTGGCGGAACAAACGCATCCTTAATATTCGGAAAAGCCCCTTAAACCTACGTAGCTGCTGCAGGCTCGGCCATACGTAAAGCACTTGCACCTTCAGGATTTGGGTTTAACAGTTTTAAATTAAGCGCGGCTTCACTGACTGATTCATCTTCATTTGGCCCTTGCCCTGAAACAACTGGATATTTTTTTAAATCTTCCACTGTTTCTTGCTTATGCAGTTCATCACTCACTGGATTAGGTGCATTTGCGCTATCTAAAATAGTAGTGCCACTTTTATTTTTCTGTGAACTTTCGTCATCTTGGCCTGCTAAAAACTCAGCTTGAGAAGGCAACGCTACCGCTGATGTTTCAACTTTTGCATGCTCGAGTATTTTACCATTTTTAACCTCGGGCTTTTCAGGTTGAGCATGTACTTGACGATTAGCCATCAACACACTTAACAATACACCATCAAGATCACCGGCACACAATGCTGTTACAGACAAAAAAACCATACAGCTACAAATTAATCTTCTCATACAGACCTCAAAATCTATTTTGTTATCTATATATTACGCTAAGAATATTAATATTTATTTAATTTATAGTTTGCCGTAATGTGTTGATTCATTAAGATGATTTAAAGTTTGGTTTTGCTTTTACCCAACCAGCAGGAAGATCTCGATTAATATCAACATTCAAAGGATTTTTAATAATTTCTTCTATAGGATCGCTCAAACTAACAGAAATTTGACTTGGTTTCACTACTGGTGATGGCTTAACTTGCTTAGGTTTCGCTTTTGAATTTTTTCGATTTCTTCTGTTGTTAGCTTTCGGTAATGACTGCAAAGGTTGTGATAATTCCTGAATATGCTCGTTTACTTCTGCGACCTCAGTTTCCTCTACTAGTTGATCAATTTGATCTGCTTCAGCAACATCATCTTGTGTTGCAACAACTTCTTGCATTCTGGGCGTAGCATGAAGTTTCTTGAATGCCTTTTCCATTAATTCTGCCGTTTTTTTATCTCGTGAAACAGACGTCTGCCCGCCAAGCACAACAGCAAAAACACGAATTGGCTTTCCATCAGCGGCAATTCGCTGAGCGGACACACTAATGTTAAATCTAGATGCAAAAGTAAATCCAGTTTTAATGCCATCGCACCCAGTAAATGAATTCAACATGCGGTTATGGTTACGTATAGGCTTGCCATTAAAACTAAAAGTTTTTGTTTTAAAATACGCGTATTCTTTGGGGAAATTTTTGTGAAGGGCCCTGGCCAAAGTCATCATATCTTTAGCTGTTGTAACTTGTCTTCTATCAGGTAGACCTGTGGGATTATAAAATTTTGTGCGCGTCATTCCTAATTCTTTTGCTTTTTGATTCATCAGTTCAGAAAATTTTTCAACACTCCCTGAAAGACCCTCGGCAATGGTTACCGACATATCATTAGCTGACCTAGTAACCAACGCGTAGATAATGTCTTTTACACTGATTGTTGAGCCCATCTTTAGCCATAAGTTGCATGGCTCTTGTTGCGTTGCTCGTTTAGAAACTGAAAATCGTGTTGTCAGATTTATTTTGCCATTTTGAATAGCTTCGAAAATTAAATACAAAGTCATGATTTTAGTTAATGATGCCGGAGGACGAAGTTCATCAGCTCGGTGACTTGTCATAACTTTTCCAGACTGACCATCAACAATCATGTATGCAAAGTTATTAGCATGCGCATTTGAAGAATTTAAAAAAACCAAAACAAAAAAAATAAAGCAATTTAAAATCTTCTTCACACATTTCTCCGCAATCAACACACATATAGAGTAACAAAAAACCAACAAAATCGGAAGCTATCTTGTGAAAATTACCAACTATATTTTTTGAAATATTCCAGCACTTAAACAAACTATAGCTGCAGTTTCTGCTCGCAATATATTTTTTCCAAGAGAAATAGGACGAGCGCATTTTTTTAACATGCCCTGTTCTTGGACTGACCACCCGCCTTCTGGACCAATAATAAACCCAGCAGGAAATTCTATTACAGTATCAGCAGAATCAGATCGTTCCAATGCTGCGTACCAGTGAATATCACTCGTTAACGTATTTAAAAATTCCCTTAAAGCCAATGGCGCGTGAACTTTTGGCACATCAAGTCGTTCACATTGCTGTGAAGCTTCCTGCGTGTTTTTAATCAAACGCTCAATATTTAATCGGTGGCTATTTGTTCGTTCACATAAAATAGGTTGAAAATCTGTTACGCCAAGTTCCGTTGCTTTTTCTATCAAAAAATTCATTGGGTCATTTTTAATAGGGGAAAATGCCAACCAACAAGGTTGAGTTTTTTCAGAGATCCGTATTTGATCTAAACACTTATAACTGGGTTTTTCATAAACAATTTTCCATTCACCACATTGTTCATTAAATCCCAAAAAATGCTGCCCTCGCTCAAAGCGTAAAACCTTTTCTAAGTAATGACGTTGGTCCTTAGTCAGCTCAATAATTTGCCCTGCATTCAAGGTTTGGGTAAGGTAAAGTCGTGTCATAATTTTAAATTTTTTAGTCCTATACAGTTTCTACCATACATTCACCTGGCGCGCCTACATAGACCCATTGGCATATGGTTGCTACTGTGGCCATGTTTTTGTGGGCTTGCAATTAGCCATGGTAGTCTTTTTGACTATATTCTATTTTTCATTGGCGCAGTTGCCTTACGCAGCGCTGGTTGTGTTATTAATGACTTGGTTGATAAAGACATAGACGCAAAAGTTGAACGTACAAAATCAAGGCCTTTAGCAGCCAACCTGCTTACCAAAACACAAGCATACATTTTCTTAAGCTTTCTACTAAGCATTGGTGCATGTATCTGGATGTTCCTAAACCCAGCAGCCAAATGCATAAGTGTTGTTGCGGCAATTCTTATGATCATTTATCCATTCATGAAGCGCTTCACCTTTTGGCCTCAACTATTTTTAGGGTTCACGTTTAATATTGGGTTGCTTATTGCGATTGCTCACTTTTCAGCGCTTACGTTTTCTTGGCAACTTCTATGCTTATTCGCAAGTTTGGTTTTATGGACAATTTTTTACGACACCATTTATGCATTCGCCGATATTTCCGATGATTTAAAAGCCAATGTAAAATCAACAGCCATTGTCATGCGTAATGCCCCTAAAACCTGGCTAACATGCATCAATTTATTGCTACATATCGCACTGTTTATATTTTTTGGGATAATTGGCATTATTCCGGTAGGTATAGGCTTCTTATTTTTGCAAATTCTTTTAAAACAATGGAGCCCAAACGATTCACAAAACAGTATTAGAATTTTTGGACTTTGCCACTTTTGGGGATTAATAGAATGGCTTTGGCTCGAGGCTATAAGGATCATCTCCCCATAGCACTTTCCCATCACCTTGATGCTCATCAACCCAAACTGGTATGTACGTTATATATACAGTTATTGGCGTTTCTAATGTTTCTGTTTTTGTCTCGTCTGTCTCAATAGCTATTTTTACTTCATCTTTTTCAAGCTCTAACAACCAACTTGCAAATTTTCCAGCTTTCTCTAACCGAATACAACCCGATGATAAAGCACGCGAATATTTTTTAAACAATTCTCGTTGCGGCGTATCATGCATGTAAATAAATTCATCATTTTGCAGATTAAATTTCAACAAACCAAGGGCATTTTTTTTGCCAGGCCTTTACTTGAAAATATAAGGAAAATCGTGAATATCTACTTCACTCCAATCAACTGTACCAGGATCAACTTCGTTTTCATCATGGTCAAAAACCTGCAAATCATTCTTTTCAAAGAATTCTTTATCTTCTTGAATTTGGGGCAGCTTATCTTCGAAAAGAATTGTATTTGGCACCACCCACGCTGGGTTATACTCCACACCATTAATATAACTTGTCATCTGCGGCGTAGGACGCTTAGGCTTCCCAACAATAATCTTCATACACATTTTGAGTTTTTGATCTTCAAATGCATGCAGTGTATAGGTTGGGATATTCACAATTACGGTACGGTCTGTGAACACTAAATTTTTTATTTTCGCGATACTAGCATCTATTTTTTTCAAGCGTTTTTCATAACTCCAGTTAATTCTGGATTTGGTTTCATCTCCAATAATTCCATCTGGTTCTATGCAATGCCCTGCTTGAAAAGCTTTTACAGCTGTATCAAAAAATGGTGAATCAGTAGCTTTTTCCAAATACCCTAAAGACTGTAAAATCTGCCGCAATGCTGGGATATTATCGTCCTTATCACTTGGACGCAAAGGACGATTAGGCGCAAATTCAGGAAGTGTCACATCTTCCTTTGCTTTTAAAACTTTTTGCAATTTTTGCAAAAGACTAAGCTCTTTTAAATGGTTTAAAGGTAAGGCTGAATCACTTGGTGCAACTGTTGCCGCGGGTACAAAAGGCTTTTTATTTAATTCTGCCGTTGCTTTGTTTGCCTGACATTTTAAACCACAGACTTCATTATTTTTTTGGGAATCACTCTTGGGGTGTAACGCAAAAATCATTAACAGAAAAAATAGATATTTCATAAAACTTCAGCCCCCCCTATTTCTTCTATTAGAAAGCAAAAATAGTTAACAAAAGGTGAATAGACAAGCGTAAGCTCTATTTTTGCTAGTCATTCTTACAAAATCGAAATTAAATATTGAAAATTAGTAATGAATCGCTTTTAGCGTTTCAAAATCACCATTTATTATTGCATTCAAATGCTCTGTAATTTTTTCGATAGGCCAATTCCACCAGGCTAATTGCAAAAGAAAAGATATTGTTTCTTCGTCAAACCTTTTACGAATTGGTTTTGCAGGGTTACCTCCTACAATTGTGTACGGCTCAACATTTTTTGTCACAAGGCTATTAGTGCCAATAATTGCTCCATCGCCAACGGTAATACCTTGCATGAAGGTAACACCATTTCCTATCCAAACATCATTACCTATGTTTGTATCGCCTTTGCTTGTAACATTTACAGAGGCAGTTGCCCAAGATTTCCCCATTACTTTAAATGGATATGCCGAAACACCGTCCATAGCATGATTCCCTCCATTCATAATAAACCGAACACCAGTGGCTATTTGGCAGAATTTTCCAATAATGAGTTTGTCTCCCATAAATTCAAAAAGGTACAGAACGTTACGTTCGAAATTATAAATATCTATAGGATCATCGTAGTAAGTATAATCACCTACAATAATTTGAGGGCTCACGATAACATTTTTAAGATAACATGTCCGCGTTACACCGTTGATTGGGTATATGGTATTAGGGTCTGGATGCATTATAAATTTTCCTCATGCCTATCTGGTAAGAATCCTCCAACTTGAGCATCCCATAAAGTTTTGTACAAACTATTTTGAGCTAATAATTCTCCGTGCGTTCCATCTGCCACAATTTTCCCTGCATCAAATACCAAAATGCGGTCCATGTGCAGTAGTGTTGAGAGACGATGCGCAATAACAATGGTTGTTTTGCCAGCCATCAATTCCTGTAAAGATTTTTGAATGTAATTTTCCGTTATTGAATCAAGCTGAGAAGTTGCTTCATCTAAAATCAAAATCGGTGCATTTTTCAAAATCGCACGCGCAATTGCTATACGTTGACGCTGACCACCGGAAAGCTTAACTCCTCGCTCACCTACTAATGATTCATACCCCTTCGGTAGTTTTTCAATGAATTCATGTGCATGAGCACGCTTGGATGCCTCAATCACTTCTTCATCATTCGCATCAATTTTTCCGTAACGAATATTTTCCATCAATGATCGGTGAAACAGTGATGAATCCTGCGGGATCATCCCGATGTTTGCACGCAGTGAATCTTGTGTCACTTGTTTAGAATCAATTCCATCAATATAAATACGGCCGTATGTAACGTCATAAAGGCGCAAAATTAAATTTACAAACGTGGTTTTTCCACCGCCAGAATACCCTACTAATCCAATTTTTTGCCCTGGCTCAATTGTAACGGCGGTATTGTCAAAAAGTGGTTCAGCTCCCTTATAATTGAACTTAACATGATCAAAAACAATTTGCCCATGAGTCACAATAAGCGCTGCTGCATTAGGCACATCTTGAATTTCTGGTGCACCTTTCAAAAGTGTTAGTGCCTGATCAACCGATCCCCAATTTGTAATAAAATCACGAAGCTGATGAGAAAGCTCAAACAGCTTATCAACAATTCTAAAATTGGCCATAAACACCAAAGCAAAATCTCCTGGCGATATAACATTGCAGTTGTGCAAATGTACAAGGAACAGCAAAAATCCAATTGTATAAACCGAAAACACTGCTCCTTGAAGCACATAGAATTTCATCAAGAAATACCCCTGTGCTTGAGCTTGATTTACATAATCTTTTGATGCATTTTGAAATCGCTTCATTTCAAAAAAAGATGTTGAAAATAATTTTACATTCAACATGTTGGTAAAATAATCAGACAAATGCCCAAAAACCTCTGATTTAGATTCAGCATATGCCGCTGTTAAAGGTCTAGCCTTTTTAAAGCCTACGTAAACAATAACAAAGAATGTGATCATCCATAAAAGCAATCTCACAGCAAATAACACATGAACGTTTGCAAGTAGCACCAACGCTATTAAAGCTGTCAGCGCACAATGAACAAACTGATAGTTAGCCGTAAAAATAATTGCAGGGATTAGATTAAATGCATCGTTGATTTTAGCAACAATACTGCCACTCAAATTATTTTGAAAAAAACTATATGAAAACGTACCAACTTTATTAGCTAAAAATGATGCAACATACGTTCTAAAATCTGATGTAAATCTAATGGCGCACCAATCACTGAACGACCAAGCAAGCAGTAAAAGTATTTGAAATACGGCAAAGATAACAACCAAATACCAAAAATCTGTAGCACCTGGCATTACGGCCGTATCAATCAATCGCTTAATTATATACCACTTAACATTCGCATCTATTGAAACAATGCAAATTGCAAAAAACATTCCCCATAAATATTTTCTGTAAGGTTTTGTCGTTTCTAAAATGAATTGAATGGTGCTCATTTAGTGCTTTATTTCTTCAACAACATCTGCTCCGCGGATTGCCATGATAATAACCGCTATTGGGAAGAACAAAATGACCCAAAGGATTGCCCAAAACCATGAACCACGGTAACGCAGGTAAAATGCAGAATCATCTTTGTGGAATCTGACATTTTTTATAAATAAGAACACACCGAGGGGCGGCCAACAAATAGCGAATACTATTAATAAAATTAAGCTTCCACTGTAGCTTAAGGGGTAAACATGTCGCGTGCTCATAACTGTCATAGAAATTCCTTTCAATTTTCCCATTCATAGCACTCAAATTGCCCTAGCGCTTTAAAACCAAGACGCTCATAAATTCGATATCCCGAATCACTAGAAGCCAAAAGCGTTACGTATTTCATATTCATTTTTTTTGCATGCCACATCAAATGATTCATCATTTTTGTGCCGTACCCAAGCCCTCTTTTATTTTCGGCTGTTATCAAATTAAAAATTCCTGCGCTATCACTTTCATAATCAATATACAAACTAGCAATAACAACAGGTGCACCATTTTCATAAGCAACAAACAATTTTTCATTTGAATACCTCAAATGCTTGGTTAACTTCTCGTAAAAAATTCGTGCTGATGCATCATACTTTTCCAACACTTGAATAAAATGCTCCAGCTGTGTTGCCGTTTCAACTTGATCAATAGTAATTGCCCCATTATTTTCAAGAGCACCAAATTGTTCAAGATCACACATCATAGCGTGCTCTGTGGTTGATTTTTTAAAATGCATTTCATGCAAAATATTACCCAACCATTCAGGATCACATGAATAACCAACCCACCAAGAAAATGGCTGTTTTTTAAAACTGGTTATAACTTCATGAATTTTTTCCTCAATGAATTCTTCACCATAGTAAGCGCATTCACCTTGATAAATTCTATTTTCAAAGCAGTAGACATCTCGTTGATTTTTTGCCCATTTTTCCAAGTGCGTACCACACACAATATTAAACATTGAAGAACCCAAGCCGCAATCAATCGTGGTCAACTGCTTGTTCTCCTTAACATCAAAACCAAGCATTTTTGGCAAATAGGCAAAATGACCGAAGGCATTTTTTTCTATCGTTTCAATGTTCACGCACGCAACCCAACATAAATATCCAAAATAACATTTTGGTGATCAAGCGCACGCTCATCATAGACTTCAAAATCAGCAATGTACGCACGCTCATTACCAAATTCAGCTGATGTCATCGTCCATATTTTTTGCCAAGCTCCAATACACACTGCAGGCATAGGACCAGACTCCGTTGTAAACTTCGCATAATTTTGAGTTTGTATAACAAGTTTTTCAAAACCTTCCGGCAAACCATCAAGTGAATCAACTTCCTCACCAATGAAGTATGTATAATCCCCTGTAAAATCACTTTCATAATCTGTATATACGCAATAGGTAACGCCCGCTTTTTTGCGGGTATTAATTTTTTCAGATAAGCCGCCATGAAAATATTTTTGAACCGTAACACCAATTTTAGCCGTTGCTAAATTCATTTCTGATGCCAGACTCGTTCTGGTTGTAATTCCAACTAATTTTATTTCTGGTAGCGTCGTTGTTGTTTTTTGCATAATCATAATTCAGTGAATTGTGGATAGCAGAATTCTAGCACGTTCAACGAAGCTAGGATATTGTCTCAACTGCCAGACAATGCTAGCTTAGCTGTTAAGGATAAGGTGGCTAATGTACGATCAAGATAACATTTTTGCAAAAATTCTTCGCAGCGAAATTCCCTGCAAAAAAATAGCAGAAGATCAATACTTCTTAAGCTTTCATGACATTGCTCCAAAAGCAGCACTACATGCATTAGTCATACCAACGGGGCATTATAAAAATGCTCATGATTTTACATCACGCGCATCCACTGACGAAATTGTTGGTTTTTGGAAGGGCGTAAATACAACCATTGATGCATTAAACATAGCACAAAACGGATATCGCCTTATTACAAATACCGGCACAGATGGTCGTCAAGATGTTCCACATTTTCATATTCACATTTTAGGTGGTCAAGATCTTGGCCCAAAGATTGTTATGTTATGAACGTAACCATACGCACCATTGATAAAGTTTTATTCACAGATGCCGCGCTTGAAATCAACTTGCCAGGACTTTATGGAAAGGTGGGTATACGCCCTCATCATGCTTCTATGTCAGTTGTCTTAAGCGAAGGAGAAATCCAAGTAAAATTAGCTAACAGCACCGAAACATTCACCGTTCAAAATGGCATTGCCCAAGTTAGCAATAATACCGTAGAAGTTCTGTTAGCGTCATGAGGCATAAGTAGTGCAAGTAACTTTTTATGAACTTATGGTTACTTCCTTAGAAAAGACCTTACCTAAAATTCTTGAGAAGGTTTACGAAGGCGGGCTTAAGGCCGTTATTCGTATAGAAAGTTCAGAGCGTTTGAAATCAATTGATAGCGCTATGTGGACTTATACCACTCTTGGGTTTTTACCCCACGGTTCAAATGCTGACCCAGCACAGTTTCATGTGCACCAACCCATTTGGCTAACCACTAGTAGTGATAACCCCATTAATGCAACAGTTTTAGTGATCACTACTCAAGAATATGCTACAGATAAATCTTATGAACGCATCTTAGATATTTATGATGGAAATGATTTACCAAGCGTTCAAAGCGCAAAAGAACGAATGGAAAAATATCAAGAATCAGGCAATGAAATTGTACTATGGAAGCAGACCCTAAAGGGTGCTTGGGAAAAAGGAATATAAGATTATGCAAGAGCAATGGCTGCAACAAATACAAGCATCACAAAATTTAACAACTCTTGACGATTTAAGAGTTAATCTCTTAGGTAAAAGTGGCTTAGTTACTCAACAGCTTAAAACTCTAGGCGCTTTAGCTCCGGAAGAACGTAAAGCTAAAGGTGCAGAAATTAATGCGCTGAAGGACCAAATTGCATTAGCCATTGAAGAAAAAAAAATCATCCTTGAAGCGCAAGCACTTGACCTGCGTTTAGCCAATGAAAAAATTGATATTACGTTGCCATCAAGGCCAGAATCCACTGGAAAAATTCATCCCATTTCAAAAGCCACTCAAGACATTACTCAATATTTTTCTCAACTTGGGTTTCAAGTTTTTGATGGGCCACATGTTGAAACGCAAGAACTGAATTTTGATGCTTTAAACATTCCTGCACATCACCCCGCCCGTCAAAGCCAAGACACATTTTATGTAAGTGGCTTAAATGATATTTTGCGCACTCAAACATCACCAGTACAAATCCGTACATTGCGTAATCACAAGCCGCCAATTCGTTTTTTGGCTCCTGGTAGAGTTTTTCGCAGTGATGATTTAGACGCAACACACACGCCAATGTTTCATCAACTTGAAGGCGTAGTTATTGAAGAAGGCATTAATTTTAGTCATTTAAAAGGCACATTAATAGATTTTTTTAGCTGGTTTTTTGAAAATCCCAACATGAATCTGCGGTTTCGCCCAAGTTTCTTTCCCTTCACTGAACCTTCCGCTGAGGTGGACATCTTATGGAAGAATGGTAAGTGGCTAGAAATGGGAGGTTGTGGAATGATGCATCCAGAAGTTTTAAGAAATTGCGATATTGATCCTGACCAATTTCAGGGCTTTGCCTTCGGTATGGGCATAGAACGATTAACGATGTTGAAATACGGTATTGATGATATTAGATCTTTTTACGACGGTGACACCCGTTGGCTTGATCTTTATGGATTTGGAGCACAGTCATGAAATTTTCAAATCAATGGCTAAAAAAATATTTAGAAATAGATGCAACACCTGATGATATTGCGACAAAACTTGTTGAACTTGGGCTTGAAGTTGAATCTGTTGATGATCCAAGCGCTGGCTTAAAAGGTTTTGTTTATGCGCGCGTTGTTGAACGCGAAAAGCACCCAAATGCTGACCGACTATCTTTATGTAAAGTTGATGCGGGAACAGGTCAACTTATTCAAGTTGTTTGCGGGGCACCAAACGTAAAAGCAAACATGGGCGTTGCCTTTGCATCAGTTGGCACAGTCATTCCCATAACTGGTGAAGCACTTAAAAAAGGAACCATTCGCGACGTAGAAAGTTGCGGCATGCTTTGTTCATCAAAAGAATTATTATTAGGTGAAGATTCAGATGGCATTATGGATTTGGGTCTTGATTATAAACCAGGCACCCCACTAACAGACATACTAACTTGCGACGCAGTTTATGATGTTTCAATCACACCAAATCGTGGCGATTGTTTTGGCGTATACGGCATTGCTCGTGATTTAAGTGCTGCTGGTTTTGGAATTTTAAAATCGCTAAATTTGCCAACAATAGCAAGGCAGGGTGAAACACCAGCTGTTTCTCTTGCCACCTCTTTATGTTTTCAGTTTGGTCTTTGCCGTATTGGTGGGGTTAAAAATGCCGCCTCTCCTGCTTGGTTGCAAGATTTATTAACAAGCGCTGGACAAAAATCTATTAGTGCATTAGTTGATATTACAAACTACTTTTGCTTAGGGCTAGGCCGCCCAATGCACGTATTCGATGCTGATAAAATCAAAGGAAATTTAGTCGTTCGCCAAGCGAAGCAAGGGGAAATCCTTAAAGCCCTTAATGACCAAGATTACACTTTGACAGAAGATATGATTGTTATTGCCGATGATAGTGGCGTGATCTCCCTTGCTGGTATTATGGGTGGGCGCGAAACCGCGGTTGATGAAAACACTACAAATGTATTGCTTGAATTAGCTTGTTTTGACCCCATTTCTATTGCAAAAACAGGCCAATATCTAAACCTATCATCAGATTCGCGGCAGCGTTTTGAACGCGGAGTCGATGCGGCATTAATTTCACCTTGCCTTGATATGGCAACGGCAATGATTGTGGAACATTGCGGCGGAACACCTGCTGCACCTTCGCAAGCGGGGCTATGCTCAACGAATTCTATAACCATAGATTTAACTCCAAGCCAAGTGAAGCAACGACTTGGATTAGCAGTGGATGCAAATGAAATAGCTGCAATGTTAGAATGTCTTGGATGCACAGTTGAACAAGGCTCAACATTAAAAGTTACTCCACCTACTTGGCGCCATGACTTAACAATTCCTGAAGATCTTATTGAAGAAATTGCTCGACTAAAAGGATATAGTGAAATCATTGCGCAATCGCTGCCTTTAAAGCCTGTGCAAAATATTATTTCTCGTGAAGAAATTGCTCGTAAGCATTTAAGCAATCGTGGATTTTTAGAAACCATCAACTGGTCTTTCACTGACAATAGAACAGCAAAACAATTTACAGATGCACCTGAAAATTTAGTACTTCTAGCGAATCCTATCAGCGAAGATTTGTCTACCATGCGACCTTCTGCATTAGCTTTATTGATGAAAGTGGCAAAATCGAACACATCAAATGCACGCCCAAATGGCGCTATTTTTGAAGTAGGTTCGGTCTACGGAGAAAATTTTCCAAATAAACAAGCCATGTGCATTACAGGACTACGCTTTGGCGATATTCACGATCGTCACTGGTTGTCCCCTATAAGAAGTGCTGATGTCTTCGATGCAAAAGCTGATACTTTAAGCATACTAAAAACATTAGGAATATCAGAATCATCCGCTCAACTAAGTGATGATGCTCCCTCTTATTATCACCCCGGACGTAAGGGTTCGTTTAAACAAGGTAACCGTGTTCTTGCTTACTTTGGTGAATTACACCCTCAAATTACTGAAGGTTTAAACTGTGTTGGGTTTGAAATTTTTCTTGATTCTATGCACGCTGTAAAAACAAAAAAAATTCAAGCAACGTTGACGGACCTTATGCCTGTTCGTCGTGATTTTGCATTTGTGCTGGATGCATCAATTCCAGCTCAAAAACTTGTTAAAGCCGTTGAAAAAGCTCACGATCTTATCGTTCAAGTTGATGTTTTTGATTATTATCAGGGCCAACATGTGGAACAAGGTAAAAAATCTCTAGCGGTCTCTGTAACACTGCAACCAACACAAAAAACTTTGGATGAAGAATCCCTCACCCAAATTCATGAATCTATCGTTCAAACTGCAATCAAGATTGGGGCTCAGTTACGTTGATCATCGGGAAGAAAATTTCTTGCTACTGGACCATCGTCGTTTACAGTTGGAACCAATGGAACGACTGTAAAATTCACCTCATGAGCTAAGTTTGCAAGATGATTTTCTCTTTCTTCTTCTTCCCTAGCACTACATTTTGCGATGCCTATAAAAGTTATATGGGCAGCAAAACATGCAGTGCTTCCGAACAAAAGAATATTCATAAGGTTACCTGAACCCTCAACAAGTTTCACACCTGAAGCCATTGCTGACGCGCCTGATCCAACATACAAAAGTACATTTCCTATGGCCTCACTGCAATTAGCTACCTTTCGAAAAAACCAACGCATATTAATAATATCGCTCACATTTCTTCCATAATCAGCACTAAGTAAATTGTGAACGTCTGTTACTACCTGTTCTCGTATTCCAGTTCTGTAAGCTATTACACCAGAATCATTAGATCTAATTGTATCTGCTCCCTCAGTATTAAGACTTGATGGTGCACGTGGCCTGCCTATTGCCGCCTCTATATCATCGTCAACTCCCAACAAAACACCTTCAGTAGCACCTGCCCCAATAGCACAATTGAAAATGGTTGTAAGCAGCAGTAAAAGAATAATTTTTGCTTTCATATGATAACCAAATGTTAATTAACGATAATTATATATTTGCATATTGAAATTAAATATTTATTAAGAATGCTTAAATTTTTATTTACCAAATATGAATTGGTTATCACGATACAATAATCCAACGGTATTCAATGTGTGCTAACTTCAGTTATTTGAGGAGGAAGAGGCACAATACTAAACCCCACTTGTTGAGCCAAAGTTGATAGCTGATTTTCACGTTCTCCTTCCTCACGAGCACTACATTTAGCAATCCCTATAAGTGCTATATGTGCAGCAAAGCATGCCGTACTTGCGAAGAGAAATATATTGGAAAGATCTTCTGACCCAATAAGCTTTATGCCAGCAGCAACTGATGCAGCTCCTGACCCAATATACAAAAGAGTATTACCAAAGCCTTCAGAATAGTTAGCAGCTTTTCTAAAAAACCAACGAGATTGAATTAAATCTCCAACATTACGTTCGTAATCAGCTTCAAGAAGGCGATGCGTGCGCTGCACAGTAGCCGATGCTCCTGCTAGTAATGGGGTTGCCGCCCCTCCTAGCTCTAAATCACCAGCTCGACTGGCTTCTGCTCCATATGCAATGGTAAAAAAAACTAAAAGTGAAAATTTCATAATAATTACCAAATAAAAAGGATTAATACAATTATGTATCTCATAATAGAATTAATTAATTATTTATTTATAAAAAATTAAATAATAGTTAATTAATTTAATGTGTTTTTTGCAAATATCAGCTTCACCAGTAAAACCTTGGGGAAAATAAGAATCTTTGCATATCTGCTTGACTCATAAATCAAAAAATAGTCTTAAATAATTTTCTACACCAAATAAGGCAAAACGTATTCTGATATATCTGGTATAAACGAACCTTCTCAATAAAATATTCCAATTCGATAACTCGCTAGTTTTTCTTTGTTTTTTTCTTCTAAACAATATATAATTCGACTTTGAAACAAATAGAAAAAAGAAAAAATGCAACTTCGTAACATTGCTATTATTGCTCACGTTGACCATGGGAAAACAACCCTAGTTGATAATCTGTTAAAACAAAGTGGAACATTTCGTACAAATCAACATGTGGCAGAACGCGCCATGGATAGTAATGATCTTGAACGCGAACGCGGCATTACAATTTTGGCAAAATGCACATCCTTAAACTGGAATGATTATCGTATTAATATTGTCGACACGCCAGGTCACGCTGACTTTGGTGGTGAAGTTGAACGTATTTTAAGCATGGTTGACGGGGTTGTGATTCTGGTAGACGCTGCTGAAGGCCCACTTCCACAAACAAAATTCGTGCTTGGTAAAGCTCTAAAATTAGGTTTGCGTCCAATTGTTGTCATTAACAAAATTGACAGACAAGACGCTCGCCCGGAAGAAGTTCTTAACGAAATTTTTGATTTGTTCGTTGCTATGGACGCATCTGACGAACAATTAGACTTTCCAATTTTGTATGCATCGGGCAGAAATGGCTGGGCAGTACATGAACTAGGAGAGCCACAAGAAACGTTAATTCCTATGTTTGAAGTTATTACAAAGCATGTTCCTGCACCTAAGCAAAAAGCAGAAGGACCATTTTCAATGCTGGTAACAACGCTAGAATACGATCCTTATTTGGGACGCATTTTAACGGGCCGTGTTGAAACGGGAAGTATTAAAGTAAACACTCCTATTCGAGTATTAGGTCAAAGTGGAGAACAAGTTGAGCAGGGACGCATTGCGAAACTTTTGAGTTTCCGTGGCCTTGAACGTATAGCTGTTGATGAAGCACAAGCTGGTGATATTATTGCTATTGCTGGCCTTGAAAAAAGCACTGTAGCAGATACTATCTGCGCTATGGATGTAACGCAACCAATCAAAGCTCAACCTATTGATCCACCAACTTTGGCAATGACCTTTTCAATTAATGATTCTCCTTTAGCAGGGCAAGAAGGCACAAAACTTACATCTCGTGTACTTCGTGAACGCTTACTACGTGAATCTGAAGGAAACGTAGCTATTAGGATTACTGAAGCTACTGACAGAGATGCTTTTGAAGTAGCAGGCCGAGGAGAGCTTCAGCTCGGTGTGTTAATTGAAACAATGCGACGTGAAGGATTTGAGCTATCAATCAGCCGCCCACGCGTTTTATACAAAACTGATGAAGCAACAAACCAAAGACTTGAACCAATTGAAGAAATTGTTATAGATGTTGATGAAGAATATGTTGGTACAGTTGTTGAATCATTAAGCTTGCGTAAAGCAGAAATGAAAGACATGTTCCCATCAGGTGGCGGAAAAACCAGAATTGTTTTCCATGGACCTTCTCGTGGACTTATTGGGTTTCATGGGCAGTTCCTTACAATTACTCGTGGAACAGGTGTCATGAACCGTTTATTCCATGACTACGCTCCATTTAAAGGCGCTATTGAAGGACGCGCCAATGGCGTGCTTATTTCAAATGGAACTGGCGAAGCAGTTGGATATGCACTATGGAAACTTGAAGATCGCGGCATCATGTTTGTTGAACATGGCACAAAGGTTTATGAAGGCATGATTATTGGTGAAAACAACCGTGACAATGACCTTGAAATTAACCCTTTACGTGCAAAACAACTTACCAACGTACGTGCTTCAGGAAAAGATGAAGCAATTCGTTTGACTCCTCCTAAGGTTATGACACTCGAGCAAGCTATTACTTATATTGAAGAAGACGAACGCGTTGAAGTGACACCGAAGTCAATTCGTATCCGTAAAGCAATTTTAGATCCAAATGAACGTAAAAAATTTGAAAAGTCACGCAATAAGTCATAACTTTTAGCGGAGCGTGTAAAATCTCAATATTGGCTCATCGCCAACAGGTTTTTATAGCTCCGCTTCTTTTTTTGTGGCTCATTATTATTCATTACATTTTGGGCTTCACTCTTGCCCCTATAACTTTGTTGACAACCGGGTCGATTCTTGCGGTATATCAGCAGTTCAATACATTCACTGAAGATAGCTTCGATGGGTTTTTTGACCATTGTCGCTACAACGGATTATCACCGATTGCTTATGCATGGGCAAAATCTGTTAGCGTTTTGGTTGGCACCCTTTTGCCGATGACGATAGCGCTTTTAATTTCCGAAACTGAAGCCGTTCAGTCATTACTTATATTTTCTCAATGGTGAGTCCTAAGTATTTGCATTTCCTGCATATTAACCTTTATGCCCAATTCTAGCCCGTTGAACTTACTATTAGGGTGGCTTCCTTTGCTAATTTGCCCTTTTATATTTTTGGTAGATTTTTTTAACACAACAAACGGAAATAGTCTGCTGATTTTATTAGGATGTGATACCATATTAATAAGTGCTGTTTGTATTCCGTTTACATTTCATAAAAGTTAAGTGTGAAAAATGTTTTTTCTGGCTCCTAAATTTTGGCAACAAAACAATATGTTAAGTCGTGCTTTACAGCCAGTTGCATGGATGTATGAGTACATAAGTTTATGGTATAGTAAACGCATAAAACCTCAAAAAATTGCTGTTCCAGTTATTTGCGTAGGAAACTTGGTAATGGGCGGAGCAGGAAAAACCCCTACAGTTCTAGCTTTAGTTGATGTGCTAAAAAAAATGAAACACTCACCACATATTTTAAGCAGTGGGTATGGAGCAGTTATCAAAGATTCAATTCAGGTTAATCCCAAGAAACATACTTATTTGCAAGTTGGGGATGAAGCACTACTTTTGGCAGAAAAAGCTCCTACTTGGGCGGGGCCAGATAGAGTGTTTTCTGCAAAACTTGCAATTAGTCATGGAGCCAGTATCATTATTATGGATGATGGACTGCAAAATAATAGTTTGCATAAGGACCTGAGCTTACTAGTGGTTGATACACTGCAAGGATTTGGAAATGGTCGCGTATTTCCGGCTGGACCATTGCGTGAGTCACCTCAACGGGGCGTTCGTAAAGCTAGCTTAACAATTGCGATCGGCAAAGAACCATTGCCAAAAGGAATTCCGCAAGCAACACGTGCTCATATGACCGCCATCGATGAAGTAAATTCAAGACCCGTAATTGCTTTCGCAGGGCTTGGATATCCTGAAAAATTCAATCGCACATTGCAAGATTATGGATTTGATGTAAAACGATTTATTCCGTTCCCTGATCATCACCCCTACACAATTCCCGAGCTTGAACGTTTGCTAAAAATATCTGAACGTAGAAAAATTGATTTGATCACTACTGCCAAAGACTTTTTGCGTTTGCCTGAACGCTTTAAAAAGAAGGTCTTTTCTTTTAATGTCAGTTTAGAATTTGAAGAGCCCGAAAAATTATACGAGCTGATTTCAACGAAATTACAAAATATTTCTTCTTCAATATAATTATTGGAAAAGAATAGACACAGCCATAGAACGAGCGAGTTCTAGCAACCTAAATGGGAAAATAACCATCCCACATAAAATAATGAATACAAAAACAACTAGCGTTTTCACAATATATTTTCGCAAAGAATATATTCTGTTGATTTTTAACGCAGACTGACTAAGAACGAAAAATCTTAAAACGTTTAAATAATATGCTGCACTAATAACTGTAGTAAGGATCGCGACCACGCCCATGAAGTAAGCAGATCTTGTAATGACGCTTTCTAAAACATAAATTTTTGCAAAGAAACCTGGCATCGGTGGAATACCAGCAAATGACAAAATAAACAAACAGAAAAGACTTCCTAGCATGGGAGAGCTTTGCATAATGCCACTAAGATCTTTAATGTCATTAATAGGTTTAAAGCTCTTTTCAAATATAATAAGTAAGGAAAACATTCCTAACATATTCAGAGAATAGAAAATAATGTAAATAATTGCAGAACTTAGCCCGAATTCTCCGCCCATTGCTGGCCCCATAAGCAGAAATCCCATATCACTTACTGAGCCATAGGCGAACATTCTTCTTAAATTTTGCTGGCGCAACGCGGCCAATGACCCCCAAATCATTGATAAAATAGAAATTCCAACAAATAAGTATCGCCAATAGGTAAAAATCCCGTGAAAGGGGTACGTAAGCAGGTGAAGCAAGCTGAACACAGTAATAATTTTGGGGATGGTTACAATAAATAAAACAATTGGTAGCGGTGCTGCTTGATAAACATCTGGTGCCCACGTATGAAACGGAGCAACAGGAAGCTTAAAACACAATCCTATTAACACAAACAACATGCCGACTATTGCTCCGGCATGCTCAAAGTCATTTACGTATGTGCCGAAAAAATAAAAGAGCGTGTTAAAAAAACTAGTGCCTGTGAATCCATAAATTAAACTCATGCCAAAAAGCATCAATCCTGTGCTTATGGCGCCTATTGTAAAAAATTTAACAGCGGCTTCACTGCCTTGTTGGTTTTCTCTATCTGCTGCCACTAATAAGTACTGACTTAAATGGCTCATTTCTAGCCCGATAAAAAAAGTAAGAAAGTGATTAGAAGAAAGAGCTACAGAACCACCAATTACTGAAAAAGTAGCAATGATCAGCCATTCAAATTGCTTAATATTGTATGCGTTTAAAAATGAAAACAAACAAAAAAGTGCGATGGTAGATAGGCTGTATAAAATAATTTTTGCGCAAACACCAAACGGCATATGTATAAATAAACCATTCCAAAAAAACTGTTCCGATTTATCAGAAAGCAAAAGTAAAAAACATAAAAAAACTAATCCAAGAATAATGGTTCCAATTATTAAACGCTCGATCTTCTTTTGTTTGAATGCACCAATCACTAAAGATATTAAGGCGCTAATAGAAAGTATAAATTCGGGGATGGCAGGAATTGATTTTAAAATATTACCTAGCATATTGCAGCCTAATCTTATTATCTACTTGAATTGGTTTTACGTTCGTATGACTTGTGTAGTATTGCGATACAGTTCTTCGAATAGGCGTCATGATTGGCTTCGTACAGATTCCAAGCGTAATAATGCTTATAGTCAAAACTACTAAAACAGCACTTTCAAATGGCCTTAAGCGTAAGTGTAACTTATAGTCATTAATGTCTAATCTAGAATCAAGACCTAGCTTAGCTGATAGTTTTCCATAAAATACTTTGTTTACTAAGTTAAGCATATATACAGCACCTAAAACCATACCAGAGCAAGCAAATGCAGTAATAAAAGGACGAACGGAAAAGCTATCAATTAAGACTAAAATTTCTCCCACGAATCCGGATGTAAATGGTAACCCAATTGAAGCAAATGAAAAAATAATAAACATAATGCTGAAACCAGGCATTATTTTTATCAAACCACCGTAAAGGTTAATATCACGCGTATGGAAACGATCGTATAACATGCCTATTCCAAAAAATAGTGCTGACGAAACAAGGCCGTGGCTTATCATTTGTATAATAGATCCTATCAATGCATTGGGTTTAAAAGCAAAAATACCAAGTGTTACAATGCCCATATGTGCAATTGAAGAGTATGCTATAAGCTTTTTAATATCTGTTTGTGCAAGTGCAATTAACGACGCCCAAACAATTGCTATTACGCTAAGTACCGATATGTATGGAGCAAATAAAGTGCTTGCATCCGGAAAAAGCGTAAGGCAAAAACGTATCATACCGTAGCCTCCCATTTTTAAAAGTACTCCTGCTAGCAATACGGAGCCTCCTGCTGGCGCTTCAACGTGCGCATCTGGCAACCATGTGTGTACTGGCCACATGGGAATTTTAATAGCAAAGGAAACCATAAAACCAAGAAAAAGAAGTGTTTGAAGGTGTGGACTAATATGAAAATCTTGTAGTTCAATAAAGCTTAGAGTTTGCGCTTCTGTGTAAAGTTTTAAGATAGCTAGCAGCATAAATACTGAGCCAAATAACGTGTAGAGGAAGAATTTTATTGTTGCGTAAATTCTATTTTCCCCACCCCAAATGCCTATAATTAAAAACATAGGAATAAGGACTGCCTCAAAAAATATATAGAAGACAAACAGATTAGTTGCGGCAAAGCTGCCCACCATAAAGGCCTGTAACGCAAGGCACGAAATCGTGTATTCGCGAAGACGATCTTTTACAGAATACCACGTTCCAAAAATCATTAAGGTTGATAACCAAACCGATAAAATTACAAAAAATAAAGATATGCCATCGATACCTAATTCAAAATCAATACCTGTGCTTTTGATCCAAAGATACTTTTCGCTAAATTGAAAACCAGGATTATATGAATCAAAATAAAACCATAATCCACCAGCCAAAATTGAATTGATGCAACTAACAAATCCTGCAATTCGTTTTGCATTTTCGCTGTTTTCTTTACGCACTAAAGTACAAACGAACCCTGCCAAAAAAGGCAAAAGAATCATCAATGACAAAATTGGTATATTCACAAGCGCCCCATAGCCAAAGATAGTTCCTTTGAAAATTGAGGGTATGACTGCATAAAGAGATACATCGCTAGTATTAAGACGATTCCTAAAATAGCAATAAATCCATAGTGGAACAAATAGCCGGTTTGTGGCTTTTGCATATACCCGCCTAATTTTAGGGTTAAATTAGCAATTCCATCAGGTCCAAGTTTATCAATCGCCCCCCTGTCTCCTGATATATAAATAACTACCAAATTTTGTAAAATGAGCACCAATTTTCTTCTCATAAAACTCATCAATGTACCATTTGCATTTGAAAAATTGGAAAATTTTTGGAAATTTTTGCTCAATTAGTGATGAAACCAAAGGCTTTTTAATATAAATATAATAACAAGAAAAAAGGGCCAACACTGCAAAAGCAAGCGGGAGTAATCCCACCCAAAAGGAAGCATGTGCTGAAGGGTAAGCAGAAATACTTTCGTTCCAAGAAAATCCAAATGATTGATCAATAAGTAATTTAAACCCTACATACCCCATAATAATTGAGCCAAAAGCCAATACATTAATAGGATATTGCATACCTTTTCCTGTTTTATGGATGTGAGCAATAACGTGTTCATTAGCATTTGGTTTGCCATAAAACACTAAAAACAAAAGTCGCCATGAATATAGTCCTGTGATCAATGTCAGCAACAAGCACAAACAGTAATACGCATGCGCAAAAGGAATGGAGGATAGATAAACAGATTCAAATATTAAATCTTTTGAATAATAACCTGCAAAAAAAGGAAATCCTGTAAGCGCAAGTGTACCAATTATCATTGTGTAATAACTAGCTGGAAGGTACGATTTTAGCCCTCCCATTTTCAAAATATTTTGTTCATGAGACATTGCATGAATAACAGTGCCTGCACAAAGAAATAGTAGCGCTTTGAAAAAAGCATGCGTGAACAAATGGAAAAAGGCAACTGAATATGCTCCTGCTGCACAGGCCATGAACATCATGCCTAGCTGGCTGCAAGTGGAATAAGCAATAATTTTTTTTATGTCTGTCTGTGCTAAGGCAACAGTGCCGGCAAATAGTGCAGTTATCAAACCAATAAGCATCATCACTTCTTTTGCAAATGGTGCTAATTCAAACAACGGACTAAATCGAATGATAAGAAATACACCAGCTGTCACCATTGTAGCGGCATGAAGCAAAGCAGAAACAGGCGTAGGCGCTTCCATTGCATCAGGTAACCATGTGTGCAACCCAAACTGACCAGATTTACCCATAGCTCCCAAAAGTAATAATAGCCCAATGGTATTGAGCCATTGCAAGCTGGGCAATGATTCTGTTTCTTTTAACAACGAAAAAAATTCTTCAAAATCGAGTGTGTGAAAAAAAGTAAATATAGCGCCCAAAGCTAGCACGATACCGATATCGCCAATTCTATTCATAATAAAAGCTTTTATCGATGCGGCCGTAGCAGAAGGCCTTTCATGCCAATATCCAATTAATAAATATGAAGCCAGCCCCACACCTTCCCATCCACAAAATAGTTGAAGCATGTTGGGCGCTGAAACAAGTAAAATCATCATAAAAGTGAATAAGTTTAAGTGGCCAAAAAAGCATAATTTATCAGGATCATCTCGCATATATTCTACTGAATACACATGCACAAGCAGCGAAATAAACGTCACTATTAATATCATTAACGTACTTAATGGATCAAAAAGAAAACCCCAATCTATACGAACGGTTTCAGACTTTATCCACGTAAAAAGATGAACTAACTCAGAAAATTGAGTGTCAGCTATCTGATAAAAAAGACAGCAGCCTGCAAAGAAACTAATAAAGATCGTCGCTACACAAATCCAGTGCCCTGTTTGATGATTGTTATATGCCCTGATATAACCAAACAGTGCTCCTAAAAGTGGAGCGCCTAAACATAGGCATCCAAGCTGAAAAGAATTCATCTTCAATAAACTTAATTATGTGGTTTAATCTTATGCTGAATTTCACACAAATGCTAGCAAACCAGCGTGAAGAAATTAAGCAGGAATTTTTGTTGATAAATACTGAATAAACATCCAGTGAATAAGTTGTGCCACTGCGTACAGGGAACACATTAGCATTATGCTAGGATGATCAAAAAATAAATAAGTCGCCATACAAGTCAACAAACTGTTGAGAGTCAAATAAGTAAGAGTAACAAGCGCATGACTATTAAAAAATTTAGCTTGGTGATGAAAACCATAGTCCCCGAATGATGAGGTAATAGACCGCTTATCAACGAACCTGCGCACAATTGTAAATGCCACATCACCCCAAGCAAAACCAAGAGGGAATAATGCAAACATAACGAAACTATCATGAGGAATCAAAATGCTTGGAAATTCATGTTGGACGGGAGCCAAGTTAAAAATAATAGCAAAATAAGAAAAACCTAAAATTGTGCTGCCTGTATCTCCAATAAAGACCCGTGCTTTTGGAAAGTTAAAAAATAAATAAACTAACGTAGAAACCCACAAAATCCAAAAAATACTATTGGTGGGAGCAAAGGCACTTAACAGAAAACCAACAGTAAGTAACCACTGACTTGCAAGTAAGCCATTTAGCCCATCTAAAAAATTGCAGGCATTTATCAGGCCTACACCTATAAAAAACCAACATAAATATTCAACCGCACTTAAATCTTGCTGCGTCAAAACTAATCCCACAGCAAAAATATGACTGAAAAGCCTTGTTTTATAATTCAACTCTTTTTTGTCATCAATAAATCCAACAACTGTAAGAATCAAAAGCCCTAAGACAAAAGTTACTGATAGCAAGCCAACATTTATAAGAGAAGCTTTAGCTGCAAAAAAAAATCCAAAAAAAATAAAACTTATGCAAACACCCGCAGCAGTAGGAGTTGCCATCGAATGAGAAGAACGATGACTAGGAATATCTTTTATTCCTATTTTTTTCCAAACAAACAAACAGGTCGTCATCAAAACAGCCGCTACAACCCACGTATACATAACACTATCCATCATTGTTTCTACGAATTCAATAATAGTGATTCTCCATTGCGCAATATGGCATCTGCTGCCTGAGTGAAAGACCCATCTTCATTATGTATAAACATTCCACTTAAAAGACTTAGACTACCTTTTGATCCCTTTATACCTTGAACAATCACTCTTTTCGCTGAATGGTTTTTTGCAGGCCACAAAGGAAAAATACTTACATCGCCAACTTTGCCATAAAACAAGCTCAAAAGTCGATCAAGCATATCTGCCCGGTAGATAAAGGTAATTTTTCCTTGTGGCTTCAGCATTAACAGGCAAAATTTTATCCATGCTTCCATATCTGCCAGCTCTTCATGATTACTAAGCGCTTTTGAATCGACCGGTGATAAACGCCCGCTATTCATTTCAAAGTAGGGGGGATTAGATATAACTTGACTATAACTGCCTGCAGCTAAACGAGGAGGAGGACTTTTTAGATCCCCATGAAGTATTTCAACTCGTTCTCTTAGATTATTAAGGCGAATGTTATCTGTTGCTAAGCGCACAAGATCTTTTTGACGCTCAATCCCCATGATTCGACAATAAGGAAAACGAGCAGCTAAACATAAACCAGCAGCACCTACTCCGGCACCTACGTCTAGCACACTTTCTCCTGGCTCTACAGAAATTGAAGCTGCCAATAATAGCGGATCGATAGCAACTCTATACCCTTGCACAGGTTGACGTATCATAATTTTTCCACCAAGAAGTGAATCTTCTGTATAGGCGTTATTTTCTGAAATTTCTAAAAGTGCGTGCACAAAACGCTATCCTGAGCGAGTTAAATAGACTAAATTATACTGGAAATTGTTCCCGGTTGGATAGGTTAATTTGTTGCAAGAATGCCAAATTGTGTTGGATCCCTTATATCATTTAAGAAATAACTTCCAAAGTAGCTTGCAACAAGTAGATAAGTTGATATTTGAAAATATTTCGACCAGCGAACCACTCATCAAAACAATTGCTACAACATTAATTTCAGCTGGCGGAAAACGCTTGCGTCCACTTTTATGCTTAGCGTCTAGTCAATTGACAGGAAAAGTCACGCAAAATAGCTTTTATTTAGCTGCCGCAGTTGAACTTATTCATGCAGCAACGCTTTTACACGATGATGTTGTTGATGAATCATCACTGCGCCGCGGCAAACAAACGGCGAACATTTGCTGGGGAAATAAGCCAAGCATTCTAGTGGGTGATTTTCTTTTTGCTCGTGCCTTTGAACTAATGGTTAAAACTGAAAATGTCCGTTATTTAGATATTTTGGCAGGTGCATCAGCAAAAATTAGCGAAGGTGAAGTAACTCAGCTACGGTGCATTAAGTCTCTAAACCTTGATACAGTGGACTATTTAAGAATTATTGAATATAAAACCGCAACACTTTTTGCAGCAGTATGCCAAACCGGAGCACTTGCCGGAGGAGCAAACGCAGACACAGCAAATCAGTTATATGAATTCGGTAAAAATTTTGGATTAATGTATCAAATAATAGATGATGTACTTGACTATACCAATGAAAATCGCGGCAAACAGATGGGTGATGATTTTCGTGAAGGTAAGGTAACATTTCCTATTTTGCTAGCTTATCAGGCCGATACTGATAAAATTTTTTGGCACCAATGCTTTGATAGCAATAGAGTAAATAATATAGAATTTAGCGATGTGGCAAAACGCCTTCACGACTTAGGCGCATTCGAACAGTCTATTGTTGCAACCACACAGTATGCACGCAAAGCTCAAGAATCCTTGCAATTATTCAATTCACCAATTTCAGAAACAATGCATTCACTAGTTGAATCATTTTTGAAGAAATAATGCACTGCTAAATTTTTGTCTTCAACATCAAAGTGACTTTATCATCATTCGTTTTGCTAATAGTTATGAATCCTGTTTTTTCATAAACACAAATAGCTGAAACATTTGCGGTGTCTGGATCAACAAAAACATTATCAAAATTAGAAAAAACATGAATATCCAAAAATAATTTTAGTGCTTTTGTACCAATGCCTCGTCCTACAAATTCTGGCTCACCTATGTACCAATCTATGGCTGCACAAGATTCAGGTAACTCCATTGCATAGTCATGCTCTCGTGGAAAATCATGTTTGTTATAATACTGTATATAACCAATAGGTTTACTCTCCACAGAAAAAATGTAGGCATTCATTAAATTGCTGCCATTTAGGTAAGGCTCGTATTTTTTTTGAATTAGCTCTGGTGTCCATTCTAAATGTGAATCCCACCAAGTTTTAACATGCGGAGTTTCCAACCACTTCAAAAGAAGTGGAAAATGATTTTCTGTAAGGGCATCAAAAATTATGTTCACAAAGTTTTCTCTAAAATAAATGTCCTGTTAATTAATTTTCCCAAATCTTGCTGAATTTCTTTTTCAATCACAAAATTATTTTTTTGCCAAAAGCAAAGAGCTTTTGGGTTTTGACTTTGCACAACACATCTTAATTTTAGAACCTTATCATTTTTAAGACATATTTGTAGATCACGAAGAAAATTGCTTCCAATTTCATGCCCCTGATATTTAGGATGAATCAGCAAATAACCAATCGTCCACACACCATTTTTTGGATAATTTTGTATAAGATCCATAATACCAATTAGTGTTTTATCTTTGTATATGCCCAATACGAATTTGTCCGTTTTTATATTACTTGTTGACGGACATGCTTGTAAAAGCTCATCAGCCGAACATGATTTTCCTTCACACAGCTGAAAAAAATCATCCATAAGGATTAAGAAAAATTGAATATCCTCTGCTTCATTAATGGTTATATTTTTACAAGACCATTTCTGATTTAGAGTTTCCAATATTTTTTTCACAAAGTTTTGTCCTGAAATTTTTTCCAAAGCGTTGCTACATCAGCAGATCTTAAGTGCTGTAAATTTCTTTTTAATGTTTCTAAATTCCAGTCCCACTATTTGATTTGAAGTAGCTTTGCAATATCTTCATTTTCAAAGCGTTTCTTAATCAAGCGTGCAGGATTACCACCCCAAATTTCATAAGCACCAACCTTTTTTGTAATCACAGCACGAGAAGCAATCACTGCACCATCTGCAATTTGCACACCAGGCATAATAAGTGCTTCAGCACCAATCCACACATCATTGCCAATAATCGTGTTGCCTTTCCATTGATGTCCTGGAAAAAAAGAATCATCAAATCCATGAAGAGGATGCACTGCAATCCAGTTATAATTATGCCCTTGAGTACCGCACATCATGAATTTTGCACCAGTGGCGATTGAACAAAACTTACCAATAATCAATTGATCTATATTTTCAGGATCTGCACTATTATCAACCTCGTCCAAATACATAACGCATTCTTCAAATGGTTTTCCGTGATAATAACCAGAATAATATGAATGATCGCCTGCAATAATATGCTTACTTTTCACATGATCTTTGATGATGATTGATTCCCGATAGGAATTAAATAATGCCATGCAGCGATTCTTCAAATACCAATTTTATTTACACTTCCCCCAAAACACACAAACTTGTCAACCTTTTAAATCTATTTACACAAACACATCATATCTCATATTATAATATTATGTCACAAGGTGCGTTGCTAAATTTATAGCGATGCTTAAATAGGAATTCGGTTCTGCTATACAGCATATTCCGAAGCTGCCCCCGCAACTGTGTGCGGTAAGTCGTTTAAACACAAAGTCACTGGGAAACTGGGAAGACGTTTAAACCACTATGACCCGCGAGCCAGGAGACTTGCCGTGAAGCATTTTACTAACATCGGGCGGGGTGCACCGGTTGAGAGTTCAGGTGCAACTCTTTGCACTTTTTAGCTTTCACAACATGGCTCTGACCCTTATTTAAAATGAGGGACTATGAAAACAGACAATGCTTACGACTTTGACCAATATGGTCATTTGATAGATTTCAATCCTTTCCAAAGAGTTGTTCCATTTCCACAAACTCAAGAACAAAAACAACTGTATCAAAAGGCTGCTGTTCGTCCAAAAACTTATAAAATTGATCCATCATCAATTAAGTTAAATTATTCCAGAGATTCTTTACTTACCAACTTTGGAAAAGCAACCCTTGATGATCGTTATGTTCTTGAAAATGAAAATTATCAACAAATGTTCGCTCGAGTAGCGTGTGCTTATGCTGATGATCTTGATCATGCTCAAAGACTTTATGACTATATTTCAAAGTTATGGTTTTTGCCCTCAACTCCAATTTTATCAAATGGCGGGGCTAAACGAGGCCTACCGATTTCCTGTTTTTTAAACACGGTAAGTGACAACTTAAACGGCATTGTCACCACCTGGAATGAAAATGTACTACTAGCATCCAATGGCGGAGGTATTGGTACTTATTGGGGATTTGTTAGAAGTATTGGTGAGCCGGTTGGGCGAGCTGGAAAAACCTCGGGCATTATTCCATTTGTGCGCGTAATGGATTCTTTGACCTTAGCAATTAGCCAAGGGTCCTTACGTCGCGGAAATGCTGCGGTGTATTTGGACATTCATCACCCTGAAATTGAAGAATTTTTAGAAATTCGCAAACCTTCTGGGGATTTTAATCGTAAAAGTTTAAACCTTCATCATGGAATTAACATTACCGATGAATTCATGGAGGCAGTTCGCCAAAATGCAGAATTTCCTTTGCAAAGCCCTAAAACAAATGAAGTTATAAGAACTGTTGATGCACGTAACCTTATGTCTAAAATTCTTGAAATGCGTATGCAAACAGGTGAACCTTATTTGGTGTTCATTGACACAGCTAACAAAGCGCTATCTAAGCACCAACGCGAACTTGGACTGAAGATCAAGATGTCGAATTTGTGTAGTGAAATTTTGTTACCAACTGGCCCAGATCATTTAGAAAATGACAGAACCGCTGTATGTTGTTTATCATCTTTAAATGCTGAAACCTGGGATGAATGGCACGATGACCCACTAATTATTGAAGATGTTTTAAGATTCTTAGATAACGTACTTCAAGCTTTTATCGATGAAGCACCCAAGGGAATGGAACGCGCAACATACTCCGCGACACGTGAACGCTCTGTTGGCCTTGGACTAATGGGGTTTCATTCATTTTTGCAATTGAAAAGCTTGTCTTTTGAAAGCGCTTTAGCAAAAAGCTGGAATATGAAAATGTTTCGGCACATACGAAAAGCAGCTGATGCAGCATCTGTACAGCTTGCAAAGGAACGTGGCGCTTGCTTAGATGCCAAAGAAAAAGGAATCTTGGCACGATTTAGGCACAAGCGCAGGCATTGAACCTATTCCGGCAAATATTTACAACCACAAAACCCTTTCTGGGAATTTCGTGGTAAAGAATCCTCATTTGGAAAAATTACTTGCTGATAAAGGCTTAAACACCGATGCAATTTGGCAATCAATTATTGAACAAGAAGGTTCCGTTTGTCACTTAGAGCAACTAAGCAAAGATGAAAAAGATACTTTCAAAACTGCTTTTGAAATTGATCAACGTTGGATTATTGAACTAGCTGCAGATCGTTCTCCTTTTGTGTGCCAAGGACAATCAATTAATCTTTTTTTACCTGCAGATATTAATAAATGGGATTTGCTAATGTTGCACTGGATGGCCTGGGAAAAAGGCGTGAAAAGTTTATATTATTGTCGATCAAAATCCATCCAGCGCGCTGAACACGCAGGTCGAAAAGATCAAAAAATCGAGATGGTCGATAGTGCCAACACAGATTACGAAGAATGTTTAGCTTGCCAATAGAAAGAATTTTATGACCAGAAATTACGCAGATATTAACCCACAAGAACTTCAAGGAAAAGGCATTATTAGCCTTTTAAATTCATCAGGAACTTACGACATTGATCGTTACCCTTGGGCTTACCAAGCCTGGAAAAGACAACAACAAATTCATTGGATGGGTGAAGAAGTCCCTCTTGGTGAAGACCTAAAAGATTGGCAATCAGATAAGCTAAGCGCAAGCGAGCGGAATTTATTAACGCAAATTTTTCGCTTTTTCACTCAGTCTGATGTCGAAGTAAGCGATAACTATTTCAAACGCTATATTCCTATTTTTCAACCACTTGAAATTCAAATGATGATGGCTGCTTTTACAAATATGGAAACCATTCATATTGATGCTTACGCGTTGCTTCTAAAAACACTAGGCATGCCAAAAACTGAATTTTCTGTCTTTAAAGAATACTCATCTATGCGTGCTAAATCTGATTATATGAAAACTTTTGGTACCAATACATGCGCTGATATTGCACGCACATTAGCTATGTTTGGGGCTTTTACCGAAGGCATGTCTTTGTTTGCAAGCTTTGCAATGCTTATGAATTTTCCACGTTTTAATAAAATGAAAGGTATGGGGCAGATTGTTTCCTGGTCTGTACGTGACGAAAGCTTGCACTGCGAAAGCGTTATAATGCTTTATCATGAATGGGCATTACAAACTGGCGCTGTTACTAAATCCGTTGAGTCTGACATTATTGAAGTGGGAAAAACTATGGTTTCTTTAGAAGATAAATTTGTTGAATTGGCTTTTGAAGTTGGTGAAGTTCAAGGCATGACCGCAAATGATATTAAGCAATATATTCGCTATATTTGCGACTGGCGATTAACACAACTAAAGCTTCGACCAGTATACGGATATTTTGTAGAAAATTCCGGCGAATATTCTCAATGTAAACCACACCCCCTTCCCTGGTTAACATCTATTTTAAACGGGGTTGAGCACGCAAACTTTTTTGAAACACGTGCAACTGAATATTCAAAAGCAGCAACAAAAGGCGAATGGCATGGCGTCGAAGGAATCTGGCAACTGTTTGATCAACGGAAGAAAAGCGCTTAACGGCGCTATTCTACTGTTACTGATTTTGCAAGATTGCGAGGCTGATCAACGTCCGTCCCTTTATGCAAAGCTGTATAATAAGCGATGCATTGAACTGCGATTGTGTAGATAAAACAAGCATTCATGGATGTTGTTTTAGGAAGCAACACTTTATGAAATTCAGGGCAGTTAACCGTAAATGTATTATCATCAGTTAGCACAATAATGGGTGCACCTCTGGTAGCAACTTCTTGAATATTTGATGCTGTTTTTTCAAACCACACATCATTAGGAGCAATGGCTATTAAAGGTGTTAGCTTGTCTACTAACGCTATTGGGCCATGCTTTAATTCGCCAGCTGCATAGGCTTCAGCATGAATATATGAAATTTCTTTAAGTTTCAAAGCACCTTCTAAGGCAACCGGGTAATTTGTACCACGACCGATAAACAAAACATCACGAGTTTGCGAAAGCTTTAAACCTAGCTCATCAAAAGCGGATATATCTTGCAGTACTTGCGCTGCTAGTTTTGGCACATGCAGTAGTTCGCGATAATGCGCTGATAAGCTAGTTGCATTAATAGATTTGCGTTGTTCTGCAGCGTGCAGTGCCAACATGCAAAGCACTGCCATTTGTGCCGTAAATGCTTTTGTTGACGCCACGCCAATTTCTGGACCTGCCAATGTTAAAATATGGTGATCTGCCGCTCTTATCATAGAGCTTTCAGGCACGTTCACAATTGCCAAAGTTATACATCCCTTGCTTTTTGCAAGATTTAGCGCTGCCAAAGTATCGCTAGTTTCCCCTGATTGAGACACGAATATGCATATATCATCTTTGTTTAAAACCGGATTACGATAACGGAATTCAGAAGCTAAATCGACATCGCACAAAATGTGCGCATATTTTTCAAACCAATATTTAGCAGTTAACGAGGCGTAGTAAGACGACCCACAAGCAATTAGCCGAACTCTTGAATGCTGACCTGAAAAATCAATAGGTATACTAATGCGACTTTCAAGGGTTTGCTCATCAATTAATGACAAGAAGGTATCGCTTAGTGTTTGAGATTGTTCAAAAATTTCTTTTAACATGAAATGGCTGTATTCACCCTTACTAGCAGCACCTGTTGCCAAATTAAGATGTTTAATAGGCCTACTGACAACCAGACCTTCTTCGTTGAAAATGCTGTAATCAAAGCTACTGCTGCGCTGCATAACTACAACATCACCTTCTTCCAAATAACAAATTTTTTGAGTCCAAGGTGCTAGTGCCCAAGCATCTGATCCTAAAAATAATTCATTGTCATTAATTCCTAATACCAAAGGGCTTCCACGGCGTGCACCAATAATTATATTTGGGCTGTCTGAAAAAATAATAGCTAAAGCAAATGCTCCATGAAGCTTTGAAAGCGTTTCTTTCACAGCATTTTCAGGAATTTTTCCTAATTGCAAAGCTTGATCAATTAAGTGAACAACAACTTCTGTGTCTGTTTCACTTTTAAAAACCACTCCTCTTTTTATAAGATCATCTTTTAAAAGCTGGTAGTTTTCAATAATACCATTGTGCACAACAGCAACGCGGTCAGTCGCATGTGGATGCGCATTCTGGTGGGTAGGCGATCCATGAGTCGCCCAACGAGTGTGTCCAATACCAACAGCTCCATCGACAGGATCTCGTTGCAAAAGATCTTTTAACGATTGAAGCTTGCCTTCGGAACGTCGCTTTGTAATGGCGCTGTTATCAATAGTTGCTATACCTGCAGAATCATAACCACGGTATTCCAGCCTAGATAATCCATCTATTAACCGCTCTGCAACTGGATTGCATGATAAAATACCTATAATTCCGCACATAAAAATCTCCTTTTTCAATAGATGCAAGTGTGATTTGTTGTGGTATAAAAGTCTATAGTTGAAATCTTTTGTAAAAAGTAATGAGTATTATCGTAGCTAAACGGCTAAATTTTTTGCGACGCATGTATGATTGGTGTTTGCAAGCAGCTGAAACAAAGCGCGCCAAATACATTATGTACGCTGTATCGTTCGCAGAAAGTTCATTCTTTCCTTTGCCCCCTGATTTAATGCTTATCCCTATGATTTTGGTAAATCGCCTTCTTGCGTGGAGATTAGCTTTTGGTGCAACAGTTTGTTCAGTTGTTGGTGGCTTGTTAGGCTATGCAATTGGGTATTATTTATATGCCACAATTGGGCAATGGATCATTGAGACCTACAGTTTGCATAGTGCTTTTGAACGTTTTCAAGCAGATTTTAAAACATATGGGTTTTGGATTATTGCTTTAAAAGGGCTTACACCAATTCCTTTCAAGCTTGTCACTATTGCAAGCGGCGTCGCACGATTTGATCTTTTCCAATTTTTAGCAGCTTCCGTAATAGCAAGAGCCTTTAGGTTTTATTTGTTAGCAGCAATCTTGTATTTTTTTGGACCCATAGCAAAACCATACATTGAAAAATATTTAACATTGGCGCTTTTTTCCGTCATAGGTATAATTGTAGCTGGGTTTATAATTGTGAAGTGTTTAGGTTGATACAGGAAATTTTTAAAAATTCTAGATACTTCTACTGGTTTGTAGTTGTATATTTTTTCAGCCTCTTATGCGTTGGCTTTATGGCTGAATATCTGTTTGATATTATGCCATGCAGCCTTTGTTATTATCAGCGCTATGTAATGATGACTATTTTGACGTTGTCATTGGGCATTGTAATTTCTGGCTATGATAAAAAAATCTTCACTTACTTCCTTTGCATTGTAGCATTAGGTGGGGCCATTTTATGTGGATTCCATATAGGCGTTGAACAAAAATGGTGGGCCATGCCGCAATCATGCATTGGCAAAACTGAGATAACTTCAACTGACCCTACGGAAATGCTGAAATCACTCTCATCACAAATGAAAAATCAAAAAGTTTCGAGATGCGACAAAATTAATTGGTACCTATTTGGAATTCCAGCTAGTTGGTGGACATGTCTAGCATTCACTTTTGCAACTATTACTATGGCACTACGTGAATGGACGACTCGAAAAAAATAAAATCAATCCTTCGGGTAAATCATGCGGGCGAACTTGGTGCGCGCCAAATTTACAAAGGCATGAGAAAAATCCTAGGTGATGATCCTGATTTAGTGTTAATGGCGAATCAGGAAGAAGAGCACCTTAAAATGTTCACTCAACTAATGATTGAACACAAAGTTAAACCCACCATTTTTCAACCTTTCTGGCATGTTTTAAGTTATGGAATGGGTGCAGCCACAGCACTAATGGGCAAACAGGCAGCGCATGCTTGCACTATTGCTGTTGAAGAAGTGATTGTTGATCATTACCAAAACCAAATTGATTCATTGGCAAATACTCCAGAACATAAACCATTGATGGACATCATTGGTAAATTTAAAAAGGAAGAAGATCATCATCGTGAAATTGCCGAGCAGGGCGGCGGTAGAAATGCGCCTGCATATGACATTTTAGAAAAAGTGGTTAAAGGTATTACTAAAGCCGCAATTAAGATTTCTACTAAAATTTGAAACCTCATATCGAACAGTAATGTTGACACGAATCTATTACCTATGGTCTTTTAATTCAGGTATTTATAAAAATAATACAAAATGAAAACTTTTCTTCATGAATATGATCTGCCAGATGATGTGGTGTTTGGCCAAACTGTTGCAATAGATACTGAAGCCATGGGGCTTAATCAGCACCGTGACCGTTTGTGTTTGGCACAGCTTACTTTTGATGGCATTAATGTTCATCTTGTTCAGTTTCCTGAGGCTGATTTTTCTAAGTCACCAAACTTGAAAAAATTATTGACCGGATCAACTCAAAAGATTTTCCATTTCGCACGTTTTGATGTGGCGATCTTGCAGTATTCACTTAAATGTAGAATTCAAAATGTTTATTGCACAAAAGTAGCAAGCCATTTGGTGCGTACATTTACACACAAGCATGGACTAAAAGATTTATGCAAAGAATTGCTTGGCATTGAAGTTTCAAAGCAAGAGCAAACCAGTGATTGGGGCGCCAAGACCCTAAGCAAAGATCAAATGCGCTACGCAGCAACTGACGTGGTGCACTTGCATAGCTTAAAGCTAAAGCTTGATGCCATGCTAACCAGGGAAAACCGACATCACTTGGCCAATGCAACTTTTGAGTACCTTCCCTTTAGAGCTGAACTTGACTTATTCTACGGGCAAAAGGGCGACCTTATGGCTTATAAAATTGATGACCAAGGATAGTTATGATGACAGCACCCACTACAATTAATGCGCATAAAATTCTTGAAGCCGGACGCAAAGCAGTGGTTCAAGAATCAGAAGCGCTAGCTCACCTAGCTGCTAGATTAGATGACAAATTCACCTCAGCGGTTGAACTTTTATCTCAGCAAAATAGTCGTGTTATTGTGAGTGGTATTGGCAAAAGCGGACACATTGCACGGAAGATTGCCGCAACCTTTGCAAGCGTTGGTCAACCAGCATTTTTCGTGCATCCAGCTGAAGCTAATCATGGCGATTTAGGGATGATTACACCTGAAGACAGGCTTTTGTTGTTGTCTCACAGCGGCGAAACCGTTGAACTAAAGCCCATGCTTGATTACAGCCGACGGTTTCATATACCGGCTGTAGCAATTACTGCAAAAGAAAATAGTAATTTAGCAAGCATTGCAGATATTACGTTGTGTTATCCTACAGTGCCTGAGGCATGTCCAATGGGCCTGGCCCCAACCACATCAACAACAATGATGCTAGCGTTGGGTGATGCACTTGCTATTGCCATGCTTCACACACGCAGCTTTAGTTCTACCGATTTTCGAACTTTCCATCCCGGAGGAAATTTAGGCAAGCAATTATCAAGAGTGCGCGATTTTATGCACACTGATGATCGCCTTCCAATTGTTCCTATGGGCACCTTAATGCAAGAATGCTTGATAAGAATGAGCTACTTTGGTTTTGGGTGCGTAGCAATAATAGATACAGATGGGAAAATGCTAGGCGTTATTACCGATGGTGACTTACGTCGCCATATGCATGCAGGACTATTGAATGACACCGTAGAAGCAGTAATGAGCCCAACCCCAACAATGATATCTGCTGATATTCTTATGGCAGAGGCGTTAGCAATTATGCAAGACAAGTCCATTACCAGCTTATTCATAAGTGCAAACGATAAACCTATCGGTATTTTACACATTCATGACTGCCTACGCGCTGGAATTATTTAGGTAAAATATGGTACCATAAGCTTCAATTTTAGAAGCGATGGTGTGTTGATGTTTAGTTTGCCTGTACGACTTGTGATTGCTGTCACTTTAGCATTTTTTTTATCAAGCCATCTTGATTCCAATACCGTTAGTATTTTCTACACTATAAGTGTCGTTTTAAAAGACGTACTGATGTTGCTTCTGCCATTTGTAGTGTTCAGTTACCTATGTTCTGCAATTTTAAGTTTGCAAGGGCAAGCTTTACTTATTGTTGCTGGAATTTTTGGTTTAGTAATTATTGCTAATATGATTAACGTATTTGTAGCTTATGGTGTTGCACAAAGCTTTATCGGATCCATAAAACCAATTTGTCTTGATGGCGCAAGTGCTAGTGACAAAATACTTGCTCTTTGGCGCCTGCCTTTGCCGACTTTCTTATCAAGTGATAAGGCAATGCTTTTAGGGTTAGCTGTTGGCCTTATTGGAAGCTTTACAGGCGCACGGTTAGTTACTCAAGCAGTTACAACATTGAAAAATTGGACAACTATTGCTTTAAATTTTGCTTTTATCCCATTTTTACCAGTTTACGTTTTTGGTTTTGTTTTAAAAATTGGTTTTGAAGGTGCATTGGGCACTCTTGCAACCGCTTATGCGCCCGTATTCTTTCTAAGCTTTGCGACAATTCAAGCATATTTATTTTTCTGGTACGCAGTTAGCTGCAACGGCAACATGAAAGCAACCTTTATCGCTATACGCAATATGCTGCCCGCATGGCTTGCTGGGTTTAGCACTATGTCTAGTGCTGCAACTCTACCAGTGACGCTGAAATGTGTTGAAGCCAACACTCATAACCCACAATTAACAAATTTTGTTGTGCCTGCAACAGCCAATGTGCACATGGTTGGTGATGGCATTAATATTACCCTCACCTCTCTTGCGTTGCTTGCCATGTCGGGCACACCTCTGCCAAGTTTTACAGCATTTTTGGCGTATGTTGGTACCTATGTTGTAACCAAATTTTCCGGAAGCGGCGTACCAGGCGGTGGCATGATAATTCTATTGCCTGTTGTGGAAAAGCATTTAGGACTATCTTCAGAACTATGCAGCCTTGTAGCAACCCTATACATTCTTCAGGACTCATTGATGACTGCAAGTAACGTTGCAGGTAACGGTGCACTTGCTCTGATTGCCAACAAACTATTCGCTAAAAAGTTTATTGCATCAAAAGATAAAGAATTGCTTGGGGCATAAATAAAGCGGGAATCCCCCTAGTTGTGTAAACCTCAAGCGCTTATACAAACCTAGTGCAGGTGTCATGTTTTGCGCAATAACTGAGGTGTATCCTAAGTTTTTTGCAATATTCATTCGATATTTAACCAAGGATGTTGCAATTCCTTGATTTCTAAAGTCAGGCAGAACTCCAACCCAATATAACCCAGCTTGGCTATTTGCAAGTGATAGCATGCAGCAGCCAACTGGCTGTCCTTTTGCGTAAGCAAGGAATAAATGTATTTCCCCGTACCCAAGTGCTGACTTTAAAAAATTAAAAGTTAAATTTTCAGGGTGACTGAAAACAACAGCTGAAATCTTATCAAACACTAACAAATCATCGGCATTGGTAACACTGCCAATTTGGAATTTTGAATTAGGGTTACATTCCCAATTTTCTAAATCTTTAAAAACACTAGCCGTAATAAAATCAGATTTTATTAAGCCTTGCTCTTGTGCAAATGCTTCAAATTCTTCCTCCAGCTTTTTTGATGGCACAGACATAAATGGAATATTTGCGCTCTTTAGCTTATTAATTTTTGTGTAGTTTTTGGTGTCAAATTGCACAATGTTAAACAACGGCGATGGATATCCTGTGATAATGCTTGCGTCTTGACCGATTGTGATATTCGCTTTGCTTAAGCCTCCCACTCGGCGAAATGTTTCCATAAGGTGGTTAAAAATTATATATTTATCCATAAGTAATCCTTAGAAAAGGGTCATATTACCGTTTCTAAATTACTTAGGAATTAGATTTAAGGCTGTCCGGAATTCTTACTTACAAGATAGTATAAGCTCTTGTAATTTCGCTTTGTGATTAATACCACTTCTTGCTTTAATTCTATTCAGATAAGTTTCTACACTCCGTGGAGAAATTTGGTGTGCATTAGCTATTTCTTTGTAAGAGCAACCTTGCAACTTTAATGTTAAACACTTCAATTCTTGTGAAGTAATATATGTATTTCCAAAAGAGTAGCGATGCTCTTTTTCAAAGCACATGCCTTTATAATTTATGTCTCTATTCACTTCAGGTAAAAAAATAACATTGCTCGTCATCGATTCAAAAAGATCAGAAGCATGGACGCTAAATCTTGTCATAAATTGTTCTATGGCCTGCATACGATTCATGTAATAGGAAGATGGATTTGGACAGTCTTGAGGCATTGCAACCGCGATCATATCGTAATAATCGCGATATCTTTTCACCAAAGTAAGACCATGGTGCCAGCTGTGATCTTCCCTTGCTAATTTGACTGGCTCACGTGGAAGCTCTTCGTCCCATAAGAACCAGTACGTTTGCTTGTGCATGTGATCTTCTTTGAGTGAAGAAAAAACTAGCGGTGCTTCTAAGTGAGCAAATCTTAAAAATAAACTAGGGTCACTGAGTAAAAAGGAAATGCTTCCATCTTTGTAGCACCGTAAATATTGAAAATAGTTTAATCCATGAGAATTCAAAAAAGCATTAGATGCTTCTCTGACCATGGGGGTTAAATTTAGTAGCGTATGGTTATTTTCTAATTTAATCATTTGATACATTCACAAAAAAAGCCCGCTTTTAAGCGGGCTTTAAATTTCACAAACTTACGTTTAATTAGGAAGCTATTGCTTTCAATCGTGCAACTAAACGAGAAACTTTGCGTGAAACGAAATTCTTATGGATAATTCCTGTCTTCGCAACTTTCATCATAGCGCTTTCAGCTGCAACTACTGCTACTTTAGCTTCTTCAAAAGAAACTGCAGGAGTGTTGTGCATGCCTAATGCCTTTTCGGCTGTCTTTACACAAGTGCGCATGCGTGTCATACGATTACGGTTTACACCAGTACGACGTTCTGTTTGACGGATAGCTTTTTTTGAGTTTTTATGATTGGCCATGTTCAAATTTCATTTATATCTTGTGTACTTTATAGGAAATCTTGGCAACTTAGTCAAGAAAAAAGCGACATCAACTTTAGTTAAAAGAAATGAGAAAAACTTAAGATGGCTCCCCGGAACGGACTCGAACCGCTGACCCAGTGGTTAACAGCCACTTGCTCTACCAACTGAGCTACCGGGGAACATACTAATATATCTAGCACAGATGCATGACGTTGAAAAGATATTGTGTTAACTTTTCTATAATCAACATCTGCGCAGACAGCAGTGATTTAGGTATTGGACTCAACCCATGATTTGATTTTTGGCTTTGGATTTACACCAACCATGTTGCTAATAGCCTGCCCACCTTTAAATAAAATCATTGTAGGTATACTGCGTACACCAAGCTGACTAGCAATTTGTGGATTTTGATCGATATTCACTTTTACGATGATTGCTTTATTCGTAATTTCTGGAGCAAGCTCTTCCAAAATAGGAGTAAGCATGCGGCACGGTCCACACCACTCTGCCCAAAAATCAACAACTACTGGAACTGTTGACTTTAAAACTTCTTGCTCAAAAGTCGCATCGGTAACCGCTAACATGTATATTCTCCTTAATTGAATAACTTTGTTTAATTGTAAACGTTTTTTATAGCTTTTGCGATGACTTTTAGCAACATAAAAACGAAGATGTCTTACGCCACTAGAGAGGCAATAATTTTTTTAACAGACTCAAACGTAATCTGCTCATGATCTGGTACAGGATTATATTCCACAATTTCTAAGCCAACACATGAAGTATCAAACAAAATGCCCTTTAGAGATTGTATTACATCATTCAGCTCTAGCTCTCCATCTGCAGGAGTTCCTGTGCCTGGGCAGTAAGCAGGATCAATGCCGTCAATATCAAAGCTCACACCGTAATAAGGGTGGATTTGTAAGAGGCACCGCTTACTCTTAGTAAGACTATCTAAACCATTATAAGAATGACGCTTGTAATGATAGGAAATATCAACTCCCAACTGCTCTAGAAATTCTTGCTCTTCTTCTTCATAGCTACGAATGCCTGTTTGTATTAGTGATGCTGGCTTTAGTACAGGAGGATTTTTTGCAAGCTTCACGAACTCACCATCACCAACCCCCAATAAAACCGCTACTGGCATTCCATGAGGGTTTTTAGATATAGATGTTTCATAGGTATGTGCATCCATATGGGCATCTATCCAAATTAACCCAAAATCCTTATCAGCATTTTTTAGACCGCTCCAGGTACCCATTGCGATAGAATGGTCTCCACCAATGACTAGTACAAAATGATTTTTAGAAGCAGCAATTTCTACAATGCGGCTTAACCAACTACCAACGTGCAATACGTGAGTGCGTCTTTGATCTACAGAATAATCACTGCTTTTTTGATGCGAATTCAAATGCCAATTGGCAAAGTATATTTCAGCGTGAATATCAGGATGATTTAAAATAGGTTTTAGAAGCTGATGTTGCGATGATGTTGCGATACAGTGAGCGCACCATCAGCTGTTGCAAAATTAGCTGCACCCCAACCTGATGCTGCTAAAATAATTGTTACGCCACGCATAACCTGCTTTTTGTTTTTTCCATACCTATTAATGGTAGTAGAGCTTTCATTTCAGGTCCATGGTCCATTGCTGTTAATGCTTGGCGCAGCGGCATAAACAATTCTTTGCCTTTACGTGCCGTTGTTTCTTTAACAGCAGTCGTCCATGTGGCCCATGTGTTTTCATCCCATGGACCGCTTGGCAATAAGCTTAGTGCTATTTTTAAAAATTCTGTATCGGCACAGGTGCCTTTAAGTTGCCCAAAGAAAATAGCTTGCCATGGCTTCAAGTCATCAATTTTTTCAATGTTATCATGTACTGCACGCCAGTGAGCTTCACTGAAATCAGCATAACCCGCTACTGATAAACGTTGTTGAACTTGCTCAAAAGGCATTAAGTGATAAAGTTTATGGTTTAATGCCCACAAATCTTTTTCGCTGAACTTGGGCGGCGTGCGACTGAAAATTGATAAATCAAATGAGCTGGCTAATTCTTCTAATGTTGAAAGCGGTTCAACAGAAAGAGATGTCCCAAGTCTTGCCAACAAACAAGCAATAGCCATAGGCTCAATTCCAGATTCTCGCATTTGCCCTAAGCTTAAGCTGCCCAAGCGCTTTGAAAGTGGAAGCCCGTCTTCATCCATCATTAATGTTGTATGACCAAATGTTATAGGGAAATCCTTCTCTCCATTGACTGCTTTGAAAAGTTGGATTTGTGTAGCTGCATTTGTAACATGGTCTTCACCACGGATAATATGTGTAATTGCACAATCAATATCATCTACTACTGAACATAGACTGTATAAAAATATACCATCTGCTCTAATTAAAACTGGATCACTAAGTTGCGCACCATCAAATTTGACTTCACCTCGAACCATGTCTTGCCACACAATTGGCTCATGATCTAGCTTGAAACGCCAGTGAGGAGTTTGACCTTCAGTTTCAAAAGTAGATTTTTCGGCATCTGTTAATGAAAGAGCTGCACGATCATAAATAGGCGGCTGCCCTTTGGCCATTTGACGCTTACGTTTAAAATCGAGATCTTCTGGCGTTTCGTAACATGGATATAAACGCCCACTTGCAATTAATTCATCTCTAACTTGTTTATATCGGTCAAATCGTTCTGACTGACGAAACGTCTTAGAATACTTAATACCTAACCATTCAAAATCACGATAAATAGCTTCTTCATATTCAGGTTTTGAGCGTTCTAAATCCGTATCATCGATACGTAAAATAAATTCACCACCGTTACGTAAAGCATACAGATAATTAATTAAGGCAGCTCGCGCATTGCCGATGTGTAAATACCCAGTGGGAGAAGGCGCAAAACGAACAGAAACCATAAAAAGACAAACCTACAACTAGTTTTTTTCAAAAATTATACTAGCCAATAATGCCAACAATAGCTACTCAACGATAATTTGGCTGACTGCTTGCAATTTGTTTTTCCACATATTCTGAAGGTCTTCTTCTATTTTGATCAACTTTTACACCACCTTGATACTGATATGCCTTAGGAGTAGAAAACGCAACGCCTGTGCCCATATTTACAATTTTTTCTGGGCGTCCCTGCAACATGGCAGTTTCAGTTGGCGTATGCTGCCTATTTACTTCTTTAGTGATATGTTGTTCACGATATATGTTAGTTGCTGTAAAAAATCCCCCTAGGAAAAAAATACAACCAAGAAACATGAATGAAAATATTAAAGTAAAAAGTGTTGATTTGCTCATGGTAAAAGCTATCACCTCATTAATGTATATACGTTTAAATTCTTCCCAAAGAGTTTCTTTTTGCTTAAAAACTCTTGAATAAGGGGCAAAGCTAGCTGATGCTAGCGGTTGTGTTTTTGCTTGCCACGGATTGTATTGAGGCATACCTTGTTGTGGCGCGCATTGAGAATATTGTCGTTGATGCCAACCTGACGCAGGATTTGCTACTTTTTCATATTGAGCATTTTCAAAAAAATTAGAAGAAGCAACAGGCAAATTAGCTGACGCCCCAGCGTTTTTCCATAAAAAAAATGACCGCTGACCCGTAGAAGGCAGTTCTTGAAACTGATCAAATTTTCTATAGGAATGGACCAAGAAAGAACCCTACTGCATTTTTTCTAATTTAACACGATTTTAATTAAATTACGAAATAAATGTCACGAAAATCTATCAACCTTCGCTATGAATCTTTACAATCAACGCATCAATTTTAGCAGCTTGATCAAAATGATTATCTAGGTAGAAGTGTAATTCTGGTGCAATTCTAGTTTTAAGTTGTTTAGCAAGTGACTTACGTAAATACCAAGCATTAGCACGCATAAACTTCACAACAATTTCCTGACCGATGCCACCCAATGGCATAACCCCGATTTGAGCATGGCGTAAATCTGGCGATACAGTCAGTTCAGTAATTGTAATGGGGGCTTGTGGTTTTAATAAATTATCATCCTCGTCACGTTCAATTGGCAAACTATCACGCTGCAATTGCTGGCATAATAAAAACCGCACTTCTTCAGCAACACGTTCTTGACGATGGCTTGGTGCTTTAGTTGGAACAAAAAGTTTTAACATGATTTCTCCTTCATCTCTATTAAGATGGGAACTTTTTTAGAATTTCCAAGAGCACACCTTGAAAAAAATAAATAATGAAAAATAAAGCAATAGGGGAAAGATCCCATCCACTAATGGGAGGTATGATTCTTCGAATAGGCGCTAATGCCGGCTCAGTAATACTTTGAAGAAAATTGTGAATGCTATAAACTGCAGAATTATACTTGTTAACAATCTCAAAGGCTTCAAGCCACCCCAAAATAATATAAATTGATACGCCTAATTTATACAGGCCAAGCAAATCATGCAGCACGTTAAGAAGCGGCGCTAGAATAAACATAGGGATAATCCAAAATTATTTTTTGTAGTGTAGCCCAGAATGAAGATGGATTCAAAAGCTAATCGAGCAAAATTTATTAGCCGAAGCCCTTGTCCAAAATACTTAGCGACATTAGGGTTACAGAAAGTCTTAAATACAATTCATATGCCTTATATCTCAACTTGGCTAAAATCGTTAATAGTAGCCGTAATGCTGATGGTAGTCGTTGGCGGAGCCACTCGCCTGACCCATTCTGGGCTTTCAATGGCTCAATGGAAGCCACTGCATGTATTACCACCTATTACACAACAAGCATGGGATGACGAATTTGGATTATACCAACAAACCCCCGAATACAAACATGTCAACAAAGGCATGTCGTTGCGTGAATTTAAATGTATTTATTTGTGGGAATATGGTCACCGCTTGCTTGGAAGATTTGTTGGGATTTTGGCTTTGCTCCCATTGTTTTTTTTATTCAAACATACCCCCAATTGGTTAAGAGCACGCATTGCTATTGTATTTGCCCTGGGAGGAGCACAAGGGGTCATTGGTTGGTGGATGGTTAAAGCGGGTTAAAAGCAGACCCAACAGTTAGTCATATTCGCTTATGTATTCATTTAGTTATGGCTTTTATTATATTGTCAGTTTTAGCAAGAGCGCTGTGGAGACTCGAAGGAAAACTGTTCAAAAAAATATACCTAAGAGATGCAGTGTTATTAGCATTAATTGGCCTAACAATTATTTACGGCGCTTACGTAGCGGGATTGAAGGCTGGGCTAATATATAACACATTCCCCCTTATGGAAGGTCAATGGTTACCCAATGAATGGAATTTTTATCATCCTGTTTGGACAAATTTTATTAACAACCCAGCAACTGTACAATGGTTGCATCGCTTGCTAGCCCTTGCAACTGTTACATACTCTACAATTTTATGGATAAAGCATGGAGCAACTTATCGGTTGATTACTATTAAAATAGTAATCCAAGTGGGTCTAGGTATTTCAACGCTTCTGTTACAAGTTCCATTAGCTGTGGCATTACTTCACCAAGCTTGGGCGATGGTTGTCTGGATGATTGCCCTAAAGACAGCTTGGGTAAAGAAATAATAAATTGCGGCTCGTTTTTTCCTATTTTAGCTGCGCCAATAGTTCTTATTGACCCGCCTGTTTTTTCTTTATTTTCTGCCGTTGTGTCTGATGACGCAGATGGTTGAGTGCAATTTAGAGCACAGCGCTCAATCTCCTCTTCCTCAATAATGATTTCTTCCAAAAAATCACCAGCTATTAGTGGAAATAAGAAAAATAAAACTAACAAAAAACGCATAATCTTCATGTGTTATATTTGATAGCTTATATATAGGGAATTTTTTTTCGTTTTACCAATAATATTAAAAATCGACAAAAGCTGTTTTAAGGACGCATTTTTAAGCGACGAATACGACGTGGATCAGCCTCAAGCACTTCAAATTCTCCACCTTCGGGATGGCGAATAATTTCTCCACGCACTGGAACGCGACCAGCTAAGAAGACAACTAAACCGCCAATAGTATCGATATCATCATCTTCTATACTTAACATAGGAAAACTACCTAATACTTCTTGCAGTTCTTCTAAAGGCACGCGCCCATCTGTGATAACAGTGCCATCGGCTTTAATTTCAATTTGCTTTGTATCTTCAATTTCAGTGGCATCTTGAATATCACCAATCACTTCACTAATAACATTTGAAAAGGTAACCAGCCCGTCTATTCCACCATACTCATCGACAACGAAAGCAATACGAGAAGCAGATTCACGCATTTGGACAAGCAAATCCAAGGTTCGCATAGAAGGGGGTATGAATAAAACATCTTTAACTAGATGCTTTATTGGCATTTGACGTCCATTTTGAAGCCAGGCAAGAACATCTTTTATATGTATAACGCCAACGATATGATCAAGAGTATCACTGCAGATAGGCAAAAAACTTAGATTGTTTTTAACCATTAGTTGAATCATTTCGTCAGCGTCACCTGTAATGCAAGACGAAATAATATCTGCTCTTGGAATCATTACATCTTGGGCTGTTAACTCACGTAGGTTTAAGACATTTTCTAAAAGCGCACGTTCGCCTGATTCTATCGACGGCTCTTCTTCTTCGCTCTCCTCGATAAGCTCTTCGATTGTACCTCGAAGAGTTTCTGGCTCTGACTTCTTAAATAATTTTACTAAATTTTTGATTATCATAACTATTGGTATGGGTTGTTAATGTTAAGAGATTTTAAGATTGCAACTTCTTTTTCTTTCATACATTCTTCATCAGCATCGGATTCATGATCGTAACCTAACAGGTGCAACATACCATGAACAGCCAAATGATTAAAGTGATCTAAGAAAGGTTTTTTTTCTGTTTTTACTTCTTCAAGCAATGTTTCAAAACCAAAAACCAAATCCCCCAACATAACCGGGTAAGGACTGTTTTTAGGCAAACAACGTAATTCGTCTTCACTTAAATTTGGAAATGATAATACATTTGTTGGTTTATCTTTTCCACGATATTCAAGATTTAAAGCATGAATTTCAGTATTGTTTGTAAACAAAACGCTAACTTCAACTTTTGTTCGTATTTTTATTTCGTCAATCACTCGCTGAATAATTTTGTGAAGCAGCTCATGCCATTGATCTGGCATATACCATTCAAGCCATCGATCGTCGTCAATATCTATTAATACTTCAAGATTACTACTATCGTCGTGCATCGCTCAATTTCGCTTCTTTGTCGTATGCAACGACAATTTTTGAGACGACTGGGTGTCGCACAATGTCATTTTCATCAAAGTTAATAAAAGCAATATCAGAAATATTTTTCAAAATTTTTGCAGCTTGTTTTAGACCCGATTCTATACCGATTGGTAAATCAATCTGCGAAAGGTCACCGGTAATAACCATACGTGCATTATTTCCGAGTCTTGTTAAAAACATTTTCATTTGCACAAGGGTTGTATTTTGAGCTTCATCTGGTATTACAAAAGCATTAGACAATGTACGTCCGCGCATAAAAGCAAGAGGAGCTATTTCTATTTCACCGTTTGTAAGTCTGCGTTCGACCTGATCGGCTGGGAGCATATCATGCATAGCATCGTAAAGAGGACGCAAATATGGATCCACTTTCTCTCGCATATCACCTGGAAGAAACCCAAGCTTTTCTCCAGCTTCAACTGCCGGGCGCGTTAAAATAATTTTATCAATTTTTCCCGAAATCAGCATCGAAACACCAACTGCCACAGCAAGATAGGTTTTTCCAGTACCCGCGGGGCCAATCCCAAAAATCATGTCTTTGTTTTGCATGGCAGTCAGAAATTCCGCTTGGTTAGCTGAACGTGGAAAAATCATCTTTCGTTTTGTAGCAATGCTGATTTTTCCATTGGGAATATTTGTATCATGATGATGCAAGCTAACAGAACTACTTACAGTTCTAATGGCATCTTCAACACTTTGTGGATTAATTTCCTGACCTTTTGTCAGTTGCGTGTAAAGATATTGCAGCGTATTTTTTGCGTAACTAATGTCATTTGCATCAGAGCCACTTATTGAGATTTGATTCCCTCGTGCAGCAATAGTCACACCAAAACGATTTTCAAGTTGTGTAAGATTTGTGTCACTAGGCCCAACAAGCTGGGAAAAAAGAGTATTATCAGAAAATTCTAGTTGTTTTGTCGTATTTTGATCGCTCAAATGCGCTCTCCGCTCAAACTATTTCCATACCCATTACTTATTCTAACGCTTAATAAGTTACCAAATAGTGAAGAATCTCCATTAAGTGTAACCGATTGCATATAAGCTGTTTTTCCAACCACCTGCCCCGGTATTTTGCCTTCCCGGTCAAACAACACTTCCATTGTTTGACCAATCATAGATTGGTTAAATGCTATTTGCTGCGCATTAATTAAATCTTGAAGTTCTGCTAATCGCTCAGATTTTATCTCTTCTGCGACTTGAGTTTGCAAAATACTAGCTGGTGTTCCTGGCCTAGGACTATATTTAAAGGAGTAAGACTGCACATAACCAACATTCTTGATCAGTTCAAGTGTATCTTTGTGATCTTTATTAGTTTCTCTTGGGTAACCAACAATAAAATCAGATGAAAACTCTATATCAGCACACGCAGTGCGTAATTTTTCTATTATTTTTAAATAGTCAGCAGCTGTGTGCTTTCGATTCATAGCATTAAGAATAAGATCACTTCCTGATTGAACAGGCAAATGCAAAAAAGGCATCAGTATTGGAACATCGCGATGAGCGTTATACAATTCATCATGCATATCAAGAGGATGAGATGTTGTATAGCGAATACGTTTTATCCCGTCTAATTCTGCAAGTGCATAAATCAAACGTCCAAGAGACCATTCACTACCATCAGGCCCTTCTCCGTGATAACCATTTACATTTTGCCCTAAAAGAGTAATTTCTTTAGCACCTATAGAAATTAAGTGCTTTGCTTCTTCTAATATAGTTTTTGCTGATCTTGAGTATTCAGAACCGCGTGTATAAGGAACCACGCAAAAATGACAAAATTTGTCACAGCCTTCTTGGACAACAAGAAAAGCACTAGCCGGCGTTTCATATGCCGCTGGCAGAAAGTCAAATTTACTGATTGCAGGGAATTGCGTGTCGACTATTTTTCTAGCTTACCTTTTATTTTTTGCTCAATCTGAGCCAACATTTCAGGCAAACGATGGTAACTTTGAGGGCCAAAAACCATATCTACATAAGGAGCCTGCCTAGTGATTTCTTCGCCTTCTGCTTGACCAACACAACCACCAACAGCAATGATCATATCACTATTGTCTTCTTGGTTTTTTCGATCTTTTTTTACAGTATTCAAACGACCCAAGTCAGAAAAAACTTTATGTTCTGCTTTTTCACGAATATGACAGGTATTTAAAATGGAAACGTCGGCGTCATCGTATGTGTCTGTAATACGATAACCATGAGGCTTAAGCAAATCAGCCATCTTCTGCCCGTCATAAACGTTCATCTGACAGCCGTAGCTTTTAATATAAACTTTCTTTAATTTAGCAGTCATGCCTTATTTAGAAACGGCAGCAACTTGGCTAATAGCACCATTTGATTGATCAACAAACTGAACACGCTTACGACGACCTGTTTGACCAAGACCTGTGTTCTTAGCAATTTGGCTACGACGACGTGCATAATTTGGAGCAACCACAGGATAGTCAGGAGCCAAACCCCAGCGTTCTCTGTATTCATCAATGCTCATTTTATAAACGGTATTCAAGTGACGCTTTAGCATTTGAAGTTTTTTACCGTCTTCCAAACAAACGATGTAATCATCTTTTATAGAATCTTCAATTGGCACTGCTGGTACTAATGGACCAGACTTACGGAAACCATGACCATGACGAGCTAAGTCTTGCACTGCGCTATGAATTTTTTGCATAACACCTTGAATGTCAGCTACTTCTACATGATTGTTACTGATGTAAGCACATACTATATCAGCTGTGATGTTAAGAACGTCTAATTGTGTTGTTGATTCAGTCATACATAACCTATTTTTTATTTAAACATGTTACACTTATAGTTACTCTCAATTAAAAACGCAATCTATTTTTTCAATAATAAGATTTTTTTTTATTTTTGGCTGGATTTGAAGGTTACTCCCGGGAACATTAAGATGATAATTGCCACTAAATATAAAAATGTAAAAAATTAACATCATGATCGCAGCACCTCTTTGCAAGGAAGCAATGCCAAGCTAGGATAAATAAAAAAGCGTCTGATAATTTTGCCTGAGCTTACTATATTCATCGCTTTCATTCTTCTGATTGCTCTAGTTATTGTAGGAATTAGCTACAGGCGAGTTCTTTTTCAAAAACATACAGCCGAAGCAAAACTTGGCGCATACCGCATTTTGATCCATCATTTACCTTTTTCTTGGTGCAGTTGGTACGTAGGTGAAGATCGCGTCATCACATCTCAAAATTTTCTGAAATTACTTGGTATAGATGAGCAACGCTCATTTGGACAGCAAGATTTATTTCGTCTTTTTGGACAATCATCGCTAAATCAGTTTCAACGCGCTTTGCAGCACCTGTACGCATATGGTGGAGAATTCAGCTTACAGTTAACAATAGAGCACCCTCATGAAAGAGAATTGGTGGTAAATGGATCTTTAATTGAATTTGAGCATTATCAGCATATTTTTCCATCAAAGCTTAGCCCTGTAAAGCAGATGATCATTTTAAGTTTGCAAGATGTTACCGCATCATCAAGCGATCTACGACGTCAACAACGACAATTTATAGAATTTGAACAAGAATTAGACATGCTTAGACAATACGTTGAGCATATTCCCATTGCCATTTGGTTTCGAGACCTACAAGGACGTATTCGTCACTGCAATAACTTTTATGCAAAAGCACTAGAAACATCTCCTTCGAGAATCATAGCGGAAAGCATTGAATTAATTAAAAAACCATCTAATGTTTTAGTGGAAAATTTAAAAGAACAAACTATAACTCAGCAACATGCAGTTATAGAAGGACAACGAAGACTATTAGAAATTCAAGAAATTCCTATCCCTAAAAAAGGAAGTATCGGATTTGCACGAGACATTACTGAATTAGAACAGTGGGAAGGTGATCGCCAGCGACACGATCAAGCACAACGCGAAATATTAGAAAATCTTTCAAATCCCATAGCAATTTATGGAGCAGATACTCGTCTTCAATATTTTAATTCAGCCTATCTTAAAATATTCCAATTTCAAGAGGCATTTTTATATAGCAGACCACGATTTAGTGAAGTGTTAGAGGATTTGCGCAAACGACGAAAAATGCAAGAAGTCAATGATTTTCCGAAACACAAAGAAAAACGCAATGCCTTATTTAATACAATCTTTGAGCCAATTCATGAAATCCATCACCAACCGGATGGTGCATTTTTAAAAATGACCCTGTCTCCCCATGCTTTAGGGGGCATTCTACTGATTTTTAAAGATATTACTGATAAGCTAGCGCTAGAACGTGGATACAAAACCCTTCTAGCTGTTCAAAAAGAGACCATTGATAATTTACACGAAGGGTTAGCTGTTGTTGGAAGTGATTTGCGTTTACGCCTTTGCAATAAAGCCTTTAGTGAACTGCTAAAGCTTAATGAAGAACAATATAAAACAGGAGTTCATGTAACAGATATTTTACAAGCTGCGAAGCCTTTGCTGTTTGATGAATCTTTCAACTATTGGAAAGATCATATTCATGAACTATGCGAGAATCGCACTCCATTCACGGAATTAGTTGATTCAGTTAATAGTCTAAAAATCCAAATTTCCTATATTCCCTTGCCTGACGGCTCACACTTATTTAGCTTTGTTGATATTTCAGACAGGTGGAGATTCGAACAAACCATTAGAGAACGTAACGAAGCTTTAGAACAAGCAGATCGGTTTAAAACAGATTTTATTTCTCATGTTTCCTACGAACTGCGTGCACCTTTAAATACCATTGCAGGATTTATTGATATTTTGCGCAATCAATATTTTGGCCCATTAAATGAACGTCAAGTTGATTATTGTCAAGGAATATCAGAATCTAGTCAAAAACTTATGCAGCTAATTAGTGATATGATCGATTTAGCAAGCATTGAAGCTGGAAAGCTTGCTCTTCATTATCATGAAATTGAACTCGTGCGTTTTCTTGAATCATGCTCAGCTCTTATTAAAAATCGTGCATACGACCAAGGTGTTGAATTATCTGTCGTTAACAATACTAACATCGATGTATTCAACGGAGACGAAAAAAGATTAAAACATGTAATGTTTAACTTATTAAGTAAGGCACTAAAATTCACCTTGCCAGGAGGACGCATTAGCATCGTAGCATTCCATGTTGAAGATCAGCCAGGAATGCTTGGCTTATGTGTTTCAGATAGCGGAATTGGCATTAGCGCAACAGATCAACAAAAGATTTTTGATATGTTTGAGCATGGTGCACGTTTACACACCACAAAAAAAGGAGCTGGCTTAGGCCTACCATTAGTTAAGAAGTTGATAGAATTGCATCAAGGTCAGGTTTACATAGCTTCAAAAGTCAATGAAGGCACTCAGGTTATTCTTCACTTGCCGATAGAGCAACCTCCTTTACTTTGACAAAAAGAAGCACCATCGCTCTTAAAAAATCCTGCCAAGTAGTTCATGCGCAAGCTACCACCTAGAAACCATTCACGATTATACAAGGAATAATTTAGCCCTTTTAACGAAATTGTTTTGAGACCCTGGCTTTCCATTAAACCTACCAATTCAGAAGGCTCAACGAATTTTTGCCAATTGTGAGTGCCAACAGGAACTTTTCGAGTTAAGTATTCAGCGCCCAAAATACCTACCACATAAGAAAATAGCGTGCGGTTCAAAGTTGATAGAATCAACACTCCTCCAGGATTTAATTTTTCTGCAAGATCATTAAGAAAGGTTTGCAAATCATCCACATGCTCAACAACTTCAAGACACGTGACAATATCGTAAGTATGTTTTAAATTTTTAAAATCATCACATAGGTAATTAATATCTAGATTTTGTTCAAGAGCATGAGATTTTGCTACCTTAATAGCTTGAAAGCTTGCGTCAATTCCAGTAACCACGGACCCTAGCCTTGCAAGAGGTTCACAAACAATGCCCCCACCACAGCCCACATCAAGCACTTTTAGATTTTTCAATCGATCTAAAGAAAAACGCTGCTTGGCCATATCTTTAATAAAACTAATCCTAGCTGGATTCATGGAATGCAGCACGCCAAATGCCCCTTGTTCATTCCACCACTGAGATGAAAGATTATCAAAATGATCAATTTGCGAGGCATTTTTCATTATTATTTAAAATTCCTTTTCAACAATTTCAATTTTTGTTTTATATTAAGCATTCGCTCTCTTGATATTTACCATTCAACATACCATATTCAGATCATGGCACTTTACATTTTAAAATTCGGTGGGACTTCCGTTGCAAATCTAGCACGACTAGAGCATGCTGCCCAAGTTATTCGCCAGGAAATACTTAACGGCAACCAAGTTGTTGCTGTTGTATCTGCCATGGCCGGCATTACAGATCAATTGGTTGGGTATTCCAAAGCGTTATGTCCCCATGAAGCAACTCCTGAACATGATGTGGTTGCAAGCGCAGGAGAGCAGGTGACTGCTGGGTTACTAGCTTTAGCTTTAAAAAAAGCTGGAATGAAAGCACGTTCGTTTTTATCATGGCAAATTCCTATTCATACAGACTCTGTAGCTACTAACGCACGTATTCAACATATTAACCCAGATAAAATATTACAAAGCCTTGGCTCTGGAGAAATTCCCGTAGTCTCTGGATTTCAAGGACTCAGCAAAGAAGGCATGATTACGACCATTGGTCGAGGTGGATCTGACACTACAGCAGTTGCGATGGCAGTTGCTCTAAAGGCTGACCGCTGCGATATTTACACAGATGTTGACGGCGTATACACAGCAGATCCTCAGCTAGTTCCTGAAGCGCGCCGTCAAGATACGTTAAGCTACAGTGAAATGTTTGAAATGGCAGCAGCTGGTGCTAAGGTTTTGCAAGCACGCTCTGTTGAAATGGCCATGAAACATGGTGTTCGATTACGTGTGTTATCAAGCCTGACAGATTCTCCTAAAGGAACTGAGATTATTGAAGACAAATATGCCGTAGAAAAAGAAAATATCACTGGCATTGTGCATAGCCTACAAGAAGCAAAAGTCACCTTGAAAAATTTAAAAGATCAGCCTGGTATTGCCGCCAAGCTTTATACAACTATGGGGCAGTCAGATATCTTAATAGATATGGTAACTCAGTCGCATACTCGTGAAGGTTGTTGCGATATGGACGGCATGATTAGCCGCAATGATATTGAGCGCTTTAGCGAAACAATGAATAATTTCAAAGAAAGCCTTGGTTTTTCTGATATATCGATTGATAAAAATGTTGCAAAAATCACTGTTATTGGAATTGGTCTTCGCAGCAACATGGATATTCCAGCATTAATATGTAGAACGTTAGCAGATGAAGGGATTAACATTCATATGATTTATTCATCTGAAATTAAAATGTCTCTCGTTATTAATCAACAATCTTTGCAACCTGCTTTGACAGCTCTTCACAAGGTGTTTTGCCTTGATCAATCTTCTTCACAAAAGGCCGCTTAAAATGACATATTCTTCCTCTTCTCTTGAACATTTGAGTAAGCGAGGATGTGAATTTCTTGGAACTAAGTATGCAATTTTAGGCGGAGCAATGACGTGGGTATCAAACCATCATTTAGTTGCTGCAATTTCAAATGCCGGTGGTTTTGGGGTATTAGCTAGTGGTGCAATGTCTCCTGATATATTGTCTCAAGAAATTACTAAAACAAAAACGATAACCACTAAACCTTTCGGTGTGAATTTAATCACGATGCACCCTATGCTTGAACAAATGATTGATGTTTGTGGACAGCACAAAATACGTCACGTAGTTTTGGCAGGCGGACTGCCAAATTCTGCCAGCTTTACTCGATTGAAAGAACATGGATGCTTAGTAATTGGTTTTGCTCCTGCTCTGGTGATTGCTAAAAAGCTTATAAAAATGGGAGCAGATGCATTAGTAATTGAAGGAAGTGAAGCAGGTGGACACATTGGTCCAGTTTCAACCAGCGTTTTAGCCCAAGAAATTCTTCCACAAATACATGAAGTTCCTGTATTTATAGCCGGTGGAATTGGCCGTGGAGAAGCATTGATTTCCTATTTAAAGATGGGCGCAAGCGGATGTCAACTTGGCACGCGCTTCGTGTGTGCTGAAGAATCACCCGCTCATGAGAACTTCAAACAAGCTTTCATTAAAGCTCAAGCCCGTGATGCGATTATATCATTACAACTTGATCAACGATTCCCTGTCATTCCAGTAAGAGCTTTGGCTAACAAAGCAACAAAGGAATTTTTGTCAATACAAGCGAATGTGATTAAAGAATATGATAGTGGAGCTATCGACCTAAAAGAAGCTCAGCTAAAAATAGAGCATTATTGGGCGGGAGCTTTACGACGCGCAGTGATTGACGGCGACATTGAAAATGGATCGTTAATGGCGGGACAAAGTGTAGGCATGGTAGATAAAATTCAAGCAACTGAAGACATTATAAACGAGCTGATTGAACAAGCTAATATTTTTTTAGGAGAAAACCAACCTAAAGTCGCTTAATTAAGAAGCTTAAATAACTTCGAGTATTTTACGTACAAATGAACATGCTACTTGAATGCCAATCATTCATTCATCATAATATCAGCAACATCGAGCACGTTGAAAAATAAGATGTCACAATTAGACACTATCCCTCCTCAGCTTCTACATTTTGGCGATGCTACGCTATATGAAACATCACTCCCTTTCAAGTTGCCTGACGAAATGCCTTTGGTGCACCAAACGTTACAACTTATGGAACAAGCAACTAAGAACTTGGGAATTGTTGGCATTGCCGCTCCACAGATAGGAATTTTAAAACGTCTTGTTATGTTTGAAGTGCCTGCTGAACACCCACGATATAAAACTGACGGTGTAGCGATTCCAATGAGAGCGTTAATCAACCCAACTTATAAACCCTTAAGTAATGAGCAAAATCTTGAATGGGAAGCTTGCCTATCCATTTCCGGAATGATGGGGAAAGTTCCAAGATATACACATATCGAATATACGTATACAGATCTTGAAGGAAAGATTCATACGCATGAAGCGTCCCATTTTCATGCAAGGGTTGTGCAGCATGAGCTGGATCATTTGGATGGGATTTTGTATCCGTTACGCATTAAAGACATGCGAACTTTTGGGTTTAGAGAAGAAATTATAATATCTGCAGCATTCTTAGAAAACAGAGAGTAAAATTTCTTGTTAACTAATAGCCATTTAAATCAAAAACTTGCAATGACTCTATTTCGTGCAACTCTTCAGAACAGTGATGGGTAAAAATAATTGTCTTTTTTAAATTTAGCTGAGTATTGATCCACATATACGCTTGAGAACATCCGCGAGCATCTAAATGCAAAAAAGGCTCATCCAACAAAATGAGTGATTTCGAATTATGCAACGTTAACCACAATGCAACTAAACGTTGTTGCCCTGTCGATAAGTCTTTGTAGACTATCTGTAGAAATTCTGGCCAAGGAAAATCTAACTGTGTAGACATAAAATAGGATAACTGCTGCTGCACGGTCAGCTGTGGCTTTAATGCGTTTTTTATACCTAAATATGCAAAGTGTGCGTCGACATGAACTATACCTTTTTTTGGTTCAATTTCTTTCAAAAGTAATTTTAAAAAGGTTGTTTTTCCAGCACCATTTGACCCACATATTGCTAAAGCTGTGCCAGGATGCGCAGAAATATCTATAGGAAACAGACCTGAGATGCGAATGTAGGGGTGAACTAAACCCGAAACTTGCATAGACATTTGCGATCTCTCACTAATATAGCTAAAATGCATGTAGTTATTTTCAATTTGTTATTATGACGAATTTACCACATTTCACAATGGCTAAGTCTCTTGTTACAGAAGAAGGCAAATTACTCTTTAAGCAGTGGTTAAAGTCACCCATGCAAATTGGAACATTTGCCTCCATATCTTTAAAACTTGCTCATTTGACTGCAAACCAACTTGAAGTAAACAATAACCCAACAGTTATTGAAATTGGTGCAGGAACAGGGCGTTTAACCCAAGCTCTCTTAGCCAAAGGTGTAAATATTGATAAGCTTGCAATGGTTGAACTTGATCCAAAAATGTGTGATTTCTTGAAATGTTCACTACAAAGCCTTTACCAAGAAAAAACAAAATTCAAGATTATTCAAGGAAACGCAGAAAGATTACCCAACCTTATTCCAAAAACATGGGTTGGAAAAGTTGATTACGTTGTTTCCGCTATTCCCTTAATGTGTTTTGAAGAAGCAGTACGCGAGCGTATTATCCAAGCAGCTTTAGATGTGTTAAATCCGGTCACAGGTTCGATTTACCATGTTACATATAGCCCAGTATCCCCAATAAGATTTATGGAGGGGGATATTTTACAAAAACGAGTTGTATCATTGTGGGGAAATATGCCGCCTGGATTTGTCTGGAAATTTACTCCGAAACGTTATTCACATAACTTTTCATAATGCATAATCACAAGAGCATTATTCTTTTTACATTAAAAATTGAAAGGGCTGGTTTATGATAGATTGGCGATCAATTTTCTTTGTGATCGGCGCAATGATTGCAAGCGTTTCTGCTGTTATGCTTATTCCTATAGGACACGGTTATTTGTTTGGGGAAACACAAGACTGGCAGCTTTTCTTAATTCCTTTCTTTATCACAAGTAGCACTGGAGTATTGTTGGCTCTTACAAACTATCAAAAAAACCAAATAAAATTGGGAATCCGTGAAGCTTTTTTGTTAACTTTTTTGTCGTGGGTTATCTGTAGTTTTTTTTCAGGATTACCAATATATTGGCTATCCCCAAATTGCACATTTATCAATGCTCTTTTTGAAGCGGTATCTGCCTTAACAACAACAGGATTTTCAACTCTTAGCAATTTAGAGGAACTTCCAAAATGCCTTATTCTATGGCGCGCCATTTTGCAGTGGTTAGGCGGAATCGGAATTATCGTTATGGCAATAACCATATTCCCTGTGTTGCGTATTGGTGGAATGCAATTGTTTCGCAGTGAATTTTCAGATAGATCTGAAAAAATTCTCCCAAGAGTTTCACAAATTGCAACAGGAATTTTGTGTGCTTACTCCTTATTTACAATTATAGGGTACGTAAGCTTAAACTTCTGTGGAATGGAAAGTTTTGACGCATTTTGCCACGCGGCTTCAGCAATTTCTACAGGTGGACTTTCTACAAAAAACACTGGATTAGTAACTTTTGATAGCCCTTCTGTTGAAGTTGTTCTAATGATTCTAATGATTATTGGCGGAAGCACTCTAATGTTGTATATAAGACTATGGCAAGGTGACTACAAAAGTATTATTCGTGATCAGCAACTTAAGGGTTACCTTACGGCACTTTTCCTTGCAAGTGCATCTCTTAGTCTTTGTTTGGCATTTCAGGGAAAAACACTTGTAGATAGTATACGCATGGGTTGCTTCGTTGCCATTTCCACATTAACATCGACCGGGTTTGTTTTATTTAATTACATGGACTTTGGCCCAACAATAATTACGCTAATTTTTTTATTATCTTTTATTGGTGGAAGCACCGGATCTACTTCGGGAGGCATTAAAATTTTCCGCTTCCAAATTATTGCTGCGTTTATTCATAATCATTTAAAACAACTGCGACGCCCTCATGGGGTATTTATTCCTATGTACCAAGGACAAAAAATTTCTGATCAATTGGTAGCGTCGGTCTTTTCTTTTATAGGGTTATATTTGGTAACCGTAGCTGTGCTTTCTATATTACTTTCATTAACTGGACTTGATTTTGTAAGCTCCTTATCAGGAGCTGTCGCAAGCGTAGGAAATATTGGCGCAGGACTTGGAAATGTTCTGGGGCCTGTTAGTAACGTAGATTCAATTCCACTTTTTTCAAAAGTATTTTTAATGATGGGGATGATTCTAGGACGACTGGAATTATTGACTGCTCTTGTGTTTTTATCACCAAGCTTTTGGCGTCGTTAAATTTTGGCTAATCTCATTCCCTTTTTAAAAAAACCATGATACCTTTCTTGTGAAGGTTGCCTGGACAAGTGCCGCGCTAATCCGGTCAGGTTCGGAAGAAAGCAGCCGTAACGATTGGTAGTTGGGTCAGCGCAGCCTTCATAAATGGAAAGATTATGTCATATCGTGTTTTAGCCCGTAAATATAGACCTCAAAATCTTGAACAATTAGTTGGTCAAGAGAATTTAGCGCAGAGTCTAAAAAATGCATTTGAGAATGATCGCGTTCCGCATGCAATTTTGCTTCATGGTATTCGTGGAGTTGGTAAAACAACAACAGCACGCATTATTGCTAAAAGTTTAAACTGCTTAGCTGATGGAACACTGAAGCAACCTCAGGTTACACCATGCGATATTTGTGTGTCATGTCAGGGCATTTTATCAGACCGACACATGGATGTTGTAGAAATCGACGCGGCTAGTCATACCGGTGTTGATGATATGCGTGAACTTACCGAATCTTCTCGTTATAAAGCTGTGCAAGGTCGTTACAAAATTTTCATCATCGATGAAGTTCACATGCTTTCAAAATCTGCATTTAATGCACTTTTAAAAACATTGGAAGAACCTCCTCTTCATGTAAAATTTATTTTCGCTACTACAGAGATTAAAAAAATTCCAGATACAATTTTGTCACGTTGTATGCGCTTTGATTTAAGCGTAATGCAGCCAGCAAAAATTATTAAGCATTTACAGGATATTTTGGAAAAAGAAAGTGTTCTTGCTGAAGCAGATGCACTAGCAATGATTGCTCGTGCTGCTGATGGATCAATGCGTGACGCTCTTAGCATAACTGATCAAGCTATTATGCTAAGTGGCAGCACAACAGTTTCTGTGACAATTGTTGAGGCAATGCTTGGCCTTAGTAGCCGTGATGCGCTATTTGGTATTTTTGAGTCTATTTTTAAAGGCAACATTGAACAAGCAATACAAAGTCTTCATACAATTTATGATAATGGCGGAGATCCCTTGTTAATTACACAAGACCTTATACATATTTTGTATTGGGTAATTTGTTTAAAAAATGTGCCATCTCTTTCAAAAGATATCGCGTGGCCAGAAGCCGACCGTCAAAAAGGTCAGCAATTAGCGACTTCATTACCGACAAGCGTATTATTGCAGAGTTGGGATCTCATGCAGAAATCGCACGATGATGTTAGAAATAGTCATCAACCTTCTCAAGCCTTAGACATTGCCTTAATGCGCCTAGCTTTTGTTAAAGATGTTTTGGCAAATCCTTCGGCTGTTTCTGGTGGACAAAACGTTCAATCTTCGTCTGTTACAAGCAGTGTTAGTCGTGCATCAATGCCGCAAACCTTTGAAGCTATGGCAGATTTGCTATTGTATGCAAAAGAAGGCTTGCTTCATGGCCATGTGCTGCATGATGTGCATTTGATTTCTTATGCTCCTGGGCACCTGGTTTGCGGTCTTAGCGGCCGTGCTCCAAAAAACTTTGGAAAGCTTTTAAAAGCGGCCTGTGAACGCATTACTAAGCAACCATGGAACATTGAGCTTCGCCAAGATAATTCCACCCCAACTATTGTTCAGGCCAAAGCTATTGAGCGAGAAAATCTTCGCCAACAAGCACTTGACCATCCGTTAATAAAAGAAATTTTGCATGTATTTCCTGATGCAAAAGTGACAATAAACTAGGAGACGTTTATGAAAAACATGAATCAAATTTTGAAACAAGCTCAGCAGATGCAACAAAAAATGCAAGAAGTTCAGCAAAAAAGCGAATCGATTGCACAAGAAGGCAGTGCGGGCGGAGGAATGGTAACATCAACCGTCAATGGAAAAGGTCAATTACTAAGTATTAAAATAGACCCTTCAATTGTAAGCAAAGATGATGTTGAAATGCTGGAAGATTTAATCATTGCTTCATTTAATGATGCAAAAAACAAAGTTGATGAACGCATGAACCAAGAAATGTCTAGCATTACAGGCGGATTAAATATTCCAGGCCTAAAACTCCCCTTCTAAGGTTTTTATTGACAACACCTTTTGTTTCAGGCTAAAAATGGATACTTTTGATAACTATTATTTATAAGGACTTCGGATCAGATGACTAAGCGTATTGCCGCTAAACACAAGATCGACCGCCGTTTAGGCGTGAATTTATGGGGTAGAGCAAAAAGCCCGTTCAATTCCCGCAATTATGGACCAGGTCAGCATGGTCAGCAACGTAGCAAGCCTTCCGATTATGGAGTTCAGCTTCGTGCAAAACAGAAATTAAAAGGTTACTATGGAAACATTAGCGAACGTCAGTTCCGCCGTTTCTATCAAGAAGCGATTCGTCGCCGTGGTGACACATCAGAAAACTTGATTGAGTTGCTAGAGCGTCGTCTAGATGCAGTTGTATACCGTATGAAGTTTGTGGCAACAGTTTTTGCTTCACGTCAAATTGTGAACCATGGACACATTGCAGTTAACGGTAAACGCGTAAATATTCCTTCATATCTTGTAAAAGATGGTGATGAGATTTCTGTTATGCCTAGCATGAAAGAAAATATTAATGTTCTTGCTGCTGCAAAATTAGCAGAACGTGACATTCCCGAGTACATGGATGTTGACCAAAAAGCTCAAAAAGGTAAATTTGTTCGCGGACCAAAGCTTGCAGATGTTCCTTATCCAGTTCAAATGGAACCTCATCTTGTAATCGAATTCTATTCACGTTAATTTCTTTTTTATTGTAATAATGGGGGCGAAAGCCCCTATTTTTTGCCAACTATGGAGACCTTATGATTAATCCTAGCCATCATGTACACAGCAAACATTGTCATCACGACCATGACGAACAAGAAGTATCTGTTACTATTCATAGCGATGCTGATTTTGATGGTATGCGCAAAGCTGGAAAACTAGCAGCACAAACTTTAGATTATATTACCCCGTTTGTTAAAGAAGGCATTACTACAGAAGAGCTTGATAAGCTGTGTCATGAATATATTATAAAAAACAATACTAAGGCGGCTCCACTTGGATATCGGGGCTATCCTAAGTCTATATGTACTTCTATCAACCATGTTGTATGTCATGGTATTCCGGGACCTAAAAAGCTAAAAGACGGAGATATCATAAACATCGATGTCACCGTTATTTTAAATGGTTGGTATGGAGATACCAGTCGCATGTTCTGCATTGGTAAAGTTGGCGTTAGAGGCCGAAAATTAGTTGAAGTTACTTACGAAGCAATGATGCGAGGCATTGAAGTAGTAAAACCTGGAGCTACTTTAGGAGATATTGGACATGCTATTCAGAAATATGCTGAATCAAATGGCTTTTCAGTTGTGCGTGATTTTTGTGGTCATGGAATCGGGCGCGTTTTCCACTGCGAACCTAGCATTGTTCATTATGGAAAAGCAGGCCATGGCCTTGAACTGAAAAAAGGCATGTTTTTTACCATTGAACCTATGATTAACGCAGGAAAGTTCGGTGTAAAGGTTCTTGAGGATGGGTGGACGGCAGTTACCCGTGACATGTCACTTTCCGCACAATGGGAGCATAGCCTTGGAGTTACTGAAACAGGCTATGAAATCTTTACCGCTAGCTAAGGCTACCCAAATCCATAGTGACCACGCAAATGAACTAAAAATTTTGGTTTAAAATCATGCATTGCTTCTGGAGATAAATTACCAAAATAATTGGGCCGATGAGATTTAAAATATTTCCATGCTCTCTTCGTCGTTATTGCTTTTGGAACTTTTGTTGAGATTAAACCATCAACGTGTATTTTAACACTTTCTAGCTTTTCTATTTTTTTTGAATAGAAATCGAGAGATGGACTTATTTTTTTCCTATCCTCTATGCCATACAAAGCTAGAAATTCATCGAATTGGGTTTCTGTAATATTCCCACTCGTAAATTGGGCATTCGTGATCATAAGGTCATTTTTTAGGGTTGTTAAATCGTAAATGTCATCGTGAAGGTGACTCGAAAACCTATTTAGCTTTTCTAAAGAACATTGACCGTTTTGAACTTTATATTTTTTGCCTTTTTTGTGTTCAAAAAACGCATATACTGTAGGGTCTTTTTGCAAAGAAACTGTTACTTTTTCTAATGATTCTTTGTAAAATTGAAGCATGCAGATAGCGATTTGTCGAACTTGTTCTGTGTTCAGATCGTCAACTTCAGGCACAATATTATGGTGATTGCTGGAATTTCCAGCAGGTATGAAGAGCGCTATGATAAAAGCAAACAGAATTCTTAGCATAAGCAAACCTTATAACAAGACTCTGTAATTGTATTAAGACATTAAAAGTTAATAGTTATTTAATATATGGAATTTAATTTCTATAAATATTGTTTTTTTATTTTTTAAGTTTATTTTTGGCTGAAGATTCACTGTACATTTTTCTAAGCTTAGCGCTATTTCCACCATCTCCAATTAACTGATGCATATCATCTGTAAACACCACTAAATCACCACAAGCTTTTCGACCTTCTGGAACGCAAACTAATTTTTGACTTAAAACTGCAAGTATCTGCCCACTCAATAAATTTGGTGTAATGCCTAAATCAATTAAACGTGCAGGCGTTACAAACGGACAAGATGCGTGCAAAGTCGCAAGAACTAAATGCCCAGTCATTGAAGCTCTCAATGCCATTTTGGCGGTGTCTTCATCGCGAATTTCCCCGATAAGCATAATATCTGGGTCATGACGCAGCATAGAGCGAACTCCGTCAGCAAAACTAACTATTCCATTTTCATGAATTTCTGTTTGTCGAATCCCTTTAACACGATATTCTATTGGCTGTTCCAAGGTCATAATATTTTTGTGATTATAATCACAAAGCTGCAATAGTGCATGAAGCGTCGTAGTTTTACCAGAACCTGTCGGTCCACAGACCAAAAACAGACCCGATGGTTTTTTCACAAGGTCTTGCAGTATTTTAGCTTGGTTTTTTGTAAAACCTAATTTTTCTAAAGTTAAAGTTTCGCGATTAGTAGGCAAAAGCCTAACAACTAAGCTTTCTCCCCATAAACATGGATGAAAGGAAACGCGACAATCAACCTGATTGCCAAGAACAGTTAGAATGCACCCCCCGGATTGAGGACGACGGCGCTCAGCAATATCTAAGTTAGATAATACTTTAAAACGTACCGATGTTTTATCAAAAATACTCTGTTCAAAATGTTGGTAAGTTTCTAGCTCTCCATGAATACGAAATTTGACTAATACCATTTGTTCAAGCGGCATAAAATGAATGTCTGATGCTTCTCTAGAAAAAGCTTCATCTAGCAGGTTTAGAAAAAGATTCTCAAATGAAGCATCAGGTGTTTGAACAAAAGATTGCGTTGATTGTTGCAGCGCATGTTGTAATGATTGTTTGTAGGTATGGTAGAACATCCATCTTGGTTCTTTTTTAAAAAAGTCTTTCGTGTTTCTTTTTACAATATCCTGAATGATAACATTTTCAGGATCTAGCATTGCTACGTGTAGCGAATCATCAAGGCAAAAGGGAATTATTTGATAACGCTCACAAAATTCTTTTCCCAGCTTAGAAATTAAATCAATATCTGGCTGAATAGTTTGCAGGTCAATATGCTTATAACCAGAAATTTGACTGACCAATTCACCAACAACCGCTGGAGACGCAAACCGCAAGTTAATGAAGATTTCACTTAAAAACTCATCGTGCTTTTGTTGCTCAATTAGAGCAATATGAAGTTGGTCAGGAGTAACAACGCCTTTTTCTAGCAGGATCTCTTCAAAACGATCAGACAGTGGTACATTAACTTTTTAGTATTAAAATTGATTATAAATAAAAGGTTTTAAAAATTGATGAATCTTGGGCAATTGATAAATCAATGGCAATTAGGATTGGGAGCACTTAACCGCTCACCTAATACTATCAAGGCATATACTCAAGATTTTTTTGATTTTAAATGTTTTTTTGAAGACTATCATAATACGCAGCTCACTATTGAAAATTTCAAGACTGTTACCCCGCAAGATATTCGAGCATGGTTATTAGCACAGCGGAAGAAGGGAATGAATACCAGATCATCTGCTCGTGGCTTGGCAGGAATGAAAAGCTTTACTCAGTTTCTTTTGCAGCGTGAAATTCTTGAAGATCATGCATTTTTTCATACACGCTCCCCTAGATTGCAAAAAACCTTACCTAGACCGATTAGTATTGAACAAGCACTTATGATGAATGACACCATTCAAAATATGAGTGAGTGTTTATGGGTAGGATTACGCAATCAAGCACTCATGCAGTTATTGTATTATACAGGTATGCGTATTAGTGAAGCGCTAAACTTAAATCAAGATAGCCTGCAAGATGATCAATTCATCACAGTCATTGGTAAAGGACAAAAAACCAGACAGGTTCCTATTATTGATTCCATAAGAGAAGGACTGTTGACTTATTTAAAGATTCAGCCTTTTTCAAACACTCCAAATTCTCCTGTATTTTATGGTGAAAAAGGAAAACGCTTACAAGCTGCCATAGCGCAAAAAGTACTACGTGACTTCAGAAGGGCCAATGGAATGCCAGAATCTTTAACACCGCACGCTCTACGACACAGTTGCGCAACGCATTTAATGCAATCATCCCATGATTTGCGTGGCATTCAAGAACTTTTGGGACATGCATCCCTTTCATCTACACAAATTTACACGCAAATTGACGAACTTAGCATGATGAATACATACAAAGCAGCTCATCCAAGAGCTAAGAAGTAAATCGTAAATTATATATTTACGTTAGAAAATTATTTCAAAAAAGCTGCAACAACATTAACTGCCTCAGATGGTAGCGGCGCATAAGCTTTCATTAACGCTGAGTCAGGCACAAGCGGCCACAAAGCTGTGGACTTCGCATTAGTTTTTCAACGAAAGCTCCATGCTGTTCGTTCATTGCATCATGTGCATAAATTGATGCTGGCATCACCGCCAAAATTTCAGAAATAGAGCTAGTGGATTCACCAGGCACAATCATGAAACCTTTGTTATTAAGCACAACTTTCATAACTGCTTTTAAAGCTGATGGTTTACCAAATTGAAAATTAAAAAATTCAAAATCCGTACCTTGTTTAAGTCCTGCTTCATGCAACACACTCAAAAATGCTGAGGAAACCACGTCAAGTTCTTCAGTTTTATGCGCAGTAGCACTACGACCTGTGCGAGGACCGTTGGTGATGAGTATTTTATAACCAGTGTTTTTTTGAAAGATGCTTATCTCATTAGCAAGTTTAATTGCATTTTCTTTGGTAAAAACTTTCCATGCACCAGCTGGAGTTTCAGCATCACCACCGAGAATTAAGCCTACTTTAGCATCAGACAGATGAATAGCAGATGTATTTTCATCCGCTAATGCTTTTGCGGACATTGTGTGCAATACACCCACAGTTCGCAGTAAAGTCAGGTTGTTGGCTTTTGCAGTGTCTTGAATAGTTTCAGTAATTGTGTGTTCTGGCATGGCGATAGAAACATTGTGTAAACCATCCATTGCATCAAACCACTGATGCGTACACAGTAGAATTTTCGTATGAGCTGGAAACACGCCAGATTTAATAAATTCAATACCAAACTGACCTGCGGTAACAACGATAGAAGGATCAATAAGATTTAAATCATGAAAGGTTGCGCTAGGTTTTTTGGTAATCTGTGCTGTGGGATGAGTAAGTGCAATTTCATTAGCAATAGCTGTCACCATTGCCAGCTCACCCACTTTGCTTGGATCATAGACGGCATAAATATTTAACGAAGCATCAGAAGAAAAACCTAGAGAAAATATTGCTATAAAAAAAAGAAGGGTAAATTTCTTTCTCATAACTCTATTTTTCGTTCTTTTTTGGATCAAGACTGTACTTACCAAAATTCCCGAATACATCTTTCATGACAGAGCTTTCGTAACCCGTTGTTGCTGTTTTTTCAGTACTAGCTTTAATTTGCTCACCTTGAACACCCTTTTGTTTTTCAATGCCACGAACAATATCTTTATCATCCAAGGTTACTTTTACCACTAATTGGTCAACAACTTTAGGGTCAAAAAATGATGTTGTTTCGGTTTTTCGGTAAACATAATACCAATTTGTCCAGTTTTTTCCTTCGACCGGAAATAACGATGTTGTTGACGGACTTCCAAGAATATCTTGCACCGTTTCTTTTGTGCTGACATCAACTTGAATTTTATCAAACTGAATTTGTTCTGGATTAAAGCCTCTATGATCAATAGTTGGGTAACAACCCACTAGAAAAATGGCCAAAACCCATAACCAATTGTGTGATTTCATTTTAGCCCTCCAGCTTGGAAAAATTTGCAAAAGTATTTAACGTTGATTGTAGCATTCCTAATAGATTTAAGCGATTCTGCTGAATCTGTAAATCATCATCCATGACTTTAACGTGGTCAAAAAAGTTATCAATAGCTGGTTTCAAATTAGCAATTAATGTCATGGCCTCCTGATATGCAAAATTTTTAAGGTGCTCATCAATTTTTGGAGTAGCTTGCGTCAAAGAGCTGCATAGTGTGCGCTCGACATCGTGCACGAAAAGCTGTTGATTAACTTCGCCAACTTGTATTCCTTTTAAAATACCAACAACGCGGCGGTAAGCACTAAGAAGAGAAACACCCGCCTCGTTTTGCAAAAGATATTTCAAGGCTCTGGCGCGTTCAACGGCAGCCCAAATATCTTCCAATGGTTTGTCTAAAACAGCATAGACATGATCAGCTGGCATTTCAGTTTTTAAAAATGCAGACAAACGTTCGGTAATAAATGCAGTAACAGTTTCAACCACATCAGACTTTAGGGTTACACCCTGCTGTTGATAAGACTGAACAGATTTTTCTAGCCACCCACACAAAGAATTTGATCCATTCTTGTGTAGCATCAATCTAATAATGCCTAATGCACTGCGACGTAGGCCATAAGGATCTTTTGACCCAGATGGCTTCATGCCAACACCAAAAAATCCAATCAAATTATCAACTTTATCTAGCAGAGACAAGGTCCAGCTTATATCATCATTTGGGCATGGATCGTTCGCTCTTTGGGGTTGATAATACCCCTTTAAAGCCGCCGCAATTTCCGAAGGTGTTCCTTGGACCTTTGCGTAAATTTCGCCCATGATTCCCTGTAGATCAGGGAATTCACCCACCATATTTGTAAGCAAATCACATTTGCACAAACGTGCAGCTTGTTGCACTGAAGAGTTTGGTGCACAGAATTCTAAACGTTGAACCTTTTGATAAACAGACCCCAAGTCAGCATGGAAAATAATATTTTTTAAATTATCTAACCTGGCTTCAAATGGTATCTTAAGATCCTGCTCATAAAAGAATGCCGCATCACTTAGACGAGCTCTGAGTACTCGTTCATAACCTGCTGTCATGCAGTCTGCATTGATTGGTACATTTGCTACAAATCCAAAAAATGGAGCGTTTTCACTCTTTGAATTTAAAATAGTAAAGTATTTTTGGTGTACCCGCATTGACGTGCTAAGCACCGCTCCTGGAAGATGCATAAACTTAGCATCAATTTGACCAAGACCTACAAAAGGGTATTCAACAAGCCCCGTGACTTCATCTAACAAGGTTTCATCAACAACAAATGTTAACTTATTTTCTTGGCAAATTTTGTGAAGTTCCGCTTCAATGACACTGCGTCGTTCTTCAAAATCAAGCATTACGTTTGCATCAGCAAGACTTTGGCAATATTGCGTATAGCTTGTAACAGTTATTTGTGCAGGGTTTAAAAACCGGTGACCAAATGTATGGTTGTTTGTTTGAACACCAGCTGCTGGAACATCAAAAACTACTGACTTCCCACCTAATACACAACAAATATTGCGAATAGGACGAACCCAAGTATGGCCAGCACCAGGCCAACGCATAGAAGTAGGCCAAGGCATGTTACGCAAAACTTTGTCTAATATGTTGGGTAACAATTCTTGTAACGGTTTCCCTGGAATATTAATTTTTGCAAACCAATAACCATTTTCTTGAGTCAATTCGTTTTCTGAAAGCCCTGATGATTTCAAAAACCCTTGCAATGCAGCATCGGGTGCACCAATTTTAGGCCCGCGTTTTTCTTCTAAAACAGTTTCTGATGCTGCTGCAATATTTTCCACACGCAGACTCAAGCGCCTGGGGCCAACAGAAAATTCTGGTGCACTACATTTTAATTTTAAGCTTTCGAATTCATTTACAAATAACTGCAACAAATCAATTTTGGCCTGACGTTGCATGCGAGCTGGAATTTCTTCCATAAAAATTTCAATACATAATTCCATAATTAACCTATCCAGGTTTCGCAGGCTGATTTTGCTAAATGACGAACTCGCCCCATATAAGCGGCTCGCTCGGTAACAGAAATAACACCGCGCGCATTTAGCATATTAAATAGGTGATTAGCTTTTAGGCACTGCTCATAAGCCGGTAAAACCAATTTGAGATCAAGCAATTTTAAGCATTCGGCTTCCGCATCGTTAAAATGACGTAGCAATATATCAACATCTGCGTGATCAAAATTATAAGCTGAAAATTCTTGTTCTGATCTTAAAAAAACATCTCGATAAGTAAGGCATTCATCGCCTGATTTGCCATTCCAGTTAATATCAAAATTACTTTCAACATTCTGTATGATTGTAGCAACGCGTTCTAAACCATAGGTTAATTCCACAGGCACGGGATCACAAGCAATACCACCTACCTGCTGGAAATAAGTGTATTGAGTGATTTCCATACCATCGCACCAAACTTCCCAACCAAGACCTGCTGCACCTAATGATGGGTTTTCCCAGTCATCTTCGACAAAGCGAATATCATGACGACTTAAATCAAGACCAATAGCTTTCAGGCTTTCAAGGTATAATTCTTGCGGATTTGCAGGGCAAGGCTTTAGCAAAACCTGAAATTGATAATACAACTGCGTGCGATTTGGATTCTCACCATATCTGCCATCATTTGGTCTGCGGCACGGCTGAACATAGGCTGTGTTCCATGATTTAGGACCAAGGGCACGAATTAGCGTTGCGGGATGGGATGTGCCTGCCCCTACTTCCAAATCATACGGTTGCAAAATAACGCAGCCGTAGTTTGCCCAATATTGTTGCAAACGCAAGATGATTTCTTGAAAAGATATTTTTTGAGTGTTCATATGTTCACGCTCATAAAGGAGTTTCTATTTTTTATCATTTAAAAATTTCAATGCCAATATCTTACCTTCTTCAACTGCAGGCTGATCAAATGGATTAACATCCCAAATGGCTGCAACTGCCAAGGTTTCTAATACTGTATTAAACATTAACTGCCCTAAATAATAGGCATTGATTGCAGGCAACGTAATTAAGCGAATTGGCAGTTCGTGCCCGCGTAATGTTTCGTAAGTAGCATGAAGCTCTGCTTTTAATAAATCTTTCAAGCCATGTTTGCGAAGAGGCATATAAGCTGGGTGATCAATCTCTAAATCAGCCACATCAAGATCTGCTTTTTCACTGACCTCTAAAAATGTAAAAAATTTATCTTTTGGGCCACCAAGGTAAAGCTGAAGTTGTGAGTGCTGATCAGTTGCACCCAAAGCTTGAATCGGTGTTGATCCGAAACGTTCACCGGATTTATTTTTCTTGCCCAGGCTTTCCCCCCACAACTGAACAAACCATGCGCTAAACAATTTCAGTTTATCAGCATAAGGAAACATAACTGGGTGAGCTTTGGACTTTGCCAAAAAGCATGCAGATTCTATAGCAGGATGTGTAGCTGGAGCAGCTTTAAATGCCGCTAACGCTGTTTGTGCACCTTTTCGGAAAGCTTCCATATCAAGCCCCATAAGTATTCCTGATAACATACCAACTTCGGCAAATACGGCAAAGCGTCCGCCAATTTGATTATGGTGCGGCACCGTTACAATGTCATTGTTTTTTGCAAAGGTGTGCAGAGCGTTACCGTCTGTTTGCGTAATAATAACAAGATGATCATTTATGTTCAGACCATTATCAATATAGATCTTTTTAAAAGTTGCCAATTGCACCAAGGTTTCAGCGGTATTTCCTGACTTTGATGCAACCAAAATCCCGGCTTTGCGAAAATCAATATCTTTTAAACGATTGGCCAGACCATCGGGGTCAATATTATCGAAAAACAGAAATGTTTTAGTTGGTTCATCAGCTATTGCATATAAAGCCTGTGGGCCTAAGCTTGAGCCACCCGTGCCCAGGTGAATAATATGAGTAAATTTTTCCAGTTTCTGAACGGCTTCTTGATATTGATTTGAAGAAACATCAGATTCAAGATATTCACATAATGACAAGCGCATCACATAGTCAGAAAACCCTGCAAGTATGCTGGTTGGTTCTTTTAAAAAATTTAACGTGTACTTCAACATTAGTGACCTAAAACCTTTTGATAATTACGTTGTGGCATTTTCCCTTTTGGATAATTACGCGCAATAACCAAGGGGGGCTTAGCTAAAACAAGACGTAACATTTCCTGAACCTGCTGCGTAGTTACGCTTCTTAGAATATCTTCATATTTAGAAACAGCATCTAATGGAAAATTATTAAGAACAATGTTTGCTATCGCTAATAAAAATGCTTCGCCATCCAAGGCAAAAGCAAAAATATTTAATCGTTCTTGTTTTGCATGATTAAAATTACTTTCAACCAAACCTTTTTTTAAGAAAATCGCAAGTTGTTCAAACAAGAATTTTTCTGCAGCTTCAACATTCATGCTTGGTGAAAGTACTAAGCTGAAAGTAAACTCCATATCGTCTTTTCCGTATGCATAATTACAAGAAACGCTTAATGCTAACCGCTTTTCTTTAACCATTTTGTTGTAAAGAAATCTAGAGTTTGCCCCCGCAAGAGTGCCATCTAGCATTCGCATTGCAAGATAGGATTCTGGTTTTGTAATCAAAGTTGGCACTCGATATGAAATACTAATATAGATGTTCTCAGCACGTGGATTTTCTTGTTCAATTGTTGTGGTTAAGCCATCTCGATCAGGCTCTGAGATGCGTGTATGCTCTGGCAATTCCTTTGAACGAATATTTCCAAATTTATTTTCAATTTTTGGTAACACGTATGCCAAATCATAGGGTCCGATTACTACAATGGTAGCATTGTTCGGCACGTACCATTTTTCATAATGGGTTCTTAACGCTTCAACTGTGTACGCTTTTATATGCGCTTCGTAGCCAATAGGAAAAATACCATAAGGATGCGCTGCATACAAAGCGCGCTGACAAACCTCAGCAGAAGTACGAAATGGATGATTACCCAATCGCATTTGACGCTCTTCCATCACAACCTTTTGTTCGGGCCTGAATTCTTCTTCTGTAATGTTAAGGTTTTCCATGCGATCAGCTTCAATATCTAACGCCACTTCTAAATGCTCCGCAGGTAAATCAAACGTATAGACAGTGTTGTCAAAACTAGTATGAGCGTTACAAGTTCCACCACAGCTATTAAGAATAGTATCAATAGAACCAACTGGATATTTTGAAGATCCCTTAAACATCATGTGTTCAAGCATGTGCGATAAGCCAACCATGCTAGACGGATCATCAGCCGTTCCTATGTCATATTTTGTTAAAATGCTCACCGAAGGTAATAATGGATTTTGAAAAACAATGACCTTCAATCCATTACTTAATCTAGCTGTTTGTGGAACAATTTTTGCATGCAAGCAGCTAAAAAAAAGGCTAACTAGAAGCGTTAAAATGTATTTCATTTGCCCACCATGAACACAACAAATTGATCTGGCTTCATAAACCTTTTAAAAGCTTCATTAATATCATCAGTAGTCAGGTTCGAGATTTTTTCAATGAGAATATTATGAAAATCTACAGAACGGCCATCAAGCTGATAGTTTGTAAGCCTAGTTGTTATATGGGACGTTGAAGCGAAAGAACGTTTGTAGTTTCCTAAAAAGCTTTTCTTAACAATTTCGACTAATTCAGCTGAAAAGCCATTTTCACAAACATCCGCAATAACCTCTTTAATAGAAGAAATGGTTTTTTCTACATTTTCTGATTGAGTAGAAGTTGAAATATTAAACGAATTGTAATGATTTTGAATCGAAAAACCTGCTCCTATATTGTAGGTTAAGCCTTTTTCTACACGAATTTTTTTCCATAAAACTCCTATATTGGGATTAGACAAACACCCCATCGCAATCTGCAAAGCAAAAAAATCAGGATGATGCGCGTTAATACCGGCATGTAAAAAGTGAATTAAGGTTTGGGGCACAGGAAATGCTTGAGTATGTTCTTGATACGGACCAACCACTTGCACATTTTCTGGCAAAGAAACATTGAAAGTTTTAGGTAAAGCCGTAACCACATCTGTGATATGGACAGCAAGCCCATCTTCATCAATATCTCCACAAGCTGAAATGATAATATTTTCTTGAGTGAAGCACTTTCTCATATATGACTTTAAATCATCGACACTAATATTTTTCAAACTCGCGAGGTAAGTTTTGTTCAACGTGCCATATGGATGACTTTTAAGAATTACCTTTTTCATTAATTGGTCTAATTGAGTATCTGGTGACTGCATTGCCTGTAACATTCCTGCAGCAGCTTCGTTTTTAAATCGTATCAGATCAGAATCGTGAAATTGTGAATGAAAAATAATATCTTTAATCAAATGAAAAAGCTCAGAAAGCTTATCGGATGGGCATTTTCCTGTGATAGTAAAATTATCATCACTACTACCAAAAGATACGTGCACATTGTGTTCACGAGCATAAGTTTGCATTTGCTCGCGAGTTTTGAATTGAGTTGATTCACCCATTGCCCTGCAAAGCAGGGCTACAAGAGCTTCTTTTTGTTTCGGAGATAGTTTGTCTCCTGCATTCTTGAAACACAGATTAACAGTAACGACATCAATGCCCTTGAAAGGAGAAATTCGTACAGTTTTTCCTGCAACAACTAAATCTTTCACAGTAACATTAAAGCCATCAAGCGGATCACTGTCCGCGAATAAAGACAAAGAAATAACTAATTGGATTGCCAGGCTTTTTACAAGAGCTCGCAATGCCCCATGTGACAACAGATATCCTGTCACCTTTACAAGCGTCTGAATTGTTGATTTTACAATTTTTACCATGGCTATGTCTGATTATTTATTAGCTTGCTCAGACTCACTAGCATTGTCAGTGTTTTTTTCAGGGCCACTTATTGACTTAGCATTTTGTGTGAATTCTTTTTTCCACGCACTAAGCTTTTTATCCAAAGCGCTATCACCTTCTTCTTTTGATTCTTCGTCAACTTGATTTCGGATAGCATCATCCGCAGAGCCTGCTTTATCTTTTAAGTCTTGCTGGCTTGCTTCTGAAAGAGAAGCTTCTGATTCTCCACCACCAACAACGTGCTTAGCTTTTTCAGCAGATGCACTTAATGGCACGCTTTTGCCGTCTTTATCTTTAGTGCGAGGAGGCATTAGCTTGTAATTTGGTGGCAAATCAAGCGGGTCATTTTGCTTTATATTAAATTCATCGGCTTGGTAATGATCCATTCCTAATGTGCTCTTTACGCTGTCACAAGCGGTTAAAACTAGGGATATTCCAATTAAAGTAAGTACTCTAGACATATAAACTATAGTGATATCTTGCTGTCTACAATGTAAGAAAGGCCTGTGAAAAAAGCAAGTTTTATAAACTGCCCTGAAAATGTTTTATCATATAACTTATTTCAGGATAAATATTCGTCAATACTTTTAAACCTTGTTTCATGACGTCCACCAGCTTCAAAAGCGGTTGATAAAAACAGACGAATCATTTCCTGAGCCTCTGCAAAAGATGTGTAATCCGCAGCAATGCACAGAACATTTGCGTTGTTATGGGTGCGCGCACTTATTGCCATGGAATTGTTAAAACATAAAGCCGCATAAATGCCTTTGTGGCGATTTGCTGCAATTGATACGCCAATCCCGCTTCGGCAAATAATAATGCCAAAATCTGCTTCGTGAGATTGAACTTTCTGAGCAACTAATTGGGCAAATTCGGCGTAATTAGAACTTTCAGCATTGAACGCTCCTACGTCAATCCACTGATTAACTGAATCAGCAGATTTTATTTTTTCCTTAAGAACATGTCCTCCGTGGTCGGCTCCAATTGCAATACGCATATAATATTACCCATTCTAAAATGTTGCTTGTGCAAGTAATTTGTACTAGTCTAGCGAGTGTTTCATAAAAACACGCTGCACTTTAATTAGCAGCTGTAAATATACCCTACAAATTTTTTAATAAAGCGGTCAATCATGCAAGATACAATTAAGATTCGTGGAGCACGCGAACATAACCTTAAAAATGTGAATGTAGATATTCCACGCAATAAGTTGGTAGTTATTACTGGCCTTAGTGGATCTGGAAAATCATCCCTTGCATTTGATACGCTTTATGCTGAAGGTCAGCGCCGCTATGTTGAAAGCTTATCAACGTACGCTAGGCAATTCCTGCAGTTAATGCAAAAACCAGATGTGGATTCCATAGAAGGTTTAAGCCCAGCAATTTCAATTGAACAAAAAACAACGTCAAAAAATCCACGATCAACAGTTGGAACAGTCACCGAATTGTATGACTATTTGCGTTTGTTATTTGCACGCATAGGTGTGCCGCATTCACCATCAACCGGACTTCCCATTGAAGCGCAAACCATTAGTCAAATGGTTGATCGTATTTTAGAGCTCCCTGAAAAAACTAAAATCATGATTCTTGCTCCCATCGTGCGCGACCGTAAAGGTGAATACAAAAAAGAAATGCAAGATCTGCAAAAAAAAGGTTTTCAGCGCGTTTACATTGATGGAAAAATTTACGCCATTGAAGAAGCGCCAACTCTTAACAAAAAAATAAAGCACACAATCGCTGTTGTTGTTGATCGTTTAGTGATGGCAGCGCCTGAAGATATTCAAACACGTTTAGCTGATTCAATTGAAACAACAGTAAAGCTGAGTGATGGATTGTTGTGGGTACAAAATGCAGACACCCAAGTGATTACAACTTATTCTTCAAAATTTGCATGCCCTACATCAGGATTTACTTTGGAAGAAATAGAGCCTCGCCTGTTTTCTTTCAATAGCCCACATGGTGCTTGCGCTACCTGCGATGGCTTAGGCCTTGAAATTGTTTTTGATGAACATCTTGTTGTGCCAAATCATGATTTTAGCTTACGCGAAGGAGCAATTGCACCATGGTCAGCACAAGAAAGTGCAGTAACTAATAAGCGTGGGCAAATGACCTCGGAATATTATGCGCAAGTGCTAGATGGACTTGCCAACTATTTTAGCGAAAGCGCAACAACTCCATTCAAAGGCCTGTCAGAAAACTTAAAGAAAATTATTCTTCATGGGTCAGGCACTGAGATTATTCCTATTGTGTATAATGATGGAGTTCGCAAATACATTTCAAAAAAACCTTTTGAAGGTGTTATTCCAAATTTACGTCGCAGATGGTTAGAAACAGAAAGCGATTGGACTAGAGAATTTTTACGACGGTTCCAAAACGAAACACCCTGTCATAGTTGCGGAAGCTACAGATTAAAAGATGAAGCCTTGTGTGTAAAACTTGCACAATTGCATATTGGTGAAGTATGTCGATTCTCTATAAAAGATGCATTGAAGTGGTTTGAAAACCTAGAGCTAACAAAAAAACAACAAGACATTGCCGATAAGATTTTAAGAGAAATTCGTAACCGATTGAAATTTTTAATTGATGTCGGACTTGATTATCTTACTCTTTCAAGGGGAGCAGGAACTCTTTCAGGTGGCGAAAGCCAACGCATACGTTTGGCTTCTCAAGTAGGATCAGGCCTTACGGGTGTGCTGTATGTACTAGATGAACCATCAATTGGTTTGCATCAACGCGATAACGATCGCTTGCTTGATTCTCTGCGTAACTTACGTGATTTAGGCAATTCAGTAGTGGTTGTTGAGCATGATGAAGATGCTATACGCACTGCAGACTATGTAATTGATATGGGGCCAGCAGCAGGCGTGCATGGCGGTGAAATTATCTCGGAAGGCACACCACAAACAATAATGTTATGTCCTAAAAGTTTGACAGGTCAGTACTTGAAAGGCACAAAGTCCAAACCCATACCAGCACACCGTCGAACAGGTCACATAGATAAATTTTTAAAAATCACTGGTGCAAAAACAAACAATCTAAAAAATGTTGAAGCTACATTTCCTTTGGGCACATTTACATGTGTTACCGGAGTTTCAGGAGGTGGAAAATCAACCCTTGTAATTGAAACCTTATACAAAGCGTTGAATCGTCAATTTAATCATGGACGAGATTTGCCCGGAATTTATAAATCATTAGAAGGTGCGGAACATATTGATAAGGTTATTGATATTGATCAATCACCTATTGGCCGCACCCCACGTTCAAACCCAGCAACATACGTTGGATGTTTTACACCAATTCGTGAATGGTTTTCAGGTATGCCTGAAGCAAAAACACGTGGCTATACGCCAGGTAGATTTTCTTTCAACGTCAAAGGTGGTCGTTGTGAAGCTTGTCAGGGAGATGGCGTTGTAAAAATTGAAATGCACTTCTTGCCTGATGTTTACGTAGAATGTGATCAATGTCATGGAAAACGCTACAATCGTGAAACGTTAGAAATTACATACAAGAATAAAAGCATTGCTGATGTTTTAGATATGACCGTTGAAGAAGCGGTAGATTTTTTTGAAAATAATACAGCCGTAGCTGACAAATTACGTGCCCTTAAACAAGTAGGTTTGGGATATATAAAAGTGGGCCAACAAGCAACAACCCTATCAGGTGGCGAAGCTCAGCGCGTAAAATTAGCAAAAGAATTATCACGTCGCGCCACCGGAAAAACTTTGTATATTCTTGATGAGCCGACAACAGGCTTGCATTTTGAAGATGTTCGAAAATTATTGGAAGTTTTGCACCACTTAGTTGAGCAAGGAAATACAGTTTTAGTTATTGAGCATAACTTGGAAGTGATTAAGACGGCTGACTGGGTCATTGATATGGGGCCTGAAGGTGGAGATGGTGGTGGTGAAGTTATTGCAACAGGCACACCTGAAGAAATTGCAAAGATTGCAAAAAGCTATACAGGCCAGTATCTGAAACCATACTTGAAAGCTCGAATGATTAGCGCATAAAGTTGTAAAAATGCAACGCTACATTAGTTAGTGCGTTATCTTCTGCAAAAAACAAAAAACCTTCTGGAAAAATGATTGACAATGATTACGTAGAATCCGATATACTTGGAACAGAAAACAAAAATATAAAAAATTCAAAAAAATTAGTTGTATAGTGCTAAAATTTGAAATTTTTACATTTTAAATAAACACAAAGGCCTTTCATGGATTTTCCAGTTCTAAACAAAGAAGCTACCATACTATGTGAATCAGATTATTTACGAATAACTGGATTAGACGAAGGAAGTCTGATTGAGGTTACAGGATTTTCTTGTGCAAAAGAGATTTTAAATTACTACGGACCATTTTGCAGTGATCACGTAGTTATATTTGCAGGACCTGGAAAAAATGGTGGAGATGGCGTTTCTACAGCATTATTTCTAGCTCCTCATACAAAAAAAATAACTATTTTCATGCCTGTTTTGCCTTCTCAAGATGTTTTGAATATTAATATAAATCGCGCCAAAGCCTTTTATCCAAACATTGAATTTGCCGATATGCCTGTTTCTGGAGACATATACATTGATGCTTTGTTTGGGATTGGACTAACCAAAAAGCCCGAAGGTATTTTTGAGCAGCTAATAAACAATTTGAATAAGCAATCTAATCCCGTTATTTCGATTGACGTTCCAAGCGGAATAGATGCAAATACTTCCACAAGCACAGGAAATGTTGTCGTGCCAAATCTCACTGTTGCCATAGGATGCCTGAAACCTGTTCATAATCATGCGAATGCTAACGCATTATGTGGAGAAATAGTTTGTCCTGATATCGGATTGCCTCGTGAATTTATAGAAAAATATGCTGAAAACCATAAGGTTGCATGCTAGCATAGGCTAAGATACTTTAGCATTTGTTACCGATGATACTTTATTCATTTCCTAGCTCTCCTTTTGGATGCAAAGTTAAAGCGGTTATTTTAGCCTGCGAACAAACAAAAAATATTATCGTTGAAGAATTTCATCCCTGGCAAACAGATACATTTTTTAGAAAACTAAATCCCTTGGGTAAAATCCCTGCTTTAAAAATAAGTGCTGATGAAACCATCTTTGATTCATCGGTAATTTGTGAATTCATTATGGATAAAGCAGGAAAAACCACTGCGCTGATGCCAGATAAGTTTAAATCATTAAAAGTACAAGCCCTGGTTGATGGCATGGCAGATGCTGCAGTTTCGATGAGATATGAACATTTTTTTCGGCCAAAGCATTTGCAGTGTGAAGATTGGTACGATCGTCAACGCTTAGCGCTAACCAGTGGGATGAAATATCTTGATGAGAGTATAGACACTAAGCTAAATCAAGAAATTTTATTTGAAAATTTATGTGTAGCAACGTTTTTGTCCTACGTTGATCTTCGTTTTTCAAATGAACCATTCCGAAAAAACTACGAAAAACTCTACCGTTGGTACGATGGATACATGCAAAAACACTCCTTTCTAGAAACCGTAAAAGCTAAGGATCATCCTATTCCTGCAAACATAACACGTTTACAAAAGTGATTTTTAACACACCAGCTGCGCAAGCTGTGATTAATTTTTTGCTCCCACCACAATGCGCATTGTGTAGAGAAATAACAAAAGAGCCCTACACCTTGTGTAGCGATTGCTGGCCTAAATTAAGATTTATAACATCACCCAAATGTTCTGTGTGTTGTGTTCCCCTAGATGATGTTGATCATGATATGCCATGCACAGATTGCTTAAAACACCCCCCTGTTTTTTCTAAAGCTTACGCCCCGCTTATTTACAATGATTCAGTAAAAAAACTTGTGCTGAGATATAAAAATTACGATGGACTACACTTGGGGCCTATGTTTTTTGGCTGGACGCAACGATGTATTCCTAATGACACTAATATTATTGTGCCAGTCCCCTTGCACTGGTGGCGTTTTTTCACTCGTCAATATAATCAGGCCACAGAACTTGGAAAATTAATTGCAAAGCATACAAATCTTGCAATTAACCCAAATCTTTTAAAACGAGTAAAGTCGACCGCGTCGCAAGGGCATAAAACCAAATTGCTACGCTATGAGAACCTTAAAGATGCATTTATCGTAATGGATACTAAAAATATTTTACAAAAAGTAAACGTACTATTAATCGACGATGTGCTTACAAGTGGAGCAACTGCTAATGCGTGTGCCCAAGCTTTGCTAAATGCAGGTGCAGCAAGAGTAGATGTACTAACTATCGCCAGAGCTGTAAAAGATAATAATGGAACACCTTAAAACACTGAAGCGATTATTTGATGTGGGCTCAACCCTAACAGGGATTGGCATGCGTGTTGGCGCTCAAGAGTATCTAGGATTGGATATTGATGAAGCAGCTTATGCACAAAAATTACGCCAATCTTTCGGGGGGCTTAAAGGACCATTTATGAAAATGGCTCAATTTTTAGCAACAGTACCTGATGCCCTTCCCCCAGAATTTGCAGCAGAATTTATGACATTGCAGTCTAACGCACCTTCAATGGGAGAAGGTTTTGTTAGACGGCGAATGACTGGCGAGCTTGGGAAAAATTGGAGAGATTCGTTCCAGGATTTTTCGTTAAAAGCATCCCATGCTGCATCGTTAGGACAAATTCATAAAGCTGTAAGTATTCAGGGTGAAAATCTTGCTGTAAAACTACAGTACCCTGATATGGAAACCACTGTCAGTGCAGATTTAAAACAATTAGATATGGTTTTAAATATTTACCAGTCTTTCAACAAATCTATAGATACTCATGATATAGCCGAAGAAATTCGAGACCGACTATATGAAGAGCTGGATTACACTTTAGAAGCAAAAAATCTTGAACAATTTAGAAATATTTTTAATAATCAGTTTGATTTTGTTGTAGTGCCAAAAATATATCCAGAGCTTTCAACTAAGCGTCTTTTAACAATGGAATGGATTGAAGGAAAGCCTGCACTTGAGTATATTTCATGCCCTAGTGATGTTCGTAATGAATTAGGGCGCAAGCTGTTCTTGGCTTGGTATTGGCCACTCTATCGTTTCAATATATTGCATGGAGATCCCCATCCTGGAAATTATTTAATTCTAGATGATGGTCGCATTTGCTTACTTGATTTTGGATGTGTGCGTAGATTTGAAAAACAGTTTTTGCAAGCCGTAGTCGATCTATATATTGCTTTTAGAGACAATAAGCCAGACTTGGCTGTGGATGCCTATAAACGTTGGGGATTCAGTAACATTTCTAATGAGCTGATTGATGTGCTAAATCAATGGGCAAAGTTATTATACGAACCCTTACTGGAAAATAAAGTTCGCCCTATTCAAGATATAAATGGAGGTAAAAAAGGTTGGACAGTGGCCCGAGATGTTCACAAAAAACTACATGAATTAGGTGGGATAAAACCGCCGAGAGAATTTGTATTTATGGATCGTGCTGCAGTTGGCATAGGTTCCGTTTTAATGCGGATTGGTGCAGAACAAAACTGGCACAGACTTTTTGAAGAAATTATAGACGGTATTTATATGCAATAAAAAAGCCCAACAAACAAAATGCTGTCGGGCTCTGTTTAAAAATTAGTATTGAGCAGGTGGAGGTGGAACTGGGTTTGGAGATGCACCAGGAGTCGCTCCAGGATTTACTGGACCAGCAGGCCCGGCCGGCATATCTAAATTTTGTGGCGCTGCAGCAGTAGGAGCAGAGCCAGGAACAGGAAGCAAATGAATATCCGCCTGAGCTTTGGGAGGTTGAGGCTTAGGCATAGCTGCTCTTTTAGCCACATTTGCATCTTCAATGTTAATCAAACCTAATACAATCAAAACCTTTGTAAAAGCTGAAACAATGAAAATGATATAATTGTTGGATTGATTAATTAGGTCAAACTCACCTTTCACAACCGCGGTAAGAATCATGCCAATGACGAAGGCTTGCGTCATTAAAGTAAACACACTACTTTCCTGAGTGATAAACTTTAGTCCCAGCGCCCACCCTATCACAATAGCAAGCATCACTATATAACGCCCAACATGAGAATATAACGCTCCAAAGTGCTTCAAAAGAGCAACTTCTTCGAGAAAAATCTCAAAAACGGCCAATGAACAGACTATGCCAATTGCGTAAAAACTTGCTTTTGCGAGAACAGGAAATGAACTCACTAAAGCAATCAGCATAGCGCAGAGTATTCCCATGTGAAGATAAAACACAAAAAGACTAGGCTCGGCATTCACTTTTGTTCGATCAAGAGCTACTTTTTCCAAAGCATACATTGTACAAAAAGCCACAAGAAAAGTAGTAAACACCAAAAACATTAGGTGGTGATCTTGCTTTAAGAACTCTATATTCGTGTTCGCGGCAACAGTGCTTATTTTTGCGACAACGTCTGGAACCATGAACACAAATACCGCTGCCATGGCCATTCCTCCTCCAATGGAGGATACTTTTGAAACATTAAAGTTAGGGATACTTCTTATAATGGGTAACGCCATTGGAACAAGAAGTAATATCATCACAGCAATAGCTGTTGCAAGAAAGTTTGGGTCTGCTGTACAAGTCATATCCATAGTAATAACACCACATAAGTTGATAAGGGAGACACTTAACTAAAGAACGATAAGAAGGGTTTGAGTAGTTTTTCAAGATTT
>DYTB01000006.1 GCA_020726185.1 Candidatus Odyssella sp. | reverse complement strand
AATCTTGAAAAACTACTCAAACCCTTCTTATCGTTCTTTAGTTAAGTGTCTCCAATAATGATATTAAAAACTATTTTTATATTTTGCTTAACATTAAAAATTTATGGAGCTGTTGGGGATGTTGGACGCGAAGAGCGCAGAATGATTCATCACTGTCAGCAAGTCGTAGATAAAAAGCTATCGTTTGGTCATGATGCTCTTCGTGAAATGACAACTGATCAGGAGAATACTGGTTATCGAAGGGCTTTTCGTTATCTATTTCAGCGACTGACCTCTAGATATGACTTTGTTCATATACTGAGATCCCTTGTGAAATTCGCGGGTTGGAGTAGAAGTGCAAGTGACGTAATGAGAGACGTAAGGATAGATGTTCCTGATTGCACTTTTGAAAGTCTGCTGAGGCATACTAATAGTGCGCTTGGTGGTGAGCTTACTGATGCTTCACGTCGAAACCTAACTGTGGCAAAAGCACGCTTAATGCGTCTCAGTCTTGAATCTCGAATGACTGGTGATAGAACTATTGATGCATATAATGCAGCAGATCCTGCACAAGTACAACGACTAGAAATGTTCGACTTGTTAAACAGCGTTATGTCTGGAATCGGCGTAAAAGTACGCTTTATAGAAATGGCTCAATTAGTATCGGTTTGTGGGTATTCTTTCAGCGGTAATAGGGTAGATGATTTATTTTTTGCTAGAGATACTATTAATAAGTACTTTGAGGTTACGCCAAGAAGTAGAGAACATTCTAACGAGATTGGATCACCAAATAGGGCGTCTGCGCAAACTCTTACAGATGATACAGGAATAGGTAGTTCAGCAGCTCCAGTTCCGTACGTGAATGTTGGGGAAAAAGCAAGAGCAGTAAGAACCAAGAATGTTATAGAATCTGCATTGAGTGGTGCAGGTGTTCCTGCATCTCCAGTTATTTCTCTTCTTCTTCCTGCGGCTTCTGCTTCTGCTAATGGCAGTGGTGCTTCTAGTGTAGTTATGGTTTCAGGATCATCAGCTGCTGTTGCCGCAGATGATTTTGTAGAAGAAGGTACAGAACGAGACGATGAAGTTACTAGGCCATCCCAAAGAAGGCGTACTGAACTAACCCAACAACAGAAAAAAAATATTGAAAAGTACCTTAATGCAGGCTGGTCTTATAATAATATAGCTGCAGCAGTAGGCCGATCTGTCTATGAAGTTAAAGAAGAAAGCGAAAATTTGCTGCAACAATACCGTTCATAATTCTTCTGTAAAATGGCATCGGGTAAAATCAATGCCATAAAAAGCTTGCATAACGTTTAGCGATTTGGTAATTATAACAGTAATTAGATATGTGAAAAATGAATCATGGCAAAGAAAACAGCAACTCTAAATATTAAGCTTCTAAGCTCAGCGGATACAGGTTTCTTTTATGTTACGAAAAAGAACCCACGCAAGAAGCCTGAAAAGCTAGAACTTAAAAAGTATGACCCAGTTGTACGTAAGCACGTAGTATTCCGTGAAGCAAAAATAAAATAAATTTCATGAAATTTATTGCTCCTGTTTTAGGGCTGGTGAAATATGCTTTCATCAGCCTAATTTTTTTTAGTAATGTATTTTCCAGTACTGACCCAAAGCTTTTAGCTAAGCTTCAGCCATATGTTGTCAGCATAAAATCACGCAGTATTGTTGCAGCATATGGTGATGTTTCACCCACGGCTGGGACTGGATTTATTGTTGATGCTAAAAATGGCTATATTTTTTCAAACGCTCATGTAGCAGCTGGAAACAAAGTAATTGCTGAATACTTAGCAACGCTTTCTTCTGGTAAAGAAATTCCTTTGAAACTTATCTACAGTGACCCCACAGCTGACATAGCTGTCTTTCAAGGTGATTTAAAAGATATGGGGCTCACAGAGGATTTATCACTTAGTAGTGATTCAATTCAAACAGGCACAAATGTATTAATTATTGGAAAAAATGAAAATCGCCATTTTTCAACACAAACAGGTGTAGTCGCAAACCCTAATGAAATAGAAGGACATCTTCCTCAGCATGCAATGCGTATTAGTTTAAATATGCAAGGTGGGGGAAGTGGCTCCATGGTTTACGACGTTGCTTCTGGTAAGGTTATTGGAATAATTTTTGCGTCAAACATGGCAACCAGTGCTTTTGCGCTTCCTATAGCTTATGGAGTAGAGATACTAGAATCTCTTAAAGCCGGCAAAGAACCAAAGTGCTTTTCCCTGGGGGCAATTTTTACGTATTCATCTTTGGGTGATTTAGTAAAATATTACAGTTTTTCAGAAGACAGTGCCGTTGAATATGCAAAGAAATACCCAGAAGCGTTTCATCGCGCATTAAAGGTGCACAGCATTATGCCAGATAGTCCTGCCGAAGGTGTGTTAGAAGCAGGAGATTGCATTCTTGAAATTGATGGGCAAGAAATTGGTCCAAATTTATACAAGCTAGATAAAATTATTAATGAAATTGGAGTCGCTAATAAAAAAGTCAAACTTTCAATTGTTCGTTATGGCAAAAAAATGAAATTATCTATAGCGCCTTACAATATGAACGATCGTCAAGTTAAGCGTATGGTTGTGTTCGGTGGAGCTACATTCTTTGAAGCCGATGATGTTATGATCCGTCGTTCCGGCCTAAAGGGTAAAAACCGAGTGCTTATAACCAATGCACGTTTGGGAAGTGGTTTCATTGAAAAGCTTCCTATGTTCCCTGGGTCTAATCATGCACTGATCTGTGTTGAAAAATTGGGGAATCATGACATTTTTACCCTTAATGACGTGATTAAAGCGATTCCTTCACTAATTAAAAGTGGTCATTTTACAATTGCTTTTAGGAATTATGGTATTAAAATTGGCTACGATGAAAAAATTATTTTCAACCAAGGACGTTTACTAGAAGAAATCAATGTTTTCGAGCAAGATGGCGGTGCAGAAGAGTTTTATTTTGATAATAAGACTCATGCTTGGGCAGTTAATCGTTTGGCTGGATAAGCTGTAAAATCGTAATTTGGCATTTGCCGTAAACTCGTGGTTCTTGTGCAGTAAAGCCTTTGTGATTGATAATTGTCGCGCCTTTTCGTTGTTCAACAACTATAATTCCATTTTCAGATATAAGTTTTTTTTCTAGTAAGCAATCAATTGCCTTAAGTTCTAGGCCCATATCATAAGGTGGGTCTAGAAAAACCAAATCAAAGGGGTCTGTCTTGAGCAGTAAAGCCTTTGTGATTGATAATTGTCGCGCCTTTTCGTTGTTCAACAACTATAATTCCATTTTCAGATATAAGTTTTTTTTCTAGTAAGCAATCAATTGCCTTAAGTTCTAGGCCCATATCATAAGGTGGGTCTAGAAAAACCAAATCAAAGGGGTCTGTCTTGAGTTGAAAAATATCATTAGTTATTGAAATATCTGCATGATTAGCTTTTGTACCTAAAACATTCTCTTTAAGCACTTGCTGAGCTAAAAGATTATTTTCACAAAAAACAACTGATTTAGCTCCACGAGACAGTGCCTCTAAACCTAAAGCACCTGAGCCAGCGAATGCGTCAAGAACGCGTAGCTCATTAAAATTCAGCATGTTTGTGAGTATGTTGAAAACGGCTTGACGTAGCCTATCAGATGAAGGGCGAGAAACAGATTCTGAAGGTAACTTTAAATGCCTACCCTTGAACAGGCCTGCACAAATACGCAGCATTACAAACCATGTTCACTAATTTTTTTGTGAAGGGTGTTGCGGTTAATCCCCAGAACTCTTGCTGCTTTTGCTTTATTACCTTTTACGGCATGAAGAGTTTGTTCTAGAAGGGGACGTTCTACTTCCTGAAGTACTGTATTATAAAGGCTTGAATCGGTAATATGGTCACCTTGAGTTGTAAAATACTCTTTCACCATTTTTTCAATAACTGCTGCAATTCCGGTCATAATTTTATATTAATTCTGTTTGTTGGTTGTAAAAATTTCGAACGAGATCACGCATCTGTAAGGGGCACTCAGTTTGGTTAACGTGTACCCTATATTCGGCGGAATCTTTAAGTCCCTTACTGTACCACCCCAGATGTTTGCGAGCAATCTTGACACCGCCTTCAACACCATATAGGTGTAAAATATCTTCAAAGTGTCCAAGAATAATTTCTAGCTGTTCTTCGAGTGATGGATCTTTAGGGGTAGCTCCGGTTGTTAAGTAATCGTGTGCTTGTTTTATAAACCAAGGGCGGCCATATGCACCGCGACCAATCATTACTCCATCTGCTCCGCTTTGTTCTAATAAATTTTTAGCATCTTCAACGGTGACAACATCACCATTGCCTATAACAGGAAGGTTTATGGCTTCTTTTACCGAGCGTATAAATTTCCAGTCGGACCTTCCATTATATAGCTGACAACGTGTACGGCCATGAACCGTAATCATTTGAATACCTAAATCTTCAGCTATTTTAGCTAGCTTTGGAGCATTGCGACTATTATCATCCCAACCTGTACGCATTTTAAGGGTTACAGGGACCTTTACTGCTTTTACTGTTGCTTCAATAATTTTTGCAGCTAAAGATTCATTGCGCATTAAGGCTGATCCAGCGTGCCCATTAACAACTTTTTTCACAGGGCAGCCCATGTTAATATCTATAATTTTAGCGCCCAAGTCTTCGTTTAATTTTGCTGCTTCTGCCATAACTTCAGGTTCGCAACCTGCCAGTTGAACTACCATAGGCTCTTCACCATGAGCTTGAATCATGCGCATGCTTGCGCGTGTTTGGCGAATCATTGCCTGGCTAGCAATCATTTCTGAAATAACGAGTCCGGCACCCATTCGTTTTACAAGACTTCTGAATGCCATATCACTAACACCCGTCATGGGTGCTAGGAATACGTTCATATCAAGGCTAATGGAGCCAATGTTAATTGTAGGGTGCATGTTTTATAAGCTACGGCAAAAGTGCTTAAAAAACAAGCAAAATGGCAAGTTATTTTTTATTTGCAGAACTTTCGTCATTATTTAGTTCTGGATTCTCTGCAGTCTTTTGCTTTTCAGTCTTCTTTACTTCTTGGTAAGGAGTTGTGAAAAGGAAGCCAGATAGACCGCCAATGATACCACCGCCTATTACATCGCCCCAATAGTGACGACGTGCATGTACGCGAGTATAACCAACGTAAGAAGCTGCACCTATGGATGGTACTCCATAAGCTGCACCGTAGCGCATTCCCAGGAAAGATGCGCCGCTAAATGCTAAGCTTGTGTGTCCAGATGGAAATGAATACTTTCCACCTTTTGGTCTTTTTTTGTTAAAAGCAAGCTTTAATCCCCAAGTTGCTGCGGTTGAAGCGGCAACACTGTAAAAAAGTTGTTTCATACCTTCTGTGTCATCTTTACCAAAAGCAATCAAAAGAGATGTAACAGGAATGGTTATTTGAATAACATCTCCTGCCGTTTCAGTTTTACTGCGTTTTCTAGCTTCAAGAGAGGAAAGGCTGATTAAACTTATGATTAAACATATGAGGATTGGCTTTAATTTATGTAAAAACATCTGACTAATAAATAAAAATAATTCTTTGAATATATCAAAACCTGAAACTAAAAAATGATTAATCCAACATAATTTAATTTTTTTCAAAAAGTATTTGCAGTTCAGTTAAATCCAAAATTGCTCACAAATTTAAGATTTTATCTGTTATTGTGCAATCTGTGTTTAGAAATTGTGATAGCAATGGTTTTTAAAACGTTTATTTTAATAAAATTTTAACTATTTCTTTTCTAAATTAAAGTTATAACCCCTAATGAAATCTAAAATTATGCGAAATGATATATCAGATAGTGAATGGAAAGCTCGGTTGGAACTAACGGCAGCGTATCATTTGGCTGGAATGTATGGTTGGACAGATTTAATATATACGCATTTTACTGCACGAGTGCCTGAACAGCCAGGATGTTTTTTGATTAATCCTTTTGGTTTACATTTTCATGAAGTTACGCCAACCAACTTAATTAAGGTTAGCTTCGACGGGGAAATATTAAGCGATACCATTCACGAGATTAACCCAGCAGGTTCAGTTATTCATGGTGCTACTCATGCTGCAAGACCAGACATTGGTTGTGTGTTGCACTTGCATACAATTAACGGTGTTGCTGTTAGCTCTGTAAAAGAAGGACTTTTACCAATTTCTCAGCATGCCTTACACTTATTTGGTGAGGTTGCATATCACGATTATGAAGGTATCGCGATGCGTGAAGATGAAAAAGTTACCATTGTTCGTGACCTAGGCGAAAAAAAAGTAATGCTTTTACGTAATCACGGTTCATTGACCGTTGGAACGACTATTCCCGAAGCGTTTATGCTAATGTACATGCTCGAAAAAGCAGCTGAAATTCAGGTAAGGACATTAGCGCAAGGGCTTTCAATATGCACTATTCCAACAGAAGTGTGTGTGAGAGCACACGAACAAGCACTTTCAAAACGTGAAGTTCATCTGAAATTAGAATGGATGGCATTATTGCGATTGCTTGATACGCCTTATGTGCGTCCATTACTTAATGCTGCATAATTTTTGTAATTAGCAATTTATTAACTTTTAAATGGTAACAATATAAGTATGGTAATGATTCTTTTAAGTAAATGGAGAAATATATGAAAAAAGTAACAATAGCTCTTGTAGCTGCAGTATTAATGAGTGTTTCATGTGTTGATGCAGCAGTAGCACCAGCTAAGCAACCAGACATGATGAGTAACATGATGAATTATGGTAAAAAAGCGATGGCAGGAGCTTCTAAAATGGGAGGTCAAGCAGTGGCAGGAGCAAAATCTATGATGGCTCCAAAAGCTCCTGTAGCAAATGCGCCAGCAGCTCCAGCGAACCCAGGAATGTTCAGAAAAATGGCTAATGCTGTAAAAGCAAAAATGCCAGGCAAAAAATAGTAATTTTAACGTATTGAGCGGAGATTTAAATGAAAAAAGTATTTTTAGCTTTTATGGCTGTAGCATTAATGAGCGTAGCAAGTGACGTATCTGCAAGGGGTGGAAAAAATAAGAAATCTGCTGCGAAACCAGCAGTAGCAGCTCAAGCAAATCCTGCTGTTGCTGCTAAGAAGCAACCACAATATTCAAATAAAGCAGCAAAAAAAGCTGCAAAACAACAAAGAAGGCAAGATAGAAAACAAGCACCTGCTGCTCAAACTCAAGTTGTAAAACACTAACAATTTAAATTTCTTGCAAAACAGTCTTAGATTTAATTATCTAAGACTGTTTTATTTTATGCTATTTTGCCTTTTCTATTGGACTTTATTTTTTGTATTGTTTCAGGTGTTACGCGCAAGAAATACCGTTCTGGAGAACGTAGATCAACTTCTTGTACATTTTTTACTGATAATCTTTGCTCAGTTAAAAGGAGCTCAAGCAAAGCAAGGCCTTGGTTTAATGAATGGTCTGAAAGCTTTACTAGTACGCCGCCTACTAAATAGATATTCCAACGTCGCTCATGTACACGCGATAATGCTTGAAGATTTTTTTGTATATTAGGAAATTTCATTAAGATTTTTAAAATATCAGGAGATTTTTGAGGTGCACCTTCTCCAACTACTAGCGGCAAAACTCCATAATGTCGATGATCTTTTGTAAGAATGGCTGAACCGTCTTCGTCAACTAAATTGAATTGATTATGGTGCTGCCATATGGCTATAGGATGCCGTTCTTCAATTTTAATATGAACAATGTCTGGCAGGCTTCGCACAACAGTAGCACGGCGAATCCATTCTAGTTTTTCAAGCCGAAATCTTGTTTGTTGAAGGTCAATTGAAAATATAGAATCCCCACGATTAATTTTTAAAGCTTTCATTAAATCTTGTTGTTGAGTGTGAATTCTGCCTTGCACAACAATTTCTTGTACCTTAAATCCTAACGATGCTGTGAATCTATGGATTCCATCTACTGTGTTTGAGTATACTTTTTGTGGATATCCTTGAAACCACGAACCACAAACTGTCGCTATAACAATAAATCCAAGAAAATATTTAAAATAATCAGCGTATACTCGCATTGTACGAGCATTTTTCTTTTTGTTTACCTTGCGTGTAGACGTAATTTTATTAGATTCATTCTTTGAGCGCTTTGCTAAAAGAGTATTTTTTTTTCTGATAGGGATTAATCGCATTTGGCGCTTGCTACCATTCTTTTTACTAGTTCAGCAAAGGAAATGCCTTGGCTTTTTGCAATTTGTGGTGCTAAAGATGTTGCTGTGAATCCTGGTTGTGTGTTTAATTCTAACACACTGAATATATGTCCATCAAACATCATATCCACTCTTGCTAATCCTCTGCATCCTATTGCCTTATAAGTTTTTAAAGCAGTTTCTTTTGCAAGATTCTCCATATCTATATTAATTGGGGCAGGACACAGAAACTTCGATTCTCCAGGCACGTACTTAGCCTGATAACTAAAAAAAGAAAAATTTTCTTTTGGACATATCTCAATGGTTCCCAACGATACACCATCAAGAACTGCCACATGAATTTCTCGTTGTTTTAAATATTCTTGTATTATGCATTCATTGCCAAATGTCCACTCTTGTTGCAGTTGTTTCCATTCACTGTCGGATGAAATAATTTTAATGCCTACGCTAGAGCCTTCATTAATAGGTTTTGCCATGCACGGATATGTTATAGGGCACTTAGCCGTGTTTGCTAAATTTATTTTTACAGTTTCGGGAGTAGGAATATTATTATCTTTGAAAATTTGATAAGAGGTCCATTTGTCCATAGCATTTGTAGATGCTAAAACTCCAGAATGTGTATAAGGAATATTCAATTTATTCAAAATACCTTGGACTGTTCCATCTTCGCCAATGGGGCCATGCAAACAATTAAAAACGACATCCGGTTTGGTTTCTTTTAGTTGTGTAATAAGTTCATTGAGATCACTTGGTAGATCAATGGTTGATGTCAAAAAACCAAGTTCATTAAGTGCCGAAAGGGTAGCGTTCCCTGAATTTAAAGAAACCTCGCGTTCTTTGCCGCAACCACCTAGTAAAACTGTAACGCTTTTCATAACTACACATATAACTTGAATGTGCACATACTACAAAAAAAAACCGATATAGAAAACTAGTCTTTGCGAAATAAGACGAAAAATATTATTTAGCATTTTAATAAAATATAAATTTAAAAAATGAAAATATTTAAATAAGCACGGATCGTGGGCCTAAGGGCTCGAAATTTTCTTAATCTGGCAAAAGACTTTCTTGAAATAATTTGAAGGCCTTAGTTCTATGTGATGATTTTGATTTTTCTGCCTTTGTCATTTGAGCATAGGTGCGTGTGTCACCGGCAGGAATGAACATGCAATCATAACCAAATCCGCCATCGCCGCGAGTTGGCCATACCAGTTCTCCATGGCTTTGACCTTCAAAAATTTTTGATGAACCATCAGGCCATGCAACAGCTAGTACGCATGTGAAATAGGCGTCTCTTGGCTTATCTTCAAGAAGGTCATTGATTTTTTTATGGGCAATAGCGAAGTTACGTTCCGGACCTGCCCATCGTGCAGAGTAAATACCAGGCATACCATCCAAAGCTGGCACAACAAGTCCAGAATCGTCTGCTAGGGAAACATGTCCTGTTTTTTCTGCTGTATATTTTGCTTTTAGCAGGGCATTACCTTCAAAGGTATTTTTTGTCTCCTCAGGTTCTTCAATGTCAAGATTTCCAGAGCTATTAATATTTAAATCGTACAAGGAAAGAAGAGTTTTAAATTCCTCTAACTTTCCCTGATTATGAGTTGCTAAAATTAGCGCATTGCCCCTTTTAAGCTTCAACGATGGCCACTCCTGGCTCAACATATTCCATGCTTAAGTCACGAGCTACAATTTCATGAGTAATTCGTCCTTTGCACACATTTAAGCCATTAAGCAAATGCTTATCGTCCATTAATGCGCGTTTGTAGCCTTTGTTTGCTAGCGCCATTGTGAAGGGTAAGGTCGCATTGTTAAGTGCAAAAGTTGATGTTCTCGCTACTGCGCCAGGCATGTTGGTAACGCAATAATGCAATACACCGTCAACTTCATAGTATGGATCTGCGTGAGTAGTAGGGCGACTTGTTTCAAAACACCCACCTTGATCAATAGCAACGTCAACTAACACACTGCCAGGGCTCATTGTTTTTAACATATCTTTAGTGACTAACCTTGGGGCAGAAGCGCCTACAACTAGCACTGCTCCAATTACAAGATCAGCTTTTGAAACAAGTTTTTCAATCATCGCTTGTGTTGAATAAGCAGTCTTTAAGCGTCCCATGAACATCCAATCTAATTCATTCAAACGCTTTAAATTACGGTCTACTATAGTTACATCTGCGCCTAGTGCAGCTGCCATACGAGCAGCATTTGCTCCAACCACACCTCCGCCTAGAACAACAACTCTGGCCGGTTCAACGCCTGGTACGCGCCTTTGCCACCTTGACTCTTTTCCAGCATCCAAGCTCCAACTTGAACTGACATGCGACCAGCAACTTCGCTCATCGGTGCTAAAAGAGGCAATCCTCCGCGTTCGTCAGTGACTGTTTCATATGCAATAGCTACGCACTTAGAATCAATTAAACCCTTGGCTTGATCTGGATCTGGAGCCAAATGTAAATAAGTAAATAGAATTTGATTTTCTCTTAGCAAGTTGTATTCGCTTGGTTGCGGCTCTTTTACCTTAACAATCATGTCAGCAGTATCGAACACTTCCTTTGCTGTAGCTAAAATTTTAGCTCCGACTTCTTTGTAATGTGCATCGGTTAACCCAATACCCACACCAGCATTTGTTTCAACTACTACTTCATGACCTGCACTGATCAACTCTTTTACAGATAAAGTTGTTAAACCAACTCGGTACTCATGATTTTTTACTTCTTTTGGAACGCCAATTCTCATACAGCTGCTTGATAAAAATACGATACGTTTTAATAGCCGGTTGGCAAAAAAATTTCAATCCACCATTTTAAAATTGTACTTCCAATAAACTTTGAGATATCTTATCAACATGTGGTTTTTATGAGTGAATATGCTCATGTTTTCTTTTTAACTTTTGCAAAATATAATTCTTTAATGGATCTAAAAATGATGCTCGAAGATATTTTAGGGTATTCCTTTAAAAGGAAAATACTACTTACCCAAGCTCTCACACCACCGATTTTACAACAACGCAAACAAGGTAAGGCTTTTGAACGTTTAGAATTTTTAGGTGATCGTGTTCTTGGATTAGTAATAGCAGAGGCATTGTATGTTCATTATACCCATGATGAAGAAGGAAAACTTGCCAAGCGCCTTTCTTATCTTACTTCAAGGGAATTTTGCAATATTATCGCGGAACGTATAAATTTAGCGTCTTTTATTCCTATTAAAGAAGACGAATTGAAAGGCACATCAATTTTAGCAAATTGCATAGAATCAGTAATAGCTGCCCTATACATCGATGGAGGAATGGAAGCATCGCAAAATTTCATCCATAAATACTGGGGAGATGCTATTCACGATCTGGAAGAATTGCCAAAGGAACCTAAAGCCCTTGTGCAAGAGTGGGCACAAAAGCGTGGAATGGATATTCCAGAATATAAAGAAATTGGAAGATCAGGACCTGATCATGCGCCTTTGTACATGCTTGAAGTTTCTTTAAAAAATGGTTTCGTTGCAACAGGTGAAGGTAAAAATAAAAAACACGCGGAACGTGATACCGCACAAAAACTCTGGCATATGATTACGCAGATTTCTTAATAGAGCATCTTAAATACTGAATTTTGAAAATTAAATAGTTGCTTTAAAATACTTCACTTTATCCACAAAAAAAGCCAATTTGGTTAACTATTTCTTGACTTTTCGGCTGCATAGTTGAAGTATGAAGTGATGCGTTTAGGCGCTGCTAATAAGTTTTTGATGTGGAGAAAATATGAGCAAATCTACTGGTGATAGCAAAAATACCTTGTATTGCTCTTTTTGTGGAAAAAGTCAGCATGAGGTTCGCAAGTTAATTGCAGGGCCAACAGTATTTATTTGTGACGAGTGCGTCGATCTATGTACCGATATTATTCAAGAGGAAAGTGCAACACCGCGTTTGCTGACTGAAGGTGTACCAGCCCCTCAAGAAATTCGAAAAGTTCTTGATGACTATGTAATCGGACAAGATCATGCGAAAAAAGTACTTTCTGTTGCTGTGCACAACCATTACAAACGCCTTAATCATGGTGTCCGTGGAAGTGAAGTGGAAATTGCTAAATCAAACATTATGTTGGTAGGTCCGACAGGTAGTGGTAAGACCTTATTGGCTCAAACACTTGCACGTATTATTGACGTACCTTTTACAATGGCTGATGCAACTACATTAACTGAAGCTGGTTATGTAGGAGAAGACGTAGAAAATATCATATTGAAGCTTCTACAAGCTGCTGATTATAATGTCGAGCGTGCACAACGTGGCATTGTTTATATTGATGAAGTTGATAAAATTTCTCGAAAATCCGACAATCCTTCTATCACGCGTGATGTTTCAGGTGAAGGTGTGCAACAAGCGCTTCTTAAAATTATGGAAGGTACTGTTGCTTCCGTTCCTCCTCAAGGTGGAAGAAAGCACCCACAGCAAGAGTTTTTGCAGGTTGATACAACCAATATTTTGTTTATCTGCGGTGGTGCCTTTGCTGGTTTGGAAAAAATTATTGCCGGTCGTAAAAAAGGTAGTGGCATAGGTTTTGGTGTGGATGTAAAAGGTCCTCAAGATCATAAGGTTGGAGAATTATTGCGTGACCTCGAGCCAGAAGATTTATTAAAATTTGGTTTGATTCCAGAATTTATCGGTCGTTTACCTGTCGTTGCAACCCTAGGTGATTTAGATGAAGCGGCATTGGTTGAGATTTTATCTACACCTAAGAACGCATTGCTAAAACAATATGCACGCTTGTTTGAAATGGAAGACGTTAAGTTAACCTTTGATAATGAAGCACTGCATGCTGTAGCTAAAAAAGCTATCGTGCGCAAAACAGGCGCGCGTGGACTACGTTCCATTATGGAAAGTGTTTTACTTGATACAATGTATGATCTTCCTTCACGTGAAGATGTGGAAGAAGTTATCATTAACAAAGAAGTAATAGACAGCAAAGCTGATCCAGTTGTGATTGTTAAAGTTGAAGAACCTAAGCGCAAAGAAGGTGCACGTTAATGGTTAAAAAGAGCCGACCACTTTCAATTAATCAAGGGGAAATATTTCCAGTATTACCTTTAAGGGATATTGTTGTTTTTCCCCATATGATTGTTCCCCTTTTTGTGGGGCGCGATAAGTCGGTTTTGGCACTTGAAGAAATGATGCTTACGAATCAAAAAGATCTTATTTTGGTTACTCAAAAAAGCCCTGCTGATGATAATCCAGAAGCAAAAGATTTGTATTCAGTGGGCACTTTAGGCACTCTATTACAACTTTTAAAACTTCCAGATGGTACTGTAAAAGTATTGGTGGAAGGAACACAGCGTGTGCGGCTAAATCAATTCGTTGATGATGCTCCTTTTTTTCAAGCGTATGGTTCTATTATTCACGAGGAAGACGGAGCTGAAGAAGAGCTGGAAGCCCTTACACGTGCCGTTGTTTCGCAGTTTGAACAATACATAAAGCTCAATAGAAAAATTCCTCCTGAAGTGCTGGTAACTGTTAATCAGATTACAGATCCTGCAAAACTTGCAGATACGGTTGCTTCATATTTTAGTTTAAAGATTCCAGACAAGCAGATTTTGCTTGAAACAGCTAATATCAGCAAGCGTTTAGAAAAAGTGCTTGGTTATATTGAAAGTGAAAGTGCTGTTTTGCACGTTGAGAAAAAAATTCGTACACGTGTTAAAAAACAAATGGAAAAGACTCAACGTGAGTATTACCTGAACGAACAGTTGAAAGCGATTAACCGTGAACTGGGCGAAGGCAAAGAAGGTAAAGACGAAATTGCTGAACTTGAAGATAAAATTAAAAAGGTAAAGCTCTCGAAAGAAGCCAGAGAAAAAGCTCTTTCAGAAGTTCGTAAATTGCGAACTATGAATGCTTCCTCTGCAGAATCAACCGTATTACGCAATTATCTAGATTGGCTTTTGAACTTGCCATGGAAACAACCTAGTCGTACAAAAAATGATTTATCTGTTGCTGAAAATATTCTAAACAAAGATCATTACGCGCTTGATAAAGTTAAAGAACGTATTCTTGAATATCTTGCTGTGCAAGCAAGAGTTGGCAAAGTGCGTGGTCAAATTTTATGCTTAGTTGGTCCACCAGGTGTGGGTAAAACAAGCTTAGGAAAATCATTAGCAAAAGCAACCGGGCGTAGCTTTGTACGTATGGCCTTGGGAGGTGTGCGTGACGAGTCTGAAATTCGTGGGCATCGTCGTACATACATTGGTTCAATGCCAGGTAAAATTATTCAAGGAATGAAAAAAGCTAAAACATCTAACCCATTATTTTTGTTAGATGAAATTGATAAATTGGGCAGCGATTTCCGTGGTGATCCAGCATCAGCATTGCTAGAGGTGCTAGATCCAGAACAGAATGCAGCATTCAATGACCACTATCTTGAAGTGGATTATGATCTTTCAGATGTAATGTTCATTACAACTGCGAACACGTTGAAAATGCCTCAACCTTTGCTTGATCGCATGGAAATTATCCGTATTCCTGGTTACACCGAAGACGAAAAATTGATTATAGCAAAAGAACATCTGTTACCAAAACAAATGGAACAACATGGTCTAAAAAAGGCAGAATTTTCTGTTGATGACGATGCATTGATGACGCTTATTCGTAACTATACGCGTGAAGCAGGTGTGCGTAGTCTTGAACGCGAGATTACTAATTTATGCCGAAAAGCAGTTCGAGAAATCATGAGTGCTAAAATTAAGCAGCTAAAGGTAACTGATGAAAACTTAGGAACCTACGCAGGTGTTAAGCGCTTCAGATATGGATTGGCCGAAGAGAATGACACGATAGGTGTGACAACTGGGCTTGCTTGGACTGAAGTAGGTGGGGAATTGTTGAGTATCGAAGCTGTTGTATTACCTGGAAAAGGAAAAACCCAAATTACTGGTAAGCTTGGTGATGTAATGCAAGAGTCTATTCAAGCGGCTCTCAGCTATGTACGGTCTCGTTCAACACAATTTGGCTTGAAGCCAAGTTTATTTGAGCGTAAAGACATTCATATTCATGTGCCTGAAGGCGCTATTCCAAAAGATGGCCCATCAGCTGGTATTACCATGTGTACGTCAATTGTATCTGTGCTAACCGGCATACCTGTGCGTAAAGATATTGCTATGACAGGTGAGGTAACTTTACGTGGTAACGTGTTGCCTATTGGCGGTTTAAAGGAAAAATTGCTAGCTGCTCATCGTGGTGGAGTTAAAACTGTTATTATTCCTTATGATAACGAAAAAGATCTCGCTGAAATACCAGATAACGTGACAAAAGGGTTAACGATTATTCCGGTTAAACATGTTGATGAAGTGTTACGATTGGCTCTTTCTACGGAGCTTCAACCAATTGAGTATTCTGAAGACGAGACTGGAAAAGAAATACTGACTTCATCTGAGACACTAGCAACACAAACGGTACAGTGAATTAAGAAACGTGGTGTTTGATGTGATTTTCAGTGGAAATCCAGCAAATGCCACTTTTAAAATTTAGCCACCAATTGAACCAAGTGAGCCAAATACATCTCCTATTAAGCTAGAAAATTTATCTTGTGCAACCTTAATACCTTTATTTTTTACAGAATCAACAGCAGTTTCTTTTATATTTTCGAGCTGTTCTTTTTCTACTAATTTCTTTTTCTTTTTCTTTTTTCTCTTTAATTCTTTTTGTTCTTCTTCTTCACTTTTTTTAGGGGCAACTTCTTTTTTTACCCAAACTGAAACAGCAGGTTCTGCTTTTTCTTTGATTATTTCTTCCCAGTCATCTTGGTCTTGGTTAGCTAATAGTTGCTCATGTTCTTCTTCCAGTTCTTTTTTTCCTTCTGTCACCATTCCAATAATATACTTCAGTAAAGCAGGGAAGGGCGACTCTTGTTGAGCTTTTTCTAATAATGTCGCACGTAGACTGGAAAATGTTCCAACTATTGTATAAGCGGGGTCACTGCCAAATAGTTGTTCCATTTTCACCATGTTTTTTTCAATGGTATTTAAAAGCTCTTGACGTGTGCTGTTCCTTTTTTGTGCATCCCAAACTAGTTGCATAAATAAAAATTCTACAAGTAACGGATCAGCTTGCATAGTGTCCCTAACTGACTGAGAACGTTCTATTCCACTAGCTTGAACACGCTTTCCTGCACGAAAGGCTTTTTGCGCAGCTTCCGTCAGTTCCTTAAAAACTATATTAGTAACTTGTAGTGCTGGTTTATTTTGTAGATCATGTACTCGGTTAAAAATCTTTTTTATAGCGGGTTGGTAAGCAACAGGAATAAACCTTTCTCCAATAAATTGATTCAGGTACAAAAGAATACTTTCAACACTTTCAGAACGATTGGCTTCTGATTTACTAAAGCGCTCCGTAAGTTCTTCTATCAAAATTTTAAGAACATGATTTTGGAAATTTTTTCCTTTTACAAGTTCTCCGTCTTTATCTCGCTTATACCAATCTATTTCAATTTCTTCTTCGGTACCGTTTTCTTTTTCTCTACGTTCCATTTCTCTGGGGGTTGATATGAATTTTTCAATACGTATATCAATCCGAGGAAGATTTAATGACATGCCTGTGCTGGAGTTATTATTAGAGTAATTATTGCTTGAATAGCTACTTTGAGAATAGTGTCCGCTAGATGAGTAGCCAGTTCCATAATGACTTGCCCACACACTGTGTATTGCCAAATAGAAAACAATGAAAAAACGCATAAAATGAAAAACTATATTTTTTTAGTATATAAAAATAGTATTAATAGTTGGTAAAGAAACGTCTCTGTGGTACTTTAAAAATCAACAGGAGAATCTATTTATGGCTCAAGTTTTAGCCTTTGATAAACAGCAGCAAGTTCAAGCCCTTCATAATTTAGAGGCTGAACAATCGTTGCTTGGTGCTTTAATGCTTAATAATCAAGCATTTGAAGTTATTACAGAGTTTCTAAAGCCTGAGCATTTTTCTCACCCTTTGCATAAAAATATTTATGAAGTGATAGCTCGCTTAATTGAACGTTCACAGGTAGCTGATCCTATCACTCTTAAGCCGTTATTAGAGGGTGACCCGTTAATACAAGAAGCAGGTGGAGTAGGGTACCTAGTTGATTTGGTTTCTGGTGTTTCTAGCACTGTCAGTGTACGTGACTATGGTCAGATGATTCATGAGTTTTACCTGCGGCGTAGCCTTTCATCTATTGGCGATACAATCATTCGTGATGCTCATGATGTGAAATCTGAAGATACTGCAATGGAAAAAATTGAAGGTGCTGAAAAGCAACTTTATGATCTTGCAAGCAGTGGCGACACAACTCGTGGGGCTGTGTCCTTTAAAACGGCATTAACTGAAGCTGTTAAAATGGCTGAAATTGCTTATCGTAGAGAAAGTTCAATTGTCGGTGTGACAACTGGTTTGACTGACATTGACCGGTGGTTGGGTGGTTTGCATCCATCAGATTTACTGATTGTTGCAGGACGTCCTTCAATGGGCAAAACTGTTTTGGGAACAAACATTGCTTTTAATGCAGCAAAAGCCTTTATGGAAAACCCTAAGGAAGGGGCAAATGCTGTTTTCTTTTCATTAGAAATGTCAGCTGAGCAATTGGCTACTCGTATTCTTGCAACACAATCAAAAATATCATCAGATCGAATTCGTCGCGGAGACATTAAAGCAGAAGATTTTCCCGGATTGGTTTCAGCCAGCCGATTAATTGAAAACTTGGGGCTATTCATTGATGACACTCCAGCGTTAACGGTAACAGCCCTCCGTAACCGTGCACGTCGTTTACAACGTCAGCACGGCATTGGATTGATTGTTGTGGACTACTTACAGCTGTTAGAGGGTTCAGGAAAAAACAAAAGCGGAGATAGCCGTGTTCAGGAGATTTCTGACATATCTCGAGGATTGAAAGCTTTGGCTAAGGAACTAAACGTTCCTGTGATTGCTATGTCTCAGCTGTCTCGTGCTGTGGAGCAACGTGAAGATAAGCGCCCTCAACTTGCTGACTTGCGTGAATCTGGGTCAATCGAGCAAGATGCCGACGTAGTGATGTTTATTTATCGTGATGAATACTACGAAGCGCGTAAAGAACCACCTATAGGTACCGATAAGCATCTTGAATGGCAGCAACGCATGTCTAAAGTGCAAAACCAAGCAGAAATTATTATTGCAAAACAACGTCACGGCCCAGTTGGAACCGTGAAGCTATTTTTCGATGGTAAGTTTACAAAATTTGGAAATTTACAGTAGTTGAGAATTTTTGTTTAAAAATTTTCACGAAATTCGTTTAGCTGTCTATAGAATCTATTCATATTCCACGCGTGCATTTCAAGACTTATGTACACACCAGTTCCCATATTGAGACTTGTTAAAATCACAAATGACCATTTTTAAACATACAACCTAATGAAGGTTCTAGTATCAGTAGGTATATAGGTGTTCTTTAGTGAAAATTCAAGTCAAAAAAGTATAATTAAGCAACGGCTTTGGTTTGTATGAAGTCTACCATTTCCTTTTGAGTAGCTGATTTTACAGTTTCAAATTTTTTTAATGATCCGCCTGTAAGCTTTAAGGATGGTAACGCTTGTACCTTCATGGGGTTAATATGGTGCTTATTTAAAATAACTTCAAAATGTAAGTGAGGTCCCGTGGCAGATCCTGTCATTCCAACACCACCTAAAACTTGGCGTTGAGAAACTGCAGCTCCTGGTTTAATGTTCTTATTGATAAATTTTAAATGAGCATAAACAGTTTCGTACCCTCCGCTATGTCGTATATGTACGCGGTTACCGTATCCACCACTCCAACCACAGGCAACTACTCGTCCTTCTCCTGCTGCTAAGACTGGCGTTCCTGTTGGTGCACCAAAGTCTACACCTTTATGTTGTTTGTTATATCCGAGTAACGGGTGGCGTCTCATGCCGAAGCCTGAAGTCACACATAGTTTTGTAGCATTTAATGGAGTTTGCAAAAGAGAGCGCACAACGCTTTCTCCCTTTTCATTGAAAAAACGCATTTTACCATTTTCTGTAAAAGCGAAAAGCTTATGATCTTGTTGTCCTGTTTTTAATGAAACAAAACGCAATTGTTCAATTTTTACGATATCACCTTTATCATTGCGTAACGCATTACACAAAATTTTAAAGGAAGCGCCAGGTTGTATACCATGCTGGAAGTTTACAACATAACTTAAAACATCAACGGCTTCTTGAACTAGCTTTGTAGGTACACCAGCTTTCATAGCAGCGCTGTAAAAACTAGAATGAACATTTCCTTCAAAAACATGCACAACAGGTGTTAAGTGAATTTTCTCAGCCTTGCTGATGTAATTTCCATCTGCCTTTGTGATGATAATTTTTTGATCAATTGAAGATTGTGAATGGAATGATTCAATTTCCACACCTTGTTCAGAGCGTTTGTAACGAACGTTAAAATCTTGGCCTGACTTTAATTTATTATGAGGTACGAATTGCGCAAAAGCATTTGCTATTTGAAGTGCAGACTCTTTATTAACGCCAAAACCGGTTAAAAGTTTTTGTACGCTACCACCGCTTGCAAGGGTAAGCGTGGTTTCTTCTATGATTGGTGCAACGGGGGGTGTAGGATTTGCTGCTAGCTCTGATGGAATTTGTTCTACTGAATAATAATGTTTAAAAGCGCGAGTTGACCCAAAAAGGACCATAACCAAAGCTAAGGCTGTCCCTAAACGTTTATAATGTAGATGTAAATCCAGCAATAACCCCTCCTACATTAATAATATTAGAAATTCAGCTACTAATTATCTCAAAATAGAGCTGTTTCGTCAAGATACTGTGTAATTAAAAGCTAACCTAAACGTCGCGATGAGTGCGTTCTTCACGCTCATGACGCTCTTGTGCTTCAATGCCAAGGGTAGCAATAGGGCGAGCTTCTAGTCTTTTTACACCAATTGGTTCGCCGGTTTCTTCGCAGTAACCATAAGTTCCATTATCAATGCGGCTTAGGGCCTCGTCTATTTTTTTAAGAAGCTTAAAATCACGATTTCTAGCTCGTAAAGTTAGTTTATAGTCTGCTTCTTTTGCTGCTGCATCAATAACATCTGCTTCAACTTGGTTGTCCTGCAAATCAGTAATAGTTTCAGAACAGTCTTTTAATATTTGGTCACGCCAGCTAATGAGCTTGGTTTTAAAGTACTCTAGCTGTTTAGGGTTCATGAAAGTTTCGTTATCTTCAGGTAAGTAACCATTTATTTCTTGGTTCATCAACAATCCAAATTAAAAGACGCCTTCATATAGTACACAAAACTTTTAAAATTTTCACAATAGGGAATTTGAAAAAAAAATGAAAAAAATGATTCATTCATTTTGATCTATTTAGTTTCGCTATTTTTTGACCGACACTAAACGTGTATTCGCTAGTGTGACCCTGATAATTGCATGTAAGTATTAGGTCATTCCAGTTCATTAGCACACTGTCTCTTTTGTCGTTATAGCTTGGAAGGAAAGTGATAGGTTCACCTTTGTCAGATGTGCATCTAAAAATTTGTTGCGTTTCTAAGTTGTAATAGTATGGAACGTAATCAATTCCTGTATCTTCTTCTTCACCACAAAGAAGAATCAAGTTGCTTGTACTTTCAATTTTGAAAATTTGTATATCTATATGCTTTGCTTGAATTTGAAAGGGAAATAAGTTAGTGCTGGCAAAAAGCATCCAAAAAGTGGCTTTATCTACATGATCAAGGTCATTATTACCTTTTATTTTTAAAAGAAGCTCATTTTTAAAATAATCCCTATGGTAGGCAAGAAATTTTTTTATAAACTCTGCATAAAACATTTCTAGCTCATCTGATGTTTCATATTTTCCTTTTGTTGATACTGAGGAAAGGCGATGCTTAAATACTTCTTTGCGCTTTTTATAATCCTTTTCAATTTCAACAGGTAATTTTCGTTTTTCCATATCGCTATGAACTGCTAAATAACTCATTACAGGTTTATCATCTGTAAAACCTACATCACCGTATAGCTCACTCCTATATACTTTTACGAGATCATCTAACTTTTCTGACTTATCTAGAGAAGTGCTGAGTTTATGAACAAAGTCCTTAGCACTAATTTTTTGACCTTCAGGCATCTTTGCATCTAGGCAGCATAGGAGGAAAAGTAATAACAGCAACGTCGTATTGATGACATTTTTCATATTTAGTTTTCCTTTGTGTTGCTTAAAAAATTTTCTGTTTCAACCAATTATTTTCACCGTCATTTAACATCGGCGAAACATTTGTCAAAATGCTTTGATAATAACATTTCAGCCAGTCCGACTCTGGTTGAGTAAGTAAGGATTTTTCAATTAACGAACTGTCATAAGGAACCAGCGTGAGTGATTCAAAACATAAAAATCCTTCATGGGAAGATTCTTTAACTATTTGCAAGTTTTCAATGCGAATGCCGTATTTCCCTTCAAGGTATAGGCCCGGTTCGTTTGATACCACCATGCCAGGTTCCAGAACAGTGCTACGTACCTTGCTTATTCCTTGTGGACCTTCGTGCACATTTAAATAGCTTCCCACCCCATGACCGGTACCATGGGCGTAATCAAGACCATTATTCCATAAGTGTTGACGGGCTAACGCATCAAGCTGTGCACCGGTTGTGCCAATTGGAAAGCTAGCATTTGCCAGGGCAATGTGACCCTTTAATACTAAGGTATAATGAATACGTCGTTCCTGAGTGGTCGCACCTATTGAAAACGTGCGGGTAATGTCAGTTGTGCCATCAAGATATTGGCCGCCAGAATCAAGCAAGTACATGCCTTGAGTAATTGCTACGTTCGTATTTGGTTCTGCCCGGTAATGGACAATTGCGCCATGGGCGCCAAATCCAGAAATAGTCGCAAAGCTGGCCCCTTGATGCAAATCCATTTTTTGGCGGCATGTTTCAAGGTAATCTTGCGCGTCAATTTCAGTAGTATCTTTTTGGTTTTCTAGCCACATCCAAAAACGAATGACAGCTACCGCATCGCGCACATGGCAATTACGCATACCCTGTTGCTCAGTCAGGTTCTTTTTTGCTTTGGGTAACTCGCATGGATCCGTTTGCCAATTGAATGAGATGTCATTTAACGCAGAGGGTGTTGTGCGTTTATCAGCATGCATTTCAACATTTACAGCTTTTAATGTATTTACCATCTGTTCAAAGGGCACAACTTTAACATTAAGGTATGTTGCCAATTCGGTTGAAATTTTTGATGGTTCGCAAAATAAAGTAATTTCATTTCTTGTGACCAACGCCATGCAATGAAGCAGGGGTACATAGGGCAGGTCGCCCCCGCGGATATTGAGCAACCAACAGACCGATTCAGGATTGCTTAAAAACCATGGCGTTTGAATAAGCTGACGTTTTTCTTCCCGTGTGGTTCCCGCATAAATAACTGGGTAATCAAATGCTGCTTTATGAATTGGCTTTGGCCTATCTGTCCACAACGCATCAATAGGATTAGCTTTAAGGGCAATTAAATCCACGCGGTCTCGCCAGCTTTGTAGTTGCTGAGCCGACATTAACCAAGGGTCGTAATGCATAGTGCTTAACGAATCACACACCGCATCAATTGCTGCTTTATTAAAGTCATGAATTTTAAAATCTGATGCTTGGTTTTTTGCTTGTAGGGTATAGCGTCCATCAACAAATAAATGCGCGGCATCATAGGTGATAATTGCAAAGCCTGCACTACCGGTAAAGCCACTAGCCCAAGCTAGGCGCTCATCACATGCCGCGACATATTCCCCACCGAACATATCTTCGCGGGGAACATAAATGGCCTCTACCTTATTGGCAGCCATCCATGTCCGTAATTTTTCTAGATTTGTTCCTTGCTGCATATCTGTGCCATTGCCAAAAATGTATGGGTATCCAATTCTTCTGGACGCCTTGTTTCATCAATATTTAAAGTATCACACAATTTCTGCCACAAGGTTAAGGGCAATGATTTTCCAAGGCTGGCACGCAACATTTTACGACGGTAACAAAACGCCATGTTCGTTAATTTTCCCAATGTTTTAATTACATTTGGTTCAGGCACGTCTTTACGCGGTTTAAGGAATGCCACGCTTGACCACACTTTTGGCGGTGGAATAAAAGCTTCGGGGGAAATTTGAAATAATTCCTGAACATCAAAACACGATTGCAACACAATAGCCAAGCGCCCGTAGTCTTTTGTGCCGGGTAGCGCAGTCATGCGATCAACCACTTCCCGTTGTAGCATCACAGTAATGGAGGTAATATTTTCAATATCATTAATCCACCGAATAAGCAGCTCGGTGCCTACGTTGTACGGCAAATTCGCTACTATATGGTACGGTCCTGCTTTTCCATGTTCGTTCAAAAGCTTTGAAATGCAAACATTCAGCGCATCTGCCTGAACAATTGTGAAAGTGGTGTTTTCCGGCGTTTCAAACTCTTTTAAAATATCAATAAATCGCTGATCTTTTTCTATTGCTAGCAAAAAATCTGGCTGTGACTTTAATAAAATATCTGTAAGACTACCAGGTCCAGGGCCAATTTCAACAACTGTTTGCCCCTTCAAATTTAGGTTTTGCACCATTCGTTCACAAACAGATTCATCCATTAGGAAATGCTGCCCTAATGACTTTTTCGCCCACAGATTGTGTTTTTCTAAAATGCTTTTTAAGTCTTTAAATTCCATTGAAAACACATGCGTTTATTACAGACATACCTTGCCACAAATCGCCGGTTAGTTATAGGTGTTCATTGTACGCTGGGTGTGGAAAGGAATCATAATTAGGTTTTAGGGTGGGGCAGCCCTACCTAAACCTTCACCCTTGCCTTGTCCGCTTTTGCACCCGTCAACCAAGTGTTCCACCCAAGTCCATGTTTCGTATTTAACACCGTGCCTTGATTTTCATTTTGTTTAAGGGAAACATTTAAAAACACCCGGGGCAGGGTTCCCATATAACTTACCAACAGTTGTTTTAGCTGGCTGAAATTAGCTTCGCCCAGGGTGGTGTCAGTAAACGGTAAAAACTGCTGGGTGGTTTTCCAGTTTAAGGGGGCCAGGTTTATAGAAAAACCGGCAGCTTGGTCCCAGCACCTAAGTCCTAAAATGGCATTTTTCCCCAAAACTTGGAATTGCCCTTTGCTACCAAGGGTGCTGCCTTCAGATGCATCGACTATTCTCCAGGTGCCCTCAAATGGTTGCGTCGTCGCTTTAACATTGAAAAATTTCTCAATCATCTGCAGCAAGCTGCTAAGTGACCGGGACCGTCTCCAGAAATGATCAAAAAATAAAGGGTGGGCAACATCACCCTGCTGTTTAAACCCACTTAAGTTTTCCTGCAATTTGCCCAAGGGCGTACTTAGTGGTGGGCGTTTGAAAAGGTGCGGATAAGTGCGTTTGCGCAACCGGTGCCACATAGACGCTAATCGGTGGTGAAAAATGTCTAAAAAATGAAGGCCTGAAAAATCTTTTTCCTTAATCTGGTCAAGCAACATTTTCGTATAAGGCGTTGGCAAGGGGCCATTAACACCGCCTATGCTTAGGGTGTTGATGTAAACTTCGGGCAGGCTAGATGGTGTGTTTTTTACATCAATATGGTCAACTTCAGTGCCTTCTTGGTGCATGGTAAGTTTGCTGCGCACGCGCACAGCTTCACGGGCAGGATTTGAAGCTTCCCCCAACGGATTTGCATTGGTTCTAATTGATTCAACAATATAAATAAGCTGATCAAGGTCAAACGCTTCTGGCGTTTCTAGAATTTGTTCAGGAAGAGTTTTTTTTAGAGTTGCGCTTGTACGCCGGGCTGGGGCTGCCATTGCATCCACTCTCCTTTGTTGTTTCCGTCACTTAAACTGCAGGTTACAAAGCTGTTCCAATTTACTAGGGAGCCAAAATACTCTTTTAAAATGGTGCCAAGAATCAAGTTATTGCTCCCTTGCTGATTGGTTTTTTCCATTTCAAGTTGCACTTTGTACCCTTGCACAAAGCCACGCCACGCTTCATTTCCAAAGCGCTTGGTGATTTGGGTAACCGTCATGCTTTTTAAGTCATCTATGGAAGTTGTTGGCTGATCAGGGTAACGGCTAGCAAAAAGATACAGGAAATCTTTTATTGAATGTATTCCTTGCACAGGGTCTAAAACGCCTAAGTAATTGCTTGAAAGCTGAGATATAAGCATCCACAAGCTTTCCCCATCAAGCACGGTATAATTTTGCGAAGTGGGCTTGTTCAAAAGAGTGATTTTTATAACAAGGGCTTTGTCTTCGGGTTGAAGCAATGAATTTGCAGTCAGCTGATCCGCCAGGTAACGGTTCGTACATGTAATTTTTGCCGTTGCGATAATGTCTTTCGCTTTGATTGGTTGAAAATTCCTATCGATGAATGATAGGTAAACATCAGTACCGGGCACTCCCCTTAGTTCTGCGGGTACGCGTTGTGAAAGCCAAAAACCTTCTTTTACATTTTTATGAGCCTCAAGCCCATAGTACGGCGTGTATTGAATAAGTTTTTGGGTTTTTTCTTCAACACCTTCAATGCTTTGAATACTGTACACTTCTGTGGTGCGTTCCCGGCGTATATCCGGGATAAGACGATACCGTAAGTGCCTGTGGTGAATACGAATAGGGTCAGAAGGCCTGTCGAACAAATTAACAATAGGTACGCAGTTCAGTGAAAAACACGACGCATCAACACCACTTTGCTGAAACACAGATGCATCTTTCAAAGGGATTAAAATATGCATTTTGTTCGTTGGCGCTAATTTCGCAATTGCTGCTTGTAAAGCAGTAATGCGAAAGAATAAAAATTTCTCCCGAAAGTGAAAATATTCTTGAAACAGTGCGTAGTGATGCAAGCTGTAGTCGGGAACGGGTAAAGCGAGTTCTTCTTTTTTATACCCTACGGCTTCTAAATCACATCCACCAACAGCAGGTGTTTGTTCATCGGTAGTCACGTACACTTGGTCTGTGTATTCGCTGAATAATGCTTCATGCAACAGGTTTGCTTTTACCCAATTGCAGCTTATATGCGCCAACACATCATCTAACGCCATGGCAGAAAATGGTGCAGTTTTTGATGCTAAAGTGATTTTTAAAAACCAGTGGTTTTGCGGGGTTGATGCAAAAGTAAACGCATCTTTTGAAACTAGATCAACTGATTCAATGCTAATAGGCCAAAGGTGCATGTCATAAACGGTGCGAAATCGACATTGAACATCTTCAACGGAGCGCGCTAATAACTTTGTGCCTTTTGGTAAAAAATGCCCTTTGTCAGGAGGCGTTTGATTGACATCAACCTGCAGTTTTGCAATGGCCATAGCAGGAACAGGATTAATTAAATGAGGATACAATACACTCAATAAAGCATGGGCTGTTTGTGGAAAACGGTCATCAATAGCGCGGCTAAGTCGTGCTGTTAAAAACGCAAACGATTCAAGCAACCGTTCCACATGCGGGTCAGGTGATTCATCGTCTGTTAGCTCAAGTCGACGCGCAATTTTTGGGTATTGCTTTGAGAACTCTTGGCCACTTAAACGCAAGTAGTTGAGTTCTTCTTGATAATAGCGAACTAGGCTATCGTCTACCTTTGCCATAGAGTCTTGATTTTAATCCCCTATGACAATGGTAAGGCGAATGGTGGGCATAACACAATAGTGCTTTGTTTTTATGGATACGATGCGTATCTATCTTCTAGTTTTGTCCACGCTACATGACGAATTTCTTGTGCTATAGCAGCGTAATCACCTGGTGATATGAATTTGTCATAATGACCAATTGATTTATCTAAAAATATATTTTTAGCAGTTGGCGATGTTAAAATAACAGTGGCTAGGTGTTTGCCAGCGGTTTCTGCTGGGTACGGCATTGTTACGCTATCATATGGTCTATCTTTAAGACGGGTCATGACGTCAAGCGGTGTTCTTCCATATGCTTCTCCGCTTGAAAAAACAAAGACATTCACATTATTAATAATTGCCCATAATTGAGTATAAGGTGCGTCACAAGGTAGCCAACCACGTAGTTCATCTTCTCTAAGTGCTAATGATTCCATTTCTTCTCTCAAAGAATCAGGTGAAAGTTCTGTAGGAAGAACAGTCAATGATGTTGCTATTTCTAGTCGTTGTGAAAGCAACTGTTGATTCATTTTCCTGTTAAGTGCTTCTTTTTCACTATCATAACTATCCCATAATGTTCTAATTTCTTTTGCTTCGGCATGGTTAGCAGTGGCGATGCAAATTTCTTGGCAAACTCCATTGATAAAATTAGCATATCCCGTTGTGCAAAGAGCATCTATGGAAAAAGCATGCTCGCCTCTTCCGGGGAGCATATTGACACTAATAAAATCTTTTAAAGTGTTGCCAATTAAAATATATTTTTCTGTTTGCTTAGCGTCTCTATCAGAGTAGTTTTCTGCAAGGGTGCCATATTTTTGATGCAAACTCAGCATGGTTGCTTGTTTTTGTCCAATTTCGTTAATAAATCCTGGATTTTTTAATTCAAATGCTTTAATTTTCTCTTCATTTAGTGCTAGAGCATTTCTTGCTGCTTGCATCGCAACTTCTGTTGTCGTTACAGTTTTAATAAAATGATCTAACTGTTGTTTGGTGGCAAACAGCGCTTTATGCTCTTTAATAAGAGCTTCGTTACTTTTTTGGCATTGTTCGAATTCTGCTTGCGCTAATCTAAAGGCGGCTTCAGTTTCAGTGCGAGCAGTTCCTATTGCCGCTTTAGCTGTTGTTTCTGCTACTTTTGCTTCATTATCTAATCTAAGGATTTCAGCATCAATTGTTTCTAAAAGCCTATTTAATTCGACATTGGAAGCTCTTAATGACATTACTTCATCTATTATGTTTTTAAAATTTTTGGCGTGAGCCCCCATTGCTAATTGATCAGGCATATTTAAAAAAGCGTGGAAAGAAGTTAATGATGTTTCTAACGTAGGTAATTGAGTAACGTGCATTACCAAGTCTTTTTTTGATTGTGCCAAAAGTGCTTCATTTTCTGCTTGTTTATCTATTAGAAATGTTTGATAAGTATCTAGTTTTGCTTGTAGTGCATCTGCTTGTTCCGAATCTGTTAAACGAAGTGCTGCAATTTTATTAGAGATAAGTGTTACAAAACCAATTCCATCCATATGTCTGCTGGCAAGAAAATAGAGTCGTTTGGCCTCACTATCAGTTGCATGATCTAAAATAGCTCGATAAAGTTTATAACGACCATTTCCTTCTTGTATGCCTTCTAGCTGACCATCTGTTGGTACAAAACAGCTATGCTCTCCACACATTCCATCTCCTAATGAAGGCACCGGTTTAAGTGCTATTCTTGTAGAAAGCCTAAATGAAGCGATTGTTTCTGCTTCAAGTTCAAGGGGTAATGCTGTTTCTGCAATATTGAGCACAGTGGTTAAATGATCAAATATAGCTGCGTAAGTTGCACCCAAACTTTTCATTTTAAAACCACTTAGCAAGGCTACTAATTTTCCAAATACCGTGTCAGAGATAGATTCATTGGCAACGCGCTCTAAAGTACCTTCATCAAGGCATACTATGGCTGAGATATCTAGTTTGTTGTCCGTTTGCTTAAATAGTCCGTAGCGTAATTCACGTTTTACACGATTTCTTAAATCATCAAGCGTTGATCTTTCATTCCAGAAATACTCTTGTGCTGCTAAGGAAAGCATTGTAATTCTTAGCAAATGTTCTTTTTGATGAGCCGCTCTGGCAATTGATTTATCAAGATGGCTTAAAAAATCATACACTACACGGTGATTTCTAACTTTTCCTGTTCCCCACTGAGTATTGAAGGCGTAGTACAATTCGGTTTTGAGATGTGCGTCAACCATTATGTCAATTTCGGGCTGTGTGGCAATTCTGTCAGATAGAGTGGTAATCAGTTGATTGGTCGTTTGTCTGGCCATATTGTCTGCTTCTTCTGTGTAGCCTTTTTTAGAAAAATCAGTAATTCTTGTTAAGATTTCTTCAATCTCAGCGTAAAGAGTAACTGTTGCTTCAGCAGAATCTGCTGATCGTGCAATACTCAGGGCAACGAGTAACCCACACAAATAGTTTCTTGTGCTCATTTTTAATATCCTAAATAAAAGAGATATTTTTAGTATTGGGAGCAAATATTAAAATTTTATTAAAATTAGAAATAATTTTTATGAGATATAATCAGGTGTTTCTGTGAAGTTGGTGAGTGGTGTCTAATCTTTGATCATAATTTTTCGTGTAATTACCCATGCAAGAACGGCTTCAGCACCAATCATTAATGCTAGAGGCAGATAAGTGTGATCGTAGAAATGTGCAATGATCTGTAAACCAGCCGCGCTAAAGATTAACCTTAAGGCAACTAGCATTCCAGAAGCTCGTGCTGCCGCTCCTCGTACTGCTCCCATAGCTATTGGATAGCACATATTAATAGGTATCGCGCACGCCATGCTTGACCCAATTAAAATGACTGTTAGTAAAAAGGGGTCTGTTGGTAAAATGAATCCGTAAACGCCTGCTATTAGCCCGAATAAAATATATAATTTAATGCTTACAGTGAAACACTGTTGTTTACCGAATCGTTTATACAACATGCCGCTGCAAAAACTTACAACTCCAAACGATGATGCAAGTGCGCCCTGATACATTCCAAAGTGTTCTAAAGAAACACCTAAATCTTCTCGATAAAAAATTGGAGCAAGTCCCACAAATACAAAATAGCATACGGAAATACTTAATATTGCAGCAGCTGGCCATAGAAAAGTTTTTGATTTGAATAGTGGTATGTAGGTTTTAAGGCCTAAACTAGGTTGGATTTTATGAGGTGTTTTTTGTCTTGGGAGATATTTTACGCTTAAAGCAAAACAAACAATGGACAAGATTAGTAATGCTAAAAAATTAGAACGCCACCCAAACCACAAGTTTAAATAGCTACCCAGCACTGGTGCTGCACCCATAGTAATGCCACCAATGCCATTTAGAATGCCCATGTAACTCTCTCGGGATTTTGGGTAAAATTCGTAAATGATTGAGTAGCTCAATACATTAGGGCCACTCATGCCCAAACCTTGTAATACACGTCCTATTAGCAATGTTTCAAACGTAGGTGCCATATAGCAAAAAATACTTCCGATAATAAACACGCAAAGAGATATCAAAGATATATTTTTGCTACTAAAACGTTCTGCTAATGGACCAACCCATAAAGTGCTTAAAGCGTATGCAAAAAAATTCAAACTTAAAGCGAGTTGAGTCTGCTCAATGCTAATAGAAAAAGCTTCCATGATTTCAGGAAAGCTTGGCGTGAACACGTCCATTTCCATGCCTGTTAGAACGCTCATTAAGCAAAGGCTTAAAAAGCGCAAGTCTATAAGTTTAGATGCTCTAATGGCCATCGTGATTTTGGCTGAAATTCATCTGTTGATGGTAGCATGCAGTTGTTGATTGCCTCAATAGCTGCCCATCCAATCATAGCAGCATTGTCTGTGCATAAATCCATGGGTGGAAAAATTGCTTCTATTGATTTTTCAGTACATAAACTTTGAAGTTGTTCGCGTAAATGTTTATTGGCTGCAACGCCACCAGCCATAACCAGACGTTCTACTTTATGACGACTACATTTTAAAGCTTTGAGTAATCGTTCTTTAAAAATTTCACCAACTGTATATTGGAAGCTTGCTGCAATATCGCAAGCAGTTTGTTCATCAATCGTATTTTTTTCAATGGTTTTCTTTACTGCTGTTTTGAGTCCTGAAAAAGAAAAGTTAGGTTCAGGCGTATGTTCTAATGGTCGCGGAAATACGAAGCGTTTACTATCTCCAAATACTGCTTTTTTCTCTAAGGCAGGTCCGCCGGGAAAATCAAAATTTAAAAGCTCGGCAATTTTGTCGAAACATTCTCCTGCAGCATCATCTAACGTTTGTCCTAAAAGGTTGTATTGACGAAATCCTAATACTTCAACAAACATACAGTGTCCACCTGAAGTTAATAATAACAAGTAAGGGTAGAGGGCGTCATGACTTAATCTAGCAGTTAAAGCATGTCCTTCTAGGTGGTTGATTGCATAAATGGGCTTATTCAAAGAAAGACTCAGAGATTTTGCAAGCATTACACCTACTAAAACGCCGCCTATAAGTCCAGGACCCGCTGTGACTGCAATTGCGTCAATTGCGCTTAAGGAAATTCCAGCTTTCTTTATTGCTTGATTCAAAATTGGTTCAATATTACTAAGATGTGCTCGTGCAGCTAGTTCAGGGACGACTCCGCCATATGCCTGATGCTCCTTTATTTGGCTACGAGTGACTAAGCTTAATATCCTGTTATTAATAATATTATTTTTAATTACAGCAATGGATGTTTCGTCGCAGCTTGTTTCAATTGCCAGAATAATCATAAAATATCTTTCGTGTTAACTATTTCTTAAATAAATTCATGTAGGTTAACACTATAGATAAAGAATTTTTTATGATTTTGGAAGGTAAACTATGGCAGAGAAAGCAAAAAAAAGAGTGTCCATTGCATGTCAAGGTGGTGGTTCTCATGGGGCTTTTACTTGGGGTGTCTTGGATAAGATATTAGAAGATGGTCGCTTTGAAATTGAAGGCCTGACAGGAACTTCTGCAGGTGGCATGAACGCAGTAGCTGTTGCTCAAGGCTTGGCTAAAGGTGGCAACCAAGAAGCTCGTGCAACCTTAAAATTATTCTGGGATAGAGTTTGTGAAAGTGGAAAAAATAGTTCAATTAACAACCGTGGTCCTATTGATAAGCACATGAATAACTGGACGATGTATAATTCTCCAGGGTTTGTGATGTTTGAATTTTTAAGCCGCATGCACTCTCCAGATGAACTTAATCCAATGAAAACTGACCCTTTACGTGAAGTAATTAAGAAAACTTTTGATTTTGAACTTTTGCGCACTCAAGATGTGTGTAAGGTATTTTTGTGCGCGACTCACGTGTTCACTGGTAAGTTGACTGTATTTAAAACTGAAGAATTAAAAGTAGAATGCTTGCTTGTAACAGCTTGCTTACCAACAATTCATAGTGCTGTATTGGTAGACGGCGAATATTATTGGGATGGTGGATTCATTGGAAATCCAGTGATGTTCCCACTAGTTTATGATTGCGAATCTTCTGATATTATTTTAATTCAGTTGAATCCAACTATTAGAAACAAGCTACCAACAAGTGCTCGTGAAATTGGTGATCGTTTGAATGAAATTACTAACAACGCTTCAGTTGTTCGTGAAATTCGTGCTATGCATTTGATCAGCCAGTTGCAAGACGAAGGAATTATTCCTGAAGGACGCATGAAACGCGTACATTTGCATCTTATCGAAGATGAATCAACCTTTCAAGAACTTGGTTGGGGAAGCAAGCTGAATACAGAAGCAGAATTTTTTGCACACCTTTTTGAAAGAGGTCGTAAAGCTGCAACTAGTTGGATTAAAGAAAATTATGAAAATGTGGGTAAAAAAACAACCGCTCCTATCCGTGAACATTTCACAGGAAAAGACTGGACTAAGCACACAAGTCATAGTGGACCTATAAAAATGATCGATAAGAAAAAGAAATAATAAAATTCCTCTGTAAGAAAAAAGGGCTCTTTAAAGAGCCCTTTTTTTGTGAATATCTTGACCTTTATTCAGGAATAGTCATTATGAGTTCAATTCTCACACCTGTGAACCATTTCCAAACTTCATACCACTTTGCTGATGTTGAAAAGAATACAAAAGCGACTTTACCCATAAGGTGATCATAAGAAATAAAACTTACTTTGTCGTTCATGTAGCGGCTATCAAGCGACCCATCGCGGTTATCACCAATGATCATGAAGTGATTTTCTGGAACGACATACTCTGGCGTATCATCGACTCTATGCTCTCCGAAAGGAATGCACTTAATAAAAGTGTGCTTAACGCCGTTCGGAAGTGTTTCCTCATACTTTTGAGCCATAATATTTTTACCATAGTGATCAACGTGGGGAAAATCTTCAACTCGTTTAATAGGGCACTCTTTACCATTAATCCACAAACGTCCTTTTTTCATTTGAATGCGGTCACCTGGCAAACCGATAATGCGTTTAACGTAATCTTTTGCGGAATCCCAAAGCTTAATTCCCAAAATAGAAAATGGTTCAGAATCTTTTGGGTTATGAAATACACCTATATCCCCCATTTTAGGGTTTTCCGGGAGTATTCGTCCTTTAAACCAATCAACATCTGACCCAAAAGGCAAGCTATATCGTGTATAGCCATAAGCAAATTTATTTACGACTAAAAAATCTCCAATCAACAAATTGGGAATCATTGACCCAGTCGGAATATTAAAAGGCTTAAAAAACAAAGTGCTAAAAACTAAAAAACCAACAATAAATTTTGCAAGGCTTTTTGCTTCAGTTTTAAACATTTCTTTCTTGATGATTGATGGAGTCATTGCCTGTATTGCCATACCTGCGATCTCGTGTTCTAGAGCCATTTTTTATACCATAAATTACGTTACTTTTATTATAAGCAACAAAATAAAATTTAACAACTGTGCGCCGCTTCCGGGTCATGCTGTTGGTGTGTTTCACGTCCTTCGTGGTAGATTTTTTTTAAATAAGGCTTTCCGTTAGAAAAAATAATCATTTCTCCGTGAAGTTTACCTTTTTTGTACGTTGAAAAAATTTGGTTATTTCCAAATTCATCGTAAATTTTTGACATTCCGTGCATTATTCCGCGCTCATATTCAATTTCCATTGCTGTTTTTCCATCTTCATGAAAAGACTTCATCAGGCCATGCATTTCTCCCTGTTGAAAATTTATTTCGCGTTCTATTTTTCCATCTGGGTAATAATATGTTGTAGGACCATCAAGTTTATCTTTCACATAATGTGCTTGCATTTCGTAATGTCCTTCTTTGGTTTTAATGCTAGTGACCCCATGTTTTAATCCTTTTGAAAATTCGGCGTGTAAAATTTTATCGCCTACTTTTTGAATTTTCACTTCGTGCACAGGTGCAGTGATATCTTCTTTAGGGGTATCTTCGTCGTCTTCAGGGTCTTCTTCTTTGTCATCGTGTGCGTCTTCTTCTTCATCACGTTGACTTTCTTCCTCAAAAATTCTGATTTCGTCTTCATTTTCTTGGGCGCAATGTTCGTAACCTGGCGAGCAATCCGGAGCCTTTTCGCTATTATCATCAATACTTACATTCTGACTAGCTGAATGTTTTGCAAAATCTTTGATGCTATATGGTTTTTTAAAAATGTCTTGAGATTGACGAACTAGCGTTTCAGCATCTTTTTTATTTTCAGTTACTTGTTGTAATTGTTCTTCAGTTTTTTCTTGGTTGATCATTTTTTGATCAGTTCCTGCAAATTGATGACTATCAAAGACCATGTCTAATTTCCTAATTTCGTAATTGCACCTTTGAACATGCCCATTGCACCGCCTTCAGCTTTTATTAATGCACCGCTTTTTAATTCCATCATTGCTCCTGCTTTTGCTTGAAAAGCTAATCCGGACTTCATCTGAATCATCATACCAGCTTTGGTTTGAATCATTATGCCTGCTTTTTCTTGTATGTTCATTTCCGCCTTTTCTTGTATATTCATGCCAGCTTTTGACTGTATATTCATTCCTGCTTTTGTTTGAATATTCTTCCCAGCTTTTGACTGTATATTCATTCCTGCTTTTGTTTGAATATTCTTCCCAGCTTTTGACTGTATATTCATCCCGGCTTTCATCATAATGTTTTTCTCTGCCTTCATCATAATATTTTGCCCGGCCTTCATGATGATATTTTTAGGTGTTTGTATCGTAATGTCTTTGGTCGCTTTAATTAAAATAGTTCCATTAACATCGATAACAAAATTTCCCTTTTTAAGATTTGTGGTGCGGTCACCCTTATCAATAAGGGTCAAATACATAGTGCCCTTTCCTTTTTGGTGAATCATTTTATCACCTTTGTGGATGGTTAACGTATCATCGCCTGTGTTCATATCCTCATTTCTGCTATGCTCAATCACTGTATTCATATCGTATTGACCATACAGGAATATTTCTTCTTTACCGGGATCGTCACTAAAACGTAATTCATTATGACCAGAATCATCATCAAACGTTTTACTCTTCAAAGTCATGTAATGGGGTTTATCTTGGGGGGAATAAGGCGGCATAAATGCTTGGTTGTATACGCATCCAGTAACTAACGGCCTATCTGGATCTCCATCAATAAAAGCTACAACCACTTCCATACCAATGCGTGGCATGTATAAAGCTCCCCAAGCAGCTCCACTCAATGATTGGCTTACTCTAATCCATAAAGAACTTGTTTCATCGTCAGGGTTACTCAAATCCCAATGAAATTTAACTTTGATGCGTGCCATAGGATCGCCGTATACTTCGGTTCCTGCACCTGTTACAAAAGCTGTTTGTGATCCATAAATGCGCGGTTTAAGTGTTTTACGGTAGGGGCGATAGTGAATCGTTTTTAAGAAACCTTCAAAACTGTTTGTATAAGTTAGAAGATTAGATTCTCTTCCTTCTGTTGATTGATCGTCTGCTTGAGAAATAATTTCATGGCGTACATAAGAAATGACATATTCCTTGTTGTATTCTTTGATGGGATGCTCTTTCAGCGTAAATGTATAGCCAGGTGCTATGCTTGGGCAGGTTGTTTTGCCATAAACACGTTTTGTAAACCATTCAATTTCTTCCATACGTTGATCAGCTAATTTATGCCCATCACTCGATTTTTGAAATAATCCTGGATATTCATAAATTTCTTTTCCAAACCCAGATCCAGAGCTGCTATTTAGCAATTGTGTGTGGGGTGTTTTATAATTGTAATCAATTGTCTTATAAGCTTTAGGGGCTACTTGAGATTTTTTACCAAAAGCAAAAACACGATCAATGAATGCGCCGTCAGCATCCACATTTAAAAACGCTAATGAGCCTTGGGCAATGTGCGTAAAACTTGAATTTTGATCAAATAAAACCATGGTGTGATTTGAATCTGTATGGGTGAAATAATATCCAATCCCTTCTTCTTCAAGTAATCTTGAAACAAAATCAAAGTGATTTTCACCATATTGCACACAGTATTCGCGCACGCTTGTGCCTCCACTGGCTTTTATCTCAAAATCAGATACGCCATTTTCTCTTAATATAGTTTGGATGATATCGATTGCTGATTGCTCTTGAAAAATTCTGTGGTCGGCGCCGTGTTTTAACATCCAAAAAGTAGAGTGCAGCTGAAAGTGGAAAAAATGCGTTAACTGTTTTTCTTCATCAATGACAGTTTTCAAATGTTCCATGTGTGTGATTACGCCATGATAAGCACGAACTCCCTGTTTTGAAGATGAATCTTTTTGTCCATATACTTCAAAAATTACTCCGGCTTTAGTGTGAACCAAGTCGTCCCCATCAAATGTAGAAGTTGTTGTTGATGCGTACACATCAACAACGTATGACTCAGATAATATTTCCTCAGCCACAACGCGTTGTGCTACAAAAGTGCCGTCTCCAAACGCAGTTTTAATTTTAACTGAAAGAATTTCACCAGCAGACACGTACTTCCCCTTGAAAAATTATAATTTTAATGAAATGTTAAGTACTGTTTGTCATTCTGAGACAGAAGAAAAACCTTTGTCTAGTGTCATTCATACAGATAAAGCCCAACAGGTAGGTAAATCATGACTAAAGGTAAATATCTTTGTGTATATTGTGGTGCTTCTGAACGAGTTGATCCCTTCTACTATCAATCAGCGGAAGAGCTTGGAAAGCTAATTGCTACAAATGGCTTTAATATGGTTTATGGGGGAGGGCGCCTTGGGTTAATGGGGCGTGTTTCTAATACCGTTGTTGAAAATGGCGGACTTGTTATGGGCGTAACGACAGAACAGTTAGATGAACGTGAAGGAGTGCAAAGTGGGCTTCATGAAATATATGTTGTTGACACTATGCATACTAGAAAACTTCAAATGTCTCAAAAAGCAGATGCTTTCATCATTATGCCAGGTGGGTTTGGAACTTTAGATGAATTTTTTGAAATTCTGACCTGGAAACAACTTAACCTACACCATAAACCAATTATTATTGCGAACCTTAATAATTTTTGGGATCCTCTGGTTTCACTATTTCACCATATTATTGATGCGGACTTTGCACGCAAAGAGCATGCGCAATTTTTGCACGTGGAAAATTCTCTTGAAAATGTTATTAAAACAGCGAAGCGGTTGCTGAAATAATTCTTAAAAGTGATTTGATCTTTCTGTAAGCATATGGACAGCGGATAGCACTTTGAATTTTTTATCTGACATGTAGTATTGAACAGCAGATCTTCTTCTTGATAAAAGCTGTCTTTCATATGTTTTTGTTCCTTTGCTAGCTGTCAGTCCAATCAAAGGAAATGGTGGCTCTGACTTTTCTTGTAAGAATTTTTTTGTATCTACCAGAGCTTTTTCGTAGTTAAAGAGTGCATTCTGAAAGACTGCATTTGATAAGAGATAATGTTTACCTGTTCTATCTAGTATGTGTGCCAATTCATTAATTTCTGTGGATGGTAAAATAGCTTGAACACGTTTTGCTAAACGGAGAGATGCTTTAGAAAAAGAAAGTTTCTTTAATGCAGATGCTTTTTTTGAGTTGCCTATAATTACTTCAAAATCATTATCAATTTCTGATCTCGTTAAAGTTAGCGCAAGTTTTTTCTTTGAAGTTCTTACTCGTTTTGTAGCAGTGATTGCTGAGGTTGCAGAGGAGGTGGTTGATTCTTCATGTAGAGAATGCGCTCTTTTGTCTCTTGTTCTTAAATTATAATGTGGTTCTACTGGATCTGCATCGAGATTAGTTGCCCCATAAGCAACGCAAACAACATTAAATATAACAAATAATTTAAAAATCAAAACAATTAACAAACAATAAAAGTCATATGATTATTATGCAGCATTTTTATTTCATAATCAATTATTATTAACGTGTGTAGTTTGTTTTTATTGTTAAATTCTTTTTTGGACCTGTTATAACAATAACAGATCTCCAACTATTCAAATCAAAATTCTTCAGCTCAAATACATACACATCTTGCTTACATATGTGTGTATGTATTCTTGATGCATCAGTTATACTGTGAAGCTGAACGTATCCATCTTTTGGATTGAATCCCGAAATATTTAAACACTCATTTTCCCAATTGAACTGGTAGTCTCGAAAAAATGTTTGTTCATTACTATTTTTGTATGTGCCGTTTTCATGAGCTTTATAAAAAGAGGGATTTATTTTTTCCACATTCAGAAACCCAGTCAGCATGCTCTGATCAGAAATAAACCTTTCAAAGTGCCACTGACCAGGAAAATTTTTCCAAAAATTAGCTAAGTTCATAGGTAGTATAATTTTGACTAGATTTTAAAAGTAAAAACATTCTACCATATAGGAAACCATTTAGATAAGTTTCTCATGCAAACAGCGACCCGTTTAGTATCTGAATCTCTTAATCAGGAAGCACCTCAACAAATGCAAGTCCCATCAAAGAGTAGGTTTATAGGAGCAACACTCATCGTTGCTGGCACAACTTTTGGTGCAGGAATGCTTGCACTTCCTATGACTTCTGGTAAAGTAGGGTTCCTTAATAGTTCTTTGCTATTGGTTGCTATGTGGATTTTCACCTGTTTTGCAGCACTCATTACTTTGGAAATAAACTTAAGGTTTGGTGGCGGATATAGCATATCGTATTTGGCTGAGAAAACTTTTGGCCGTTTTGGAAAATGGATTGCATCACTTAGCATTGGCTTTTTATTTTATGCGTTGCTCTCCGCCTATACTACTGGCGGAGCAGCCTTTCTAAAAACAGGAATCGATAATTTTTTGGGTGTTTCTGTTCCTTTTGCATTAATGGCATTTGCATTTGCAGCAATGCTTGGGGTTTTTGTCTATTCATCAACCCGTCATGTAGATTTTGCAAATCGTTTCTTGTTATTTTTCAAAGTCGGGATTTTCTTAAGCCTTGTCTATTGTCTTATCCCCTTTATACAAACTCAATATTTAGCTGCTGCTGGTAGTGAGCCCAGCGCTTTTTGGCTAGCAATACCACTGTTTTTTACATCATTCGGGTTTCATGGAAGCATCCCAACGCTTGTTAATTATGTTGGTCCGAATCCTAAATATTTACGGAAAGTTATTATTGCAGGAAGCATTGCACCACTATTTGTATATATTTTATGGCAAACTGTTACATTAGGTGTTTTGCCTCCATCAACAGGGGTAGAAGAACAAAACGTTGCATCATTTATTCACAATTTAAACGAGATAACCAAAAGCAGTGCCATTGGCTATTGTTCAAATATTTTTACGTTCTTTGCTGTTTCTACTTCATTTTTAGGGGTGGCGATTGGATTATTTGATTATTTAGCTGAGAGCTTCAAGCAGAAAAACACATCGAGGCAGAGGTTCCAAACGGCACTTTTAACATTCGTGCCTCCATTATTTTTTGCTTTGTTCTATCCCAATGGTTTTATTATGGCTTTGGGGTATGCATCAATTGCGCTGAGTGTGTTGGCAATTTTGCTACCAGCGGCAGTTGCGTATAAATTGCGTCAATCAAACAGCATTACCCCCTACAAAGTGGTAGGAGGCAATGGTATTTTGGCACTGGTTTTCTTGTGTGGTGTTGCAATTATCGTTATTGAACTGATTAAGTAGCAATTAAGCGTCAGTTGCAGCTCCGGTATCAGCTTCTGCACTACTACTATTTGCTTCACCAGTTATGGGAACTAAAAAAGATGATACATCTGTAGTGTTACAGTTTAATTAGTTCAAGTGGTTCAAGGTGAAAATTTACAATTTGAAACATCGATTCACGTTTAGTTGGGATACCAAGTTTTCTTTTTAAACATTCTTGGTAGTGATTATCCGCACTGCCGGGGTATACAAGCGTATCAAGGCAATCATACAAACTTGCATTAACTCCTGGCTTTCCAGCTTGTTCTAAAGCTGCTTTCATTCCAGCTTCTGATAATTTTTCACTGTATCTACCCAAAAATCTATTAAACGTATCTTGATATCTGAACCTTACGGTTTCTAATAATCCTCTATCAAATGCAGGAGGGCTTGGAGGGGCATATGCCCATTCTTCACCAGTTAATACTGCAAAGGGATTTTCGCCTGTTAATAAGCTGAAGTATTCATGATTTTGATACGCCACTGCACAAACAAACAAATCATCCGTCAGTGCTTGTGTTACAGGTCGTGATTCGTCATACATATTGGCAAGCAGATCATCAACTGTTTGCCATGATCTTTCTTGCGCTGCTTTTGCTGCAGCAGTGTGTAAAACTATTATTTCAGGTTTGTGTCCAAGTTTTTCAACAGACAGTAGCCATTTTGCGCGTTTGTAATTTCTTGCGTTTAGCACAGTCTCCAAAGCAAAATTTTCTGCTTCTATAGAAGGTTTTGGCCATGAATGATGTGTTAGAACAAAATCCATTAAGTCAAAACGAGCTTGTTTGGCTAATTCCACATACAACGCGCTTACAGAAGGTAGTTCTAATTTTAATCTTTTAAGTTTTTGTTTCTCATGGTCAAAATAATATGCATTTCCTTTTTTTAACTCAGTTACAAAGGCCTCCGCTAAACATTGTCCTTTCCAAATCTTAAATTGGCTGTGCATATTTTGGCTGTGCCCTGAAAAATCATCCGAATGATGAAGCACGTATTTTGCAAAATTTCCGTATCCGTTTTTCTGGCAATATTTAAAAAATCCATGAGAAAAACTGTGCTGCCAACAATCTTTTTCTGTATAAAAAAGAGACATGAAACATAACACCGCTCCTGTTTGGCCTTTCTCTGCAGCATTTTCAATATCTATGAAATATTTTTTGACAACTGCTTTTGCATCAGGTTTTTTCAAACAGAGAGGAACATTTCCTTCATAAAATTTCTGAATATTTTCTTCAGATGACATTAAAAATAAAGTGCCTTTCCAACCTACTTTGCACAGCAGAGCTGATACTAATATGCGCCTATTATAGTCATAGGGAGTTTCCCAATTACCTTTTTCTGTTGAGAAATAAATAATTCTAAGGGTGCTTTTTGATCGCTCAATTCTGTACTGAAGTGCGCGATACGGTCATTATTTTGATATTGCAGCGCTTGGCTTGCTTGCTCCCAAACCGAAATGTCAGTTGCGGCAAAAACTGTTGAACACAGCGAGTATGTCCACAGACAAATAAAAAGCTTTAAACACATAATAATAAACCAAAATAAACTATCTTAACTATATATAGTGATATGCAGTTGTATTTTCAATGAATATTTTATAGTCTTCTTAAAATATTTATAAAATTGTATTCACTTACGCTATACTGAGGTTGAGTGGAGGTATGAATGCCCAAATTTAAAGATATCAAAATAGCTATTGCCATTAAGCTAGTCATTTTGGCGCTTTTAATTGTTTATGTGCGTAACCACCGCATACACTTAAGCTCTACTCAAATTGATCAACATCTAACCAAGTAGTGTATATGTTTGAATCGTTAACTGCCGTTCAATTAGCTCGCCTTCAGTTTGGCGTTACTGCTATGTATCACTTTCTATTTGTGCCGCTAACCCTTGGCTTAAGTTTTTTATTGGCCATTATGGAAAGCGTTTATGTAATGACCAAAAACCCTATTTGGAAGCAAATGACACAATTCTGGGGATTATTGTTTGGCATTAATTTTGCCATGGGTGTTGCTACCGGTATTACACTAGAATTTCAATTTGGCACAAACTGGGCCTACTACAGCCATTATGTTGGTGATATTTTTGGCTCTTTACTTGCTATTGAAGGGCTGATGGCCTTTTTTCTTGAGGCTACTTTAATTGGGTTGTTTTTCTTTGGGTGGAATAAATTATCACGTCAGGCGCACTTGTGCGTCACTTGGGGGTTAGCCTTTGGTACTAGTTTTTCAGCCCTTTGGATTCTTATTGCTAACGCATGGATGCAAAACCCAATAGGTTCAGCTTTTAATGTTGATACGCTTCGCATGGAACTAACCAATTTTTATGAAATATTCTTTAACCCAGTAGCGCAGTCTAAATTTGTGCACACGGTTAGCTCTGGGTATGTTACTGGCGCCATGTTTATTATGGCTATTAGTTCGTGGTACCTATTGAAAAAACGTCATGTTGAATTTGCTAAGCGTTCAATGACAGTTGCTGTAAGCTTTGGCTTAGCATCTGCCTTAAGCGTTATTGTGTTAGGCGATGAAAGTGGGTACACAACAAGCCAAAGCCAAAACCAAAAAATGAAAATTGCTGCTATGGAAGCCATGTGGCATACAGAAAAAGCGCCAGCTAGTCTTTTACTATTTGCGGTTCCCAATCAAGAAAAACGTGAAAACCGTTTAGAAGTTAAGTTGCCCTATTTATTAGGAATCATTGCTACGCGTTCTTTTTCTACAGAAATTCCTGGTGTCATTGAACTTGAAGCTTTAGCAATACCGCGTATTAGAAATGGACAGAAAGCGTATCTTGCCCTACAAGACCTTCGTAAAGACAGAAAAAATCATCATGCTGCAGAACAATTTGAAAAATACAAAAATGATCTTGGCTATGGACTACTGCTTAAGAAATACACTTCTGATCTGAACCATGTAAGTGAAGAAACCATTAAGCAGGCTGCTCATGATACCGTTCCCAATGTCGTTCCATTGTTCATATCTTTCCGAGTCATGGTTGCCTGTGGATTTATTCTATTAGCTTATTTCATTCTTGGTTTTTGGTATTCTGTAAAACGCAGCTTTACTCAACATCCGTGGTATTTACGTAGTGGTCTTGTTATTTTGCCGCTGCCTTGGATTGCTATTATGTGTGGCTGGTTTGTTGCTGAACACGGGCGTCAACCTTGGGCAATTGAAGGCGTGCTGCCAACCTCTATGGCTGCTTCAAACCTTGATAAATCATCTCTCGTTATTTCCTTATCAATGTTCGTGGTTTTCTATTCAATTCTTTTAGTGTTTGATGTGATGCTTTTAAAAAAATATATAAAAGCTGGCCCTGACATGTTTTCAAAAACAAAGGGAGCGTAACATGCCATCACTTGAAATGTTACAAATCATCTGGTGGGTTTTGCTTGGTGTTTTGCTGACAGGTTTTGCCTTAACTGATGGGTTTGATTTAGGCATTGCCAGCTTACTTACTGCTTTAGCTAAAACAGATGATGAGCGTCGATTAATGATTAATACTATTGCACCTGTTTGGGAAAGCAACCAAGTTTGGCTTATATTGGGAGCTGGCGCTCTTTTTGCTGCTTGGCCAATTGTGTACGCAGTGGCTTTTTCAACCATGTATTTAGCTATGTTTTTGGTACTTGCGTGTTTAATTATACGCCCTGTTGGTTTAAAATTTCGTAGTAAAATGCCGAGCCAAGAATGGCGAAATCGTTGGGATTGGGCACTTTGTATTACAAGTATTATTCCGTGTTTGGTTTTTGGAATAGCTGTTGGCAACACCATTCTGGGACTTCCTTTTGTTTTTGACGAAAGCCTAATGCTCAAAACAAAAAGTGTATTTTTTGAATTATTTAATCCATTTACTTTGCTTGCAGGCTTGGTTTCTCTAAACATGCTAATAGCGCATGGCGCTGCTTATTTACGATTAAAAGTAGATCATCCCATTGCTCAAAAAGCGCATGGGGTTCAAAAAACTTTTTCATTTCTAGCGCTTATTTGTTTTGCAAGCGCTGGAATTGTTTTAAATAGAACATGCTTTGGATTCACTCTTGAAGAAACATCTGGATCGCAAAATATATTAGCAAAAATAGTTGGCATGCAATTTATAGAAGAAAGTGATGAGCTATCTCTGCGCTTTTTTGGTAGCAGTGCAATGATTGCAACACTGCTTGCTTGCTTCGGGTTTTTAGTTTCGATGGTTTCAGGTAAAAGAAAAGCCATTGTTGGCTTTTTGGGAACCTCAATTAGTATTATCGGGGTGATTGCTACAGCTGGTTTGGCAACTTTTCCCTTTATTTTACCATCAACACTTGCGCCAAATCATAGCTTAACTATTTGGGATGCTTCTTCATCAAGGCTTACCCTATTTATTATGCTTATCGCTGTATTGATATTCCTACCGTTTGTGCTTGCTTATATCACCTGGACGTATAAAGTTTTCAGCAAACGATTGGTATTAAAAGATTTATCAGACCCCCAAATGTATTAGAGGATTTATGTGGTACTTTAGTTGGATATTAGGGCTAGGTCTTGCATGTGCGTTTAGTATTTTAAATGCCATGTGGCTAGAAATGGATAGCGCAGAGTGAACACCAAAACATTGACGTTAAAAAAACTTAAGGTCTATTTGTGGCCTAAAAACATGGTCAAAGCGAAAATGTATCTTGTTAGTGCACTTTCGTTCTTATTGATTGGCCGCATATTTGTATTATGTGGCCCTATTGCTTTTAAATACTTAATTGATCATCTGGAAAAAAGTCCAGCAATCTTTCCAGCTGGTATTTTAATTGGTTTTGTTGTTGTGCGCATATTGGCTCAAACGTTTAACGAATTGCGTGATTACACTTTTAACATTGTCACCCAGCGAGTTTTTCGTGAAATATCTGTCACTACCTTTAAGCATTTACATTCGTTAAGTCTAAAATTTCATCTGAATCGCCAAACTGGTGGGCTTAGCCGTATTATTGAGCGTGCTACCAAGTCTCTAGAAATGATTAGTCAGTTTTTGATGATGACTATTTTTCCAAGCATAATTGAAACAGTATTTTTATCGGTTTTATTGTGGATCTGGTACAGCCCGTGGTGCAGCGTGATTATGGTTTTAACCATGGCCACTTATGTTGTGTTTACGATCATTGTATCAACCAAGCGCTTGAAAATTGTTAAACAAATGAACGTTTACGATAACACAGCCCAAACGCGTGCAATTGATAGTTTGCTCAATTTTGAAACGGTAAAGTATTTTGGAAATGAAGAATTTGAAGTCAAGCGTTACGATGAAGTGCAAGCTGTTTATGAAAAAACATCACGAAAATTAAGAGGGTCCCTTAACTTCTTAAATGCAGGACAGGCGATTATATTCTCTATAGGCCTTGGGGGAATGCTTGCTTTTGCTGTAAAACGCGCTGCAATAGGTGCAATTACACCAGGAGATGTTGCTGCATTGTTTGCTTTTTCTCTGCAACTAGTAATGCCTTTATTTAACCTAGGGTTTGCGTACCGTGAAATTAAGCAAGGAATAGTGAACCTTGGGGAAATGTTTGAATTACTTGATCAAGAATCTGATATTAAAGACACAGCAGGTGCAAAACCATTGGTCTATAAAACAGGCAAAGTTGTGTTTGAAAACATATGCTTTAACTACGGTACCGATCGTCAGATTTTAAAAAATATAAATTTTGAAATACATCCAGGTGAAACAGCTGCGTTTGTTGGGGCAACTGGCGCTGGAAAATCAACGTTGTCCCGCTTACTATTTCGGTTTTATGACCCTTGCAAAGGAAGTATTTACATTGATGACCAAGACCTAAAGTCGATCACTCAGACAAGCCTTCGGGATATTTTGGGAATGGTGCCACAAGACACGGTGTTATTTAACGATACACTTGGCTACAACATTGCTTACGGTGCTCCACCAGCTTCTCCTAGTGAAATTCAAGAAGCTGCTAAAAATGCAGAGCTTGATGGTTTTATAGCAGCTCTTCCTGAAGGTCTTGAAACCAAAGTTGGCGAACGAGGTTTGAAACTATCAGGTGGTGAAAAACAGCGAGTAGCGATTGCAAGAATGCTACTTAAAAAACCAAAGATTTTCATTTTTGATGAAGCAACTTCAGCTCTTGATAGTTCTACTGAAAAGCGCATTCAAGAAAGTTTGCAAAAAATTTCTAAAAATCAGACGACAATTATTATTGCCCATAGGCTTAGCACCATTGTTGATGCTGATAAAATTTTTGTATTAGACCAAGGTGTAATTGCAGAATCAGGCACCCATGCTAAATTACTGCAACAAAATGGCTTATATGCAAAACTATGGAATCAACAAATTAATGAAGGCCTGATTGCTAGTTGAAAAATACCCTGCTTGAATACGCTACAAAAAACTAGCTAAACTTAACGCAGGCGTCTTATTTGTAAATGATTTTGCAGCAGCATCATGACCACCATCAATATGTACAAAAGGTTCGAAGCCTTGCGGTTCTCAGTCTTGAAGAAGAATATAAACTAGCTAAAGATTGGCGCGAAAACCAAGACCATAAAGCCATGGAAAAATTGGCAGCTGCGCATCTAAAGTTAGTAGCAAAAGTTGCCGTTGGCTATCGTGGATACGGACTGCCCATCAGTGACCTGATTGCAGAAGGTAACATTGGCATGATGCAAGCCATGAAACATTATGAACCAGACCGTGGATTTCGCTTTTCTACCTATGCTATGTGGTGGATTAAAGCTAGCATGCAAGACTACATTTTACATACCTGGTCGTTGGTAAAAATTGGTACAACTGCTGCACAAAAAAAGCTGTTTTTTTCCTTAAAAAAAACCAAACGAGCAATTATCCAAGAGGCTCAAGAAAAGGATGGTAAGCTTCACAGTGATCAGCTCACCTCAGAATTAGTACAAAAAATAGCGTTAAAGCTTAATGTGTCAGAGGATGAAGTTTGGTCAATGGAGCAGCGCATAGCAAGTCACGATTCGTCTTTAAATACGCCAATTAATGATAGCGAAAGCACTATGGAATGGATGGATTGGTTAGCGGATGAAAGCGACAATCAAGAAATTCAAATCGTCCAGCGTGATGAGTTCGATAAGCGTCGTAGTGCATTGCAAGGAGCCATGAAAGCACTCAATGCTAGGGAGCAAGAAATTATCATCGGCAGGCGTTTAGATGAGCCACCTAAAACACTTGAAGAAATGAGTCAAAACTTAACAATTTCTCGTGAACGTGTGCGTCAGTTAGAAATTTCTGCTTTTGAAAAGCTTAAGAAAGCCTTGCAATATTCAGCGCTTCAAACATCTACCTTCTGATGTAAGAGAAGGAGTGTTATTTTGCATTGATTTTCTTTTGTCTGAATTTTCCTGAATACAAAGCATAGGCTACATAAGTTTTTGGAAGTCCAAAAAATTCTCCACCTGGCATGATAGATTCTTCATCTATTCCTATTACGAACTGTTTGGTTTGAGTATGAGGGGGTAGAACACCTGTCTTGATAATCTCTAGCGCAAATACTGCAGCAACCTCTCCTTGTTCGTAAGGGGATGTTGCTATTGCTAAACGCGCACCATCTTCAAATATAAACGCATTCATTCCTATTATTGGCTTAGTAGCATTGGCCATAGTCCATGCCATTATTTCTTTAGGGAGAACTTTTTTCTCACTGCCCTTAACGTCATAGATTTTTCTGTAATTTGATATAACGATATAATCGGCATCTTCGCTGGCTTTTTTAATAGCTACTTTCCAATCATCAAAAGTTGAAACAAGCAGTGAAGGAAGCATTTTTACATTTTTCCATCCTTTATATGCATGCAAAAACTTATCATCAAGTTTTACGGTTTTTGACTCATCACTTACATGAATTATTTTTATAGTATTTGTCGTCCCTGCAAGTAGCTGTAGTGAGTCAACAATGCCATCAGCCGGTAAGCGTTCTAAAATACCGGTGACATTATTTGCCTTATCAAAGGCGTATTCTTCCCTTGTGGCGTTTACGCCAGAAAAAACAATCTTAATGTTTGGATCGTTATTGTAGTACTTAGTCACGTATTCCTGAGCATCGTCATCTACTGCAATGATCACAGATGGTTTGAATTGATCTATTACTCGTTTACTAACAATACCAATTTTTTCTAAGTAATGCTTTTCTGGGTGATTTTTTGTATCCATATAGTGCCACCTTACGGTAACAGTACTTTCTTTTTCCAAAATTTTCTTGATACCAACATCAACATCATGTGTCCAAGAATAATCACTTCCATAACTTTGTAATACAAGAATTCTAGGTGTGGAAATACTTTCTTTGACTAAAAAATAGGTGCTACCAAGCACAAATAACCCTACAAATAATAGACGTAATTTAATCATGATAATCCCTTTTTACATCAAACCAAGTTTAGACCAATAAGGCATCGATAAATAAATTGCCCCAACACGCACAATGTTCATAATAATATTAAATAAAATAAATTTTTTCTGATTGTAATTACTGTTTAAAAATTCTTCAAACATAACATAGAAGAAGTTTTGATAAGGTAAGAACCACATATCCGCTGTGACTAGTATCACTATAGAGGCTAACCAGGGACTAATATTATAGATGTTTGAAATTGGAATAAATATTGTGCATAGAATGAGCACAGAAGGTGTTATTGGTAAAAACATCCTAATCAATAGTGTTGATATGATTATTAGCGATATAAAATAAAAAAGATCTTTAAAGTTTGTTCCTAAAAGATTAACAAGATTTTTAGCAATAATATCATTTAAGCCTAGATAATTCAGAGTTGCTCCAATTCCAGAGCAAGTGGCTATGAAAATGATAAATGCCCAGTCTATTCCTGTTTGAAAATCTTTTTTACCGAATGCCCCAACTCCTACAAGCGCTAGCATAGTTATGGTGGCAACCCAAGCAGGGTGAATTTGGTGCTGAAAATATGTGAAAAATCCTACACTCAAAAAAGCAACAGCTGAAATTGCGCACCATTCAATTATTGAGATTTTTCCAATAGCATTTAATTTAGAAATTAAGATTTCCTTCTTCAGTTCGCATTTTTCCTTGTTTAAAAAAACTGCACAAAATGCTACTAAATAACCAACAAGAAAAAATGCTCCCATCATCATTGATGCTTTAATCCAACCTAATGACTGAAATTGGGTTTGTTCTTGGGTTGGTAAAATATTTTGCACCAAAAAGTTCATTAACGATCCGGTAAAAAATATGGTTGAGAATAAGCTTGCTCCAAAAAAACCTGTAACTGCCAAACTTGTGCTGAACGAATCAGTTTTTTTAGTATTTAATAAGTCTCTAGCCTCATTAGTTAATTGCGCCATAATTTGGCAACGAGTGACAATTGCTGGAATAAAGAGTGTAAGTATTGACCCTATGAAAAATAAAATAAAGTTGTAGAAATTATAACTACACTTGCTGATCGATAATAATTTAATTAAGGCTCGATACAAAATACCTGATTTGATCACTACCAAGCTAACAGCAGAAAGGGCCATAATCATAATGAAGCTTTCCGATGAAAAGCCGCTTAAAACCACTTTTACAGGGGCTATATCGACAGCTAAAGTTCCAAGTATGGTAAATAGTGCTGGAATATAATAAGGAACTAAACGAAATACCCACATAAAAATGCATACTGCTAAAAACGTAAGGAATATTCTGGCGTCACTTGAAATTGCAGGAGTTTGCATATAAGCATATAGTGCTGGAGTACAAATAAGCAGGGCTAACCAACTCCAAATGCTACCCTCAAAATCAAACATAGCAGTTTCTGTGAATGTTTTTAATTTTGTGGCAGAGGCTGGTTGTTTTTCAACTATTCCCAAGTTTTCAAATGTATTTTCGCTAAAATAACTCAGCGCGTCTGGATTTAAATTAACCAGCGTGTTTAGTGCGCCATCTGACAGGGAAATAATTGTGCATTCATCAACACAAGTGGCCTTAGTTGTGTGATTTTGCAGCCCAAGAACACTTTCGCAAGAAAAAAAATGCCCTGTGTTAACTTTTTTTTCAAAATTTGTGTTTTTTAAATTAACTGATCCATTTACTACAAAAAATCCTGAAGAACTGTGATCAAAGTTGTTGTGAATTACAGCGTCAACACTATATTTTTCAACACTTAACTTACTGATAAAGCGTGATTTATCAGTTGGTGTTAAAATCTTAAATACAGGATTTGTATCTATAAATGAGACAATAATGTCGTTGTCAGTCATCGGAAATCCTTTTGCAAATAAAATTACTTGTTCTGTTAATAATATAATGGATATAATTAACACAAAATAAATACTTTTAATTTTTGGTTTTTACTTTCCCTCTATAATGCTAACACGTAATAAAAAAAAATAAATAGAAATTTTTACAATTTTAATCAAATGAAAAAGAACATGGGTAAAATTATAAAAGGTTTTCGTGACGTCTCAGAAAAGTATGACTGTTTCTTATTTGATCTATGGGGGGTCCTATATGAAGGAGGGGCAATTTTTAAAGATGCGTTAGAGGTGCTAAAAATTTTAAATTCATTAAAAAAACCAGTTGTTTTAATTTCAAATACCCCATTTTTAAGGATAGATTGCAGAAAAAATCTGGAACAATGTGGTTTACCTGCAGAGTTGTACCAAACAGTATTAACTGCGGGTGATCTTTGTTTTGAATATATTCAGAATGAGTATAAAATCGCAAAAAAAATTTATCTAATTGATACCCACTACTGGGAAAACTGGCAGGAAATTAGCAATTTACATTGTGTTACGGATGATATTCATGAGGCTGATGTTATTTTAGCTTTGGCGGTTCCCCACGCTGTCAAGGATCCAAAAGATATTGCTCTTCATTATGATGAAATCTTTAAGCATGCCATAAAGCGAAATTTGAAATTTATATGTGCTAACCCAGATTTATTAGCTTTTTGTTCAAAAAAACAGCATTTACGTCCAGGTTTATTATCACAACGCTACCATCTACTAGGCGGCGAAGTGCTTAGTTTTGGTAAACCGTTTCCTGAAATATTTATTCGCGCACTGAAGCAACTAAAATATCCTGATCGTGTGCTAATGACCGGTGATACCGATATTCAAGGAGCATTAAGACACAATATGGATGCAATGCTTATTGCAACATCTTATGAAGTTGATAATGAAAGTAAGGCAACTTATTTTTCTGCAACACTTAAGTGGTAAAGGTAACCTTTAGTTCAATAAGCTATAAAATTATCGAATATAGAGTATTTTAACGCTTTTGTTAGTAACAAATTAATACATTTTATTTACAATTAAGTAATAGGGTGCAAATTAAAATAAAAAACTATAGGAAATTATCTATGATTATTAAAAGTTTTTTCAGTGTGTTAACGAATAGATTCAAAAGTAGAAATCTTAGATTTGATATTTTAAGTAGTTTTTTTGTTTTGCAGGTTATCACAGCTATTTCCATTGTAACCTACACCTATATTAATAACTCTCGTTCAATTGTTGATTTTTCGAATCGTTTAATGGAAAATGCCAGTATTTCTGAAGTTTCAAGTATTGCGGATAATTTTCGTGAAGTTCTAACTTCAACAGAACTTGGTGGGTACTTAGTACGAGATACCTCAAAAGCTGCTGTAATTAGCAAAGATTTAATTCAATTTATGATGGGACATTGCCGCCAGTATAAGCTTGTGGATAGTGTATATGTTGGTACAGAGTCAGGGTATTTTGTACAAGTAAAACCAATAACACCAGGTACAACCTATCGTGTTGAACAAGCAAAAATTCTCCCTAAAAAAGCTATATTTGCTTTAAGAATCGTTGATAGAAGCGATGTAAAGCCAACAGAAATATGGATCTATCTAGACAATGAAGGTAAAAAAATAGACGAAGAAAAAATACCTGAAGCGCAAATTACCATGGTTCACAAAAATCGTCCATGGTACATAAAAACGGCGCAAAACCGTTCGAATATTTGGACAGATATTTTTGTTTCTGATGTGACGCAAGCGCCAAGTATTGCTTGTGGTGTACCTTTACTTTCAGATACTGGAGACTTTGTAGGGGTCATTTCTTCCACTGTAGGTTTACCTAAACTGGCTGTTGACCTTCAAAAAAGTGCTATAAAAGGTGTATCTATGGTGCTTAATCAAAAAGGTGAAATAGTCGCTCATCCCACTGAAAAAAACTATTCTAAAGTTGTTGGTACAGAAACTAAATTAGTTACTATAGATGATTTAACTGACAAGACTGCATCAGTTGCATATCATGCAAAGCAAATTGATAAACAGCAACGTTTTATTTTCACATCAGGAGATGTTGAGTATATTGCTCTATTTAAAGAATTCCTTCTGGAAGGCTTTAAAGGGTGGGAATTTCTAATGATAACTCCTATTGATGAATACATTGGGGTTGTTAAGGTTACACAACGTAATACGCTGCTGATTTGTCTTCTGATATTAATTCTTTCGATTGTAGTCATAGCGATTATGGCGAGGCGTATAGCTGCACCTATTAATAATCTGTCATTACAGGCCGATAAGATAACCAATTTTGATTTGGATCCAGTGGCTGAAGTGGTTTCTGGAATTAAGGAAATACAAAAACTGCAAAATTCTATTTCACGTATGCGGAAAAGCCTTATTTCATTTGGAAAATTTGTGCCTAAAAATTTGGTAAAAAAACTTGTGGACAAGGGAGTTGAAGTAAAAATAGGCGGTAAGAAAAAGCAATTGTCAATTTTCTTCTCAGATATTGCCAATTTTACAACTATTAGTGAAACTTATCCCGCAGAAAAGCTGGTGTTACACTTGTATGAATATTTTGATGAAATGACCTCTATTGTAGCTGAAAACAATGGAACGACAGATAAATATATTGGAGATGCAATCATGGCTTTTTGGGGCGCTCCACAACAAGATAATGCCCATTCCCTAAATTGTTGTTTAACGGCATTGCTTTGCCAAAAACGATTGTTGGATCTCAATCGGAAGTGGGTCTTTGAGAAGAAGCCAGAGCTTTTAACAAGAATTGGTATTCATACAGGTGAAGTGATTGTTGGAAACATAGGGTCATCTGAACGAATGAATTATACAATTATTGGTGATTCCGTTAACTTGGCGGCACGTCTTGAAGGAGCCAACAAGGCTTATGGAACAAATATTATGCTTAGTGAAGCAACAGTTCACCATTTGCACGATCATGCAGTTGTTCGCCCATTAGATATTGTTGCGGTTAAAGGTAAAAACGAAGGGGTTACTATTTACGAATTGGTTGCTTTGAAAAATTCTGACCCTTTGGTGTTGCCAAGTGATGATCAACTAAAGTTCTGTAATGAATTTACTAAAGCTTTTAGATTCTATCTTGAGCAACGCTGGGATGAGGCTTTAACTATTTTTCACGATTTACAAAGGATATTTGGCCAAGATGATCCATGTGAACTCTATATTGAAAGATGTGAAGCTTTCAACCCCCCCCCCAGCGGATTGGGATGGCGTTTATCATATGAAAACTAAGTAAGATTACAAATTTGAAGGCGACAAACGATATAATTGAAGAGCAATGCTGTAAAAAGACTTGCGATTTTAGAAAAAGCCTGCAATATTCTTCTATATATTCACACATGTGGATGGGTGGCCGAGCGGTTGAAGGCACCGGTCTTGAAAACCGGCGAGGGTGTAAGCTCTTCGTGAGTTCGAATCTCACCCCATCCGCCATCTTACTGTTTTAAAGTAAGGTTGATAAATGCCTGCTGCACAGGCGGGCTGTTTATCCATTTAGTTTAGTTGAGTTTAATGATTGTATCGTTACATCGACAGATATTTAAAATAAAACGCGTATTTCACTTTTACAGCAATCCTGTTTTTTTGTGCTTAATTGCTATGGGGTTTGCTAGTGGTATTCCTTTTTTACTTACCCTTTTAACTCTTAGTATTTGGCTTGTCGAGAGCGGATTTGACACAAAAGCCATTGGAATGTTTACAGCAGTAAGTCTGCCTTATGCTTTTAAATTTTTATGGGCCCCTTTTCTTGATAGAGTTAAACTTCCAATTTTTTTAAGTTTGCACCCGATTAAACGTTTCGGGTTACTAGCCCTGATATGTCTTATTACAAGCTTGGTGGTTTTGGCGCAGCTTAACCCAGTTGAGCATCTTATGAGCGTTGTTATCACCGCAACCTGTGTGAGTTTTTTCGCAGCTACCCATGACATTGTGCTCGATGCATTACGTATTTACGCATCAGACCCAAGCCATGTTGGAGGTGGAGCTGCATCAGAATCAATTGGTTTTCGTATCGGGATGATTACTTCGGGTGCGGGCGCTGTCTACCTGTCTATGATAATGGGCTGGAAAGGGGCGTATCTGGTTATGGCACTATGTTGTGCGACTGGGATTATTGGGTTGCTGAATATGCCAGACCCAGCTCCTCAAAAACAAAAAAAACTTAGCAACAAGTTTTGGCGAGAAACTTTTTTAACGCCACTAATTGATTTAATGAAGTCACCTGTTTTAATACCCCTTATAGGATTCATTTTAACAATAAAAGTTGCTGGTACAATAATGAATGCACTAGGAGCACCATTTTTGTTTTCCCTTGGTTTTTCAAAATTTGAATATGCTTCTATTACTAAAGTTTATGGGGTTGGCCTGATGCTACTTGGTAGCTTTGCCGGGGGATTAATAGTGCACCGTAGGGGCACTGTCTTTTGTTTACAGTTAGCCACAGTATTGCAGATGTTAGCGTGTACATTATTTGCACTGTTAGCATCGTTTGGTCAGCACCATACAGATTTACTTATTTTAACGTTAAGCATTGAAAGTTTTTCATCGGGCCTTTTGGCAACTGGATTTATTAGCTATTTGTCACTATTTTGTAAAAGCCCTTATGTAGCAAGTCACTTTACGTTGCTGTATTCGCTGGGGTCGCTATCACGCGTTTTAGCATCAATTGGGGCAGGGTATGTGGCTGCACATTTTGGCTGGGTAGTGTTATTTCTATTATCATCAATAACACTACTGCCAGCCTTGTGGTTTTTACAAAGAACCTTGAGAAAAACTATATAATCTTAAGTTCTTTTTACCCTCTGTCTTCAACGTCGGGTATTGTGCTGCTTTGGTCAATCGGTGCAACTTCAACTGAAGTGTTTTCTGTAGGCGCTGTAGCTTCTGGTGCAGAATCATGAGTTGTTTCTTGCCCTTTGATTTTCACATGATTGACTACTTTTTTAACGCCACCAACATTTCGTGCAATTTCAACAACACGATTAATTTCAGTTTCATCCTGTCCAACGCCAGTTAAGTAGACAGTGCCGTTCACTGTTTCAACGGTGTAATTTAAGGAATATAAATCTTTTTCAAACAATAGGCTTGATCGAACACGAGTTGTAATCCAGCTATCGCTACTCATTGAGCCTAGGCCTTCTTCACCCTCTGTTTCAATATTGTTGATGACACTTTTTACACCGTCAACGCTTTTTGCAAGGCGTTCTGCTTCTTGTGACCAAGATGCATCTTGCACAACACCGGTTAATAGGACTTCTTGATTTTGTACACTAACGGAAACTTTGGCGTGTAAATCTGCGTTAAAATTATATAAATTCATTTTTACTTTTGTACAAAGGTTAGAATCGGACATCGTTCCGCCGATTCCTTTTTCGCGAGTTGCTACCATTGCACCAGCTGCTGCTCCGCCCATTATAAATGGAGCAATACAGCCATTCAGGCATAAAAGTGTTGATAGAATTAGTATGTTAGTTGGGAACTTCTGAAATCCATGCATTTTTGTAATACTTTATGTCGTGTCCTGGACATACTAAAACAACATCAAAACGTTGGAAAGGGGGGCGATGAATATAATCTCGATGATTGCTTATCCACCACTCAAGTGCGTGTTGAATACGCTTTTGCTGTGGTGGCCTAATACTATACGCAGCATTTTCTAAGATTTTCCGATACTTCACTTCAGCTGCAACGATGGTTTCTCCGTCTTTCATAAGCAGATCAATTTCCCCGTGTGGGGTTTTTAATCGCTTAGCCAGACAGATCATGCCAAGACTTTCCAGGTGCTTTAAAGCTCTGGCTTCTGCATGAAGGCCTTGTATATAGGTACTTGTTGTTAAGGTTTTATCAAACATAATATTTTTTCTTTTTTTGACAAAGCCAGGGCAACAACAAGTACCTAAATGTTAATTACTATTGAGAATCTTCTTCATCTATAGCATCGGGATCGACTTCTTCTTCATTCATTGATCCATCATCTATGTCAGCATCAGGATCGACTTCTTCCTCGCTCATTGAGCCATCATCCATGTCAGCATCAGGATCGACTTCTTCTTCATTCATTGAGCCATCATCCATATCAGCATCGGGATCGACTTCTTCTTCATTCATTGAGCCATCATCTATATCAGCATCGGGATCGACTTCTTCTTCATTCATTGAGCCATCATCCATATCAGCATCGGGATCGACTTCTTCTTCATTCATTGAGCCATCATCTATATCAGCATCGGGATCGACTTCTTCTTCATTCATTGAGCCATCATCCATATTCATGTCTCCGGTAGAGTCTATCTCATCGTCAGTCATGGCATCAGTATCCACAGAGCTGTCGTCTACAGCGGGTTCTTCCGCTTGTTTTTTCGCAAAAGGATTCATGTTTGCAAACATAGAATGCTTTTTAGCAGGCTGCTTCTTAGCTTTTGCAGCAGAAGCAGGGCTCTTTTTTGCAAAAGGATTAATGTGATCAAACATAGAGCTCTTCTTAGCAGGTTGCTTCTTAGCATTTGCAGCAGAAGTAGGCTTCTTTTTTCCCTGTTTTTGAGCTGCAATACATTCTTTTGTAAGTGGTTTACCGTGTGATTTCAAAGCAGCACATTTTTTTAAAAGAGCAGCATTAGCTGTATGTCCAGAAACTGCTGATTTAAACTTGGACATCTTGCCAAAAACTCCACTACTTTTCCCTTGTGCTGTTTGCGCATGTTTATTTTTTGCTTGGGAATGCTTGTTTTTTGCATGTGGATTAGCTGCGTTTTGATGGCTAGAAAATGCTGGCGCCGTATTTGTGCAAAAAAGGCCTATGAACAGTATGCTTAATATTTTCATGATACAATTTTTGTAATATTATCTCTAGCCTCAATGCTAATACAATATTATAAATAAAAAGTTAAATTACATAATTTTATATAAACAACATTTAAATAATTAATTATTACTCAAACTTGTTAGTAATTCTTCCATGTCACTAGCTAAAGGGGCTTGAAAAGACAGTTGTTCATGTAATAGGGGGTGCATAAAAGATAGTGAATAAGCATGCAAAGCTTGTCTTGGAAATGCGTATACTCTCTCTGGCCACAAGCCTTTTTTGGGCTTTTTACCATATACTTCATCGCCAATAACAGGTACGCCAAGGTGTTGTAAGTGCACTCGAATTTGATGTGTTCTGCCTGTGTGTAGCTGGCATTCTACAAAGCTAATCTGACTTTGTGGATCTTTTTGTGATGTGAAGACTTTCAAAACCTTATAGCTAGTTTGAGCAGTTTTGCCACTTGGATTTACAGCCATTTTTTGTCTATCTTTATGGTGTCGACCAATTGGAGCATCAATCATCCCCGAAGTAGGGTAGGGGCGCCCCAACACGATAGTCCAATATATTTTTGTTAATTGTTCTTCGCGGTCATGAAATTGTTGTGACAACCCGTGATGAGCTGCATCTGTTTTAGCAACAACAAGAATTCCACTGGTGTCTTTATCTAATCTATGGATAATGCCTGGGCGTTTAACGCCTCCAATACCAGATAAACTATCTCCACAATGATGCAGCAATGCATTGACCAAAGTTCCGTCATAATGACCAGGGGCCGGGTGCACCACAAAATCTGTTGGTTTATTCAATACTAAGAGATGCTCGTCTTCGAATAGAATATCCAATGGAATGTCTTGAGGTTGTGGGTCAGCTTCAATTGCGGCTGGTTCAACAATAAAATAATGCTCGCCTGTCTTTGCTTTGGTTTTTGCGTCGAAAGGTTTTAAAGGCTCAACTCTAATCGCATTAGACTTTAATAAGTCTTGAATGCGTGTCCGACTAAATGAGGTGGTAAGCGTTAGAAACTTATCTAGGCGAAGGTCGTGGTGATGTTCTTCTACCACTACTTCATAATATTTTTCATCCATTAGGTTTCCAAGGTTCGTAAACTGGCTTCTTTTTAGTTTTTAATTCTATAACTTTTCCGTGAATATTTTCAGGGTTATATGCATATGGTGTTCCTGTAAGGTTAGGCAAATGTGGTTTTTGCCATGCATAAATCTGACCTTGCAATGGTTGGTCTGCTCGGTAATGTAGCCAAGCATGCCATTCAGGGGGGATTTTGCTTGCTTCACTGTTTCCTTTGTACACAACCCAACGTCTAGGTTTACTTCCATCAGATGTTTTTTTATGTTTCTCTTCGTAGTAGCGATTACCATAACTATCACTACCTACAAAATTACTTTTAAACCAAATTAGCAAACGTATTGTAAAACTCATCCGATAACTCTTACACTTAATCTAATGTCATGATAATTCACAATCAGTAAAATTTCGGTTTACGTATGTAAAAAATTACAATTACGGCTCCTACCTTAAATGAGGCTCTTCAAGAAGTCAAAAAACGCTTCGGTGAAGATGTCGCAATAGAACGAACAGAAGAAATTAATAATCAAGTTCGTGTTACCGTAGCTCTTTTTGAAGGGGAGCCCATTCTGGTGCCATCTCTTAGAAAGGCTGAGAAAAATCGTATTGATAATCCTTTGTCAGCTATTCGAATGGTCGAAGAAATTTGCAGTTCACATTACCTTGGACAGGATTTTCAAGATTTCTGGCTAAAGTGCTTGTCTCCTTATTTAACACTGACTGGAATTAATATTGCTGAATCTCTATCTGAGTGTCTAAATTTTGAACCTCAATGGATACGCAAAATCTTGAGTCTAAAACCCGTTGTGTTTTTGGGCTCTTTTGGTGTGGGCAAAACGCAAATTCTGGCTAAAGTTGCTGCTTTATTAAAAGCAAGTGATCGCGCTGTTGAAATTTATAATATCGATACCATAAAAACATCTGGTCAAGGTCTATTACAAGCGTACGCTCACAAATTAGATGTACCTTACTACTTTGGCCAAGAAGGTTGGCTTTCTTTACAGGAAAATATTAAAAATCAAACAGATGTTATTAAATTAATTGACACCCAAGGTGTTAATCTAAAAAATTCTGACGATTTAAATTGGTTACTTTCTGCACAAAAGTTTGTTTTTGATCCCGTGCTTGTTGTGCCATGTGATGGTTGTGTAAGTTTGTCTCCTGATTATGTGAGTTTTATTAAAAAATTTGGAGTTCGACATATTATTTTAAGTAAGCTTGATATTGCTGGGTCGTTAAGTTTGCCTATACGCTTGGCTTGGTCTTCAGAGGTTCCTATTGCAATGGTTAACGGTTCTCCAAATTTGAGTGAGAATTTACAGTATCTCAATGCCTCAAAATTACTGAATGCTTTAACAGGGGCAGAAATAGCAGAAACTGGAAGTGATGCAATTTCTCACTCTCATGCTGGTTATTAGAGCAATTAGTCTATAAAGACAATTGATATTCTAGTGCTAGTATCAAGGAAAAATAATGAAAAACAAATTGTTTGATTGCGTAAAAATTGATAAAGACAACAAACGAAAAAGTTTATTTGTATTGCTTGGGTTATGTGTTTTTTTAATGGCTCTTGTTTTTTCTGTTTATTACTTTTTTGTGAGTTCAAAGCATGTAACTACTGACAATGCTTATGTAGGTGCAGAAATTGCTCAGGTTACTTCATTAGTTGGTGGCATTGTGAAAGCAATCCATTATAAAGATACCAGCGTTGTAAATGCAGGTGATGTATTAGTTAACATTGATGATACAGATGCACGTCTTGTGCTTGCGCGTGCTAAAGCTGACCTTAGTAAAGCACAAGCAGACTTAGACCGCACAAAATTAATTTCAGATCGCAGACAAGCTCTCACTAAGTCAGGCTCTGTTTCCGCAGAAGAAGTAAGCAATGCTAAAAATGCTTTTAAGGCAGCGCAAGCTGTATTTGATATTGCTCAAGTTTCCCTTGAGCAAGCGCAAGTTGATTTTGATCGTACAACTGTTCATTCGCCAATCGATGGGGTAATTGCAAAGCGTCAAGTACAATTGGGGCAACGAGTGTAGCCAGGTTCAGCTTTAATGTCAGTGGTACCAATGCAAAATATGCATGTGAATGCTAATTTTAAAGAAGTTCAGTTGCGAAAGGTTAAAGCGGGGCAAGCTGCTAAACTCACGGCAGATTTTTACGGTTCTTCGGTGATTTTTCATGGAAGAGTTGTTGGTATTGCAGGTGGTACAGGGTCTGCTTTTGCTATTATTCCAGCACAAAATGCAACAGGTAATTGGATAAAAGTTGTTCAACGGCTTCCTGTTCGAATTGAGCTTGATCCAGAAGAATTAAAACTTCACCCTTTGCAAGTTGGCTTGTCAATGCAGGTTGATATCGATGTTTCTGATTATAAAAAATGAAGGGTAACTCTTCAGCTTTAGGTGTAATACAGCCTTTAACAGGCGGTAAATTAATAGTTGCTGCTATGTTATTAGCTCTTGCAAACTTCGTTGTTGTGCTTGATATGACCATTGCTAATGTTTCTGTTTCAAATATAGCAGGCGGCCTTGCTGTTTCCTTATCAGAAGGAACTTACGTCATTACTTCTTATGCAGTTGCTGAAGCAATATGTGTTCCCTTAACAGGTTGGCTTGCAAGTCGATTTGGTACACTGCGCGTTTTTACCACATGTATGATGTTATTTGGAGTATTTTCAGCACTTTGCGGTTTTGCAGATAGTTTAGGCATTCTTGTTGCCGGGCGCGTATTACAAGGTTTGGCAGGTGGACCGTTAATGCCTTTGTCTCAAACTCTGCTTATGCAAATTTTTCCAAAAGAAAAAAGAAGTACAGCCTTGGGTTTGTGGGCAATGACAACGCTTGTAGCACCAGTAATGGGGCCTGTAGTTGGCGGATATATTTGTGATAATTTTGGATGGAGCTTTATATTTTTTATTAATATTCCTCTGGCTATTGTTTGTAGTCTTGTTTTACTGAAATTACTACGTTGTTTTGAATCGGTTATTATAAAAAATAAAATAGATTTTATTGGCCTGGCATTGTTAATTGTCTGGGTTTCAGCGCTTCAAATTATGCTAGATGAAGGTAAAAACTACGACTGGTTTGAATCAAGCGAAATATGGGCGCTTTTGATTATAGCTGCTATAGGATTTGCATGCTTTATGATTTGGGAGCTAACTCATGATCACCCAATTGTTAATATACGTGTGTTTCGCCATAGAGGTTTTGCTGCAAGTGTATTAACTATCAGTTTGGGTTTTGGTGCTTTTAACTGCTCTATTGTGCTTACCCCTTTATGGTTGCAAAACTACATG
>DYTB01000025.1 GCA_020726185.1 Candidatus Odyssella sp. | reverse complement strand
TTAAAATGTATTCGTACGTATCGTAAGCCTGCATTGCATCGCGTTTTAAAAGATCCAGAACTTTCTGTGCATATTGAGGCTCTAGTACATTACCACGACCTTGGTGATTAATACTGGACTGCGCTGCCATATTTTCAATGTTTGGCATGTAAAATTCTCTATCGAGAATCGAATACCGTGCTGAATACTCGTTTACATTGGCTGTGCGATGGCGAATCCACTGACGCGCAATAAAAATTGGAACCTTTACATGAAATTTGATTTCGCACATTTCAAAAGGCGTAGTGTGCCAATGACGCATAAGGTAATTAATCAACCCGCGGTCTTCACTTACTTTTTTGGTGCCTTTGCCGTAGGAAACCCTAGCTGCTTGAACGATTGCTGAATCGTCTCCCATGTAATCAACTACGCGGATAAACCCATGATCAAGCACTGGAATGGGCTTATACAGCATCTCTTCCAAAGCTGAAACAGTTGCTCGCCTTGTTTGAAATGACTCAGATGCTTGCTCAGCAAGTTCTTGGGCGTTTTGAGTGTTTAGGTGAACAACTTTTTCCATAAATTTTGTATTTTCAGTGAGTTACAAGTTATACTAAAAAAGATTCTGCAAAAATCCAAGGGAAAAGCACCAATGATACCAGCTAATAAGATAATAAAAATGCGTGCCCTAGACACCACTGACCTTAACCACATGGCAGAACAACTGCGTGACGGGCTTTGTCCGATGGTTACCATGGTGCATGAAAAAAATAGTTTTACTCTTTTGGTAAATCGTTTTTGTTGGAATCATGAAGATAAACACGAAGGAAAGCCTTTGCACTACCGTTCTCACGTCGGGCTACTTTTTCGCCACGTCCAAAGCGTGCAACGCAAGGGGTTCGAGCAACATTCAGCGGAAGATCGTATCTTAAATCTGCTCCATATTCATGTTAAGGAAACACCTAAGGGCACCTGGGTGCATTTAGTATTTTCAAAAGGCCATGAAATTCACCTGAAAATTGAAAAGCTGGAGGCCTACCTTAGTGATCTCCATGACCCATGGCCGACTCGCTCAAAGCCAACCCATTTACATGAACATATAGCTGAAATGGTTGCTTAGCCTACATCAAATAGTTTTTAACTAATCCTTAACAATATAGGTACTACTATCATAGGTGAAATGTGTAATATGCATAGAATATGCGCTTATTTACCACTGGTGGCTGCGGCTTTATAGGGTCAAATTTCATACTGAAATGGATAAATGAAAGACAAAACCCCTTAGTCAATATTGATAGTCTTAACTATGCGGGTCAGCTTGCCAACTTAAACGAAATTGAAAACAATCCTTTATACACATTCATGCATGGCAGCATCAATAATCGCTCTTTAGTTGCAAATACTTTTGCATTTCACACACCTGATTGTGTAGTTCATTTTGCTGCCGAGTCACGCACGGATGATGCTGCACAAAAAGCAGAACAATTTCTAATCAATAACGTGATAGGTACTTTTAATTTGCTGGAAGAAACCTTAGCTTACTGGAAAAATTTATCACCAAGTGCTCAAGAAAAATTCAAATTTATTCATATTTCAACCGATGAAGTGTATGGAAATGAAATTTCCTCATACCAACCTAATAGTCCTTATGCTGCAAGCAAGGCAAGTGCAGACCATTTTGTAAGGGCCTATCATCACACCTATGGTCTGCCAACAATTACTATTCATTCAGGAAATGTTTACGGACCCCGCCAATACACTGAAAAATTAATCCCCAGCATTCTCCAGCAAGCTTTGTCAGGTGAGCCACTAGCAGTACACGGAAACGGGGAAAATATGCGTGACTGGCTATATGTTGACGATGCAGTTGCAGCTATTGGTCTGATTGTGGAAAATGGGATGCCTGGTGAAGCCTATCACATTGGTGCTGAACAAGAACGCTCAAACCTAAATCTCATTAAAACCATGTGCCAAATTTTAGAAAAGAAAATAGAACACCCTGGAATTCCTTCATTTGAATCGCTTATTCAATTAATTCAAGATGGAACAAGCAATGATGCGCATCACACTCATGACAACGAAAAAATCAGCAATCAATTAGGCTGGAATCCCAACACCTCATTAAATGAAGGACTTGATGCCACTATAAACTGGTATCTGCAGCATTGGTCTGCTGAATTACGAGGCAAACCTTATAATTAAGGTAAGGCTGCAGGGTTGTCTGATTGATTGCGTAAATACGCAATAAGGTCTGCCCGTTCCTGAACGTTTGAAAGTCCTACAAACGACATTTTAGTGTCCTTAATGTATTCTCGAGGCTTGTGTAAATACGCGTTAAGTGCTTCATAGTCCCATTTACCACCATGAGATTTCATGGCCTGAGAATAAGCGTAGTCTACAGCGTGAGCAACCACACTCATGACAACACCCCATAGATTAGGCCCCGTTCTGTGGGAAGCACCTTTTTCAAAGGTGTGACACTGTAAACATTTTTTTGCAACTTTTTCACCATTTGCCACATTAGCCGTAGCAAGCAAAGGGCTTATTAGTTCAAGTGCTTTTTCTACTTCCTTAGAATTTGAAGAGACTTCCGCACCACCATCAATGCCCAAAATGTTTTTTTCTAAGTAGGTTGGATGCACCAGTCCTTCACCAATCAAATGAAAAACCTGCATGCACAGCAATGCTACCAAAATGCTTGCAAAAATTTTATTGAATTCTAAATTATTCATGCATAAAACTGCTCCATAGCAGTCACTATCTCATTTTCAAAAGCCTTTGGTCTAGCGTGCCCCATGCCCTCTATAATAGTAAGCGTAGCATTATAATGACTAGCAGTTTTTCTAGCATGAACCACAGGCAACATAGGGTCAGCACTGCCATGGATAACATGAACCGGGCAAGTGGCCTGTACATTGTAATAAGTCATTGGTCCCTGCGCACATGCCATAACATGATTATGCATAATATTGGGCGGCATATCCTTATTGCGCCTTAAGTACGCCTTTTCAAGAATGGGGACCCACTCAGCTTCGTCAAACTGACTTTCCTTACCATTAAATAACTTAAGCACCTTAAGGCTTTTAAATAACCAGGAATCAAAATCAGATGGATCAATCGCCCCAATAGTTTTTAAACCATCTAGAACTTCTTTTTCAGGAGGCGGTAAATCATTAGCAGCTAAATTACCGAGCATCGCTTTACTCATCGATGAAAAATCAATCGTACTCATAATAAGCGTTACACTTAATAAACGTTCTGGTTTTTGTTGCATGCAAAGCTGGGCCAAATACCCACCCATTGAGGTGCCAACCAAATGCGCTTTTTGTATGTTGTAACCGTCTAAAATACGTATAACATCATTGCTTAAGTCGCGCAGGCCATAGGGTTTCGCCATATAATTAATATGTGATGATTGCCCCACATCACGGTGATCATAACGAATAACGAAGAAATATTTAGAAAGCAGGGTGCAAAAGCTATCACTCCACATGATGCCCTGCCCTGCAACGCCCATAATCAATATAAGCGCTGAGTTCTTTGCATCACCAAAGTTTTCCGTCCAAAACGCAAGCGAATCTGATTGAACTATTTGCTCCACAAGCAGCCTTAATCATTTGCCATGATAGATGTCATTAAAGGCGACCAAGAACCATCCGTAGCACCCTTTTGTGTGGGAATACGTCTGCGGTTTCTACCAGTCAAATCAATCATGTCAATTTGGCTTTTATCAAGAAGACTGCCTTGACGTGAATACATAATGTATCTTCCATTGGGCGACCAAGTCGGGCTTTCAACCATGTACCCTTGAGCAATCAAACGCTCACCGGTGCCATCGGGAAACATCACTCCAATGTAGAAAGTGCCTTCTACCTGCTTAGTAAAGGCAATCAAATCACCCCGTAGAGACCATGCTGGCTGGAAGTACCTTGACCCACCTTTTCCAAAACTAATGCGCCTTACGTTTCCGCCGCTTGTATCCATGACAAATAGCTGAGGTTTTGGTCCGTCTCTATCAGACACGAACACAATCTGGTTTCCATCTGGAGAATAACAAGGAGATGTATCAATGCAACGATGTTCTGTTAGCTGGTCCTTTTTTCCTGAGGCGACGTCCATTATATAAACCGCACTGGCACCATCTTTTTCATAGCTCATAACTACTTTGCTGCTATCAGGGGAAAACCTTGGAGCAAGAGTCATGCCTGGAAAATGCCCGAGTTCTTTTGAAGACTTATTTTTCAAATCCATAATGTAAACGCGTGGTTGTTGATTGATGTAAGAAAGATACGCGACCTTTTGTGCATCAGGAGAAACACGCGGTGTTAGCACTAAATTTTTACCGTCAGTTAAAGCTTGGGGGTTAAATCCGTCCCAATCCATAATCATCATGCGTTTTTTAGGATTTTTACGGTCATTGTTTATATCTTCAATAAAGACAATTTTAGAATCAAACACACCCGTTTCACCAGTTGTACGACCATAAATGCTATCAGCCATAATATGAGTCATGCGGCGCCAATTCTTTTGTTCACCGTTATAGGAAAGCCCTTGCATTTGTTGACCTGTTAACACATCAAATAAGCGAAAGCTTATTGTAATTTTATCAGAGCTTAGCTTTTTCACTTCTCCGTACACTAAGAAACGTGCTTTTAAGGGGCGCCAGTTGCTCATATTAGGACCACTTGCCACCAAGGAATCTGCGGTTTGTAAAAATGCCGTTTTTCCTATGGCTACAAACAAGCCAGATGCTTCTAAGTCATTAATAAGAACCTTCGCGATATCTTCCCCAAGATTCTCAATACTGTCGGGGTTATGAAAATCAACCACTGCTATGGGATCTGGCTGAATATCACCCTTGGTGATTTCAATTTTTAAAGCGTACAGATTGAAAGTAAAAAGTAAAACGGCAAGACAATAACGGATCATACAATCAAAATTTATAAGGTTATAAATAAATCATAGCAAAATTATGTCTCATACTTAAAGGGGGTAATCGTCCTCAATAAAATCAGTAATGGCTTCGAAAAACTGTTCGGCACTCTGTTCTAAAATTCCATAATGAGTGGCATCAGTAATATCTATGCGTTGTTTCTGGCAAGTAAGAGTCGCCATTAATCCATCAGCATCAGCGCACAGACTGGCTGTGTCGTATTCCCCGCGTAATACTAAAGTTGGACACTGTATTTTTGACGCATCATAAATAGGGTTTTGATTGTAGGTTCGCAAAGCGTCGGCCAACACACCTGTTGGAATACGGATACAACCTTTGTTTTTAGTCTTTTCAGCCCAGTCCACATCTGTGCTTTCAATATGGTCAAGCAGTGCTTTAAATGTTCTTGGGTCACGCCATGAAGCATCCCTGCCCCTTAGTTCTCGATCCCATAAACCACACCAACGATCACGTGATGCAATGCGATAGCTTTTAATACCAGGGTTAAGCTTGGTCGAATCGCTTGGATCTGCCAATTCTTTCCAGGCGGGGTTTTGGTAACTATAAACTGGCCCCAAAAGCACTAATTTCGAAACCCAATTTGAATGGGTCGCAATGTAGCCGCTAATGCTACTGCCCCAGGAAAATCCAACTAAAACAATAGGCACACCCGGGTGGCGTTCTTGTATCAGCTGAACCACATCGTCTACATCTGCTGCGGCATCCGTATGGGTAATAAGTGGAGGTCCAGCCGTGGAAGGATCATCCATGGAGTTTGGTTTTGATGATAGTCCGTACCCCCTGAAATCTAGCGAGTATGTCGCATAACCTTTTGCTGCCATGTATGACAGCATGGTTGGCTTATCTTGTGCATAGGGCAAATCAAAGATAATGCTAGGTAGGGTCGCCCCATGCAGAATCAACACAATCGTTTTGGCTTGTTTTTCTGGTAATTTTACACGAACAGCAATTTTGTCAGGTGCGCAAGCAGTGCTAGGTATGTAAATAATGGACAAAGGAAAAATCAACTTTCTTCGTTAAATGGCGGGCTCTGCTATGCCCCTAAGTGGCTTCTTCTCGGCATTATATGCGTTTTTGTAATATCTATAAGCAGCAAAAGATTCCATTTGTGTGTCCATGCTTTGCAATGTTAGTGAAGGCATAGCACCCAAAGTACGTTGCATTTCTTCAAAGTTTTGTTGCAAAAAAACTTTTTGATTTGCTACTTTTTCACCATCATTAGCACTATATGCATTATACGTAGCACGGGCAGTTTCCCAAAAAATTTTAAAATACTGAAGCTTTGTAGCGGGTGTTTCTGCAGATATTTGTGATGTCGTTAAGCTTTTCCTTGCATCATCAATGCCTTCCTCTAAAGAAGAACCGCCGCTTTCCATAGCAGCGCAAAAAATATTTCCAGTAAAAATTATTCCAATAAGAGTCAGTATTTTAAACATTATTATTTCTCGTTTTTTGTAAGTTAAAAGCCTATATTGTCGATAGTTAGACAACATAACAATAATTTGCAATGTTTTAGGAGTAAAAATACATTTTCTATCAAGACAATGTCAATACAACAACTTCATTTCTCGTTGAATACGCTACTTATCAGTAGACTCAGCAGACGTTAGAAAAATATGATTTTTCAAACCAGTCCTCATTTCAGACAAGCTATCTTTTACGGTTTTGTAATAATTGCGTGCCAACCTAGCTTTTTCTGGTGTTTCTATTGTCTTTAATTCAAGGAATGAAAAAGCGTCCGCACTAGTAAACTGCTGAATCAAAGAAGTATTTAGTTCTCTTCTATCGGCATCTTCCACAGATGCTTTGATTGCCATCATTTCAAAGGCCGTTGCAGACACAATTCTTCCCTCTATAGTTTCCAGACTCTCGTCGGCAATTTGAGAAGCAAAAACATTTCCAACAAGAATCAGTCCTATTGAGGCAAATATTTTAAACATAGTTTTCCTATCTCTGTAAACTTCATATGCGCATTAAATCCGCCTTATTTACAGGTTATCAAGCTACTCGTTAATAACAAGTGAATTTTGCGGGTGTTCAATGAGCTCAGGAACATCAGTTGCTTCTGCTGGTGGTAAAATATATGCTTCTGTAGGTGTGAATAAATATATACTCGGCGAAGCTATATCAAGCTTTTCGGCTAATTTTGTTTTGAAAAAAACATCTTCATGCACCTGTTTAGTGCCTTTATCAAAGGAAAGCTTTTTGGTGTCTAGCTTTAATTTTTTGGCTTCTGTCATAAGGTTATTTTTAGAACCTTCAACCGCGTTATACGTAAGTGCTAGCTGAAAAGCCTTTTCAGGGCTTTGAAGAGATGCCGCCCATATCAGTTCAGCTTGCTCAACTGACTTTTTACCAAACATCGATATTGGCACAATAAACACGGAACAATTCATTTTTGGCAGTGCTTTTTGAACATTCTGCAAATACATAAGGCTGCCAGCATCGGTCATATCAGCAAACACAACAAGCTCGTTTCCTGAATGATGCTTAATACAAAACCCTGCCTTTATAATTTTTTCTTTATTTTGAAAGATGTTTTTTTCTAATAATTTCTCAGTACTTTTAAGGTTATCGTTAGCTGACTTGTTGAGAAGCGATACAAAAAAACGTGGGTCCTTCTTAGCCATTTCCTCAAGTGAGCCCTCTAGGGTGATTAAATCACGACTATCTTTTGTACAAACATACCAACCAATACCAGCTGTTGCTATAAGGTTTAAAATAGTGAAAATCGAAAGAAGCCTGGGATTTATAAACATATAATAGGGGGTAAAAATTTCACAGATTCAGTCTAATCCATACTTTAATATTCAATCAATGGCTAATCTTCACCCTTAATGGCATCAATTTTCTTTTGCGTTAACCCCAAAGCATGAGAAATCTGATCTCCGCTGCAATCCCCTTTGTCTAAAAGGCTTAAATAAGTGACTCGTAGATCTTCTGTGATTACGCATAATGAATTTATCATCATGATAATTTTAAATGATAGCTGATGGTGCATACCTTCAAGAATTTTTCCATATCCATCAATTTCTTTATAAGCTAGAGAAAGGTACGATAGCAGTTGAAACTTTTCTTGCAGCTCTAATGCGCCACGTTGAATAAGATCAACCGTATGAATTAAATCTATAACATCTAACTTAAGACCCATATTGAGCATGCCGTGCAAAATGCTAACGTACCCCGCAATGTGTAATTCAAGATGAGCCAAAGTATATAAAAAATTCTCAAACCCTGTATTCTTGTCTTTCAGCATTACAATGATTGTGTGTTTATCTTCATCGTTAAATTTTGCTGAAATATTCTTTTTTTTAAGCAATTCATCAATATCTAGCGCACTTAAGTGCTCTGCCAATTGTTTGCAGTTTTTTGAAAATGATCCGGTTATCATCTCATATAATGCTTTGGTAATTTTACCAGCCTTTGGTAAATTCGTAATAGCCTCATGAATAGGTTCCTGCATGGTCGCAGGTACACAACGAGCAATTTCTTCTATGCTTGGGTTGATGCGCTCAGGACCTGTTAGAGATTTGCTAAATCCGAAACTGGTATTTAATAGTAATAAAAATAATAATACACGCATTTAGTTTTAGCTTATAATTACGCCCATTGTAACTATCCACCTCTTTGCCTTAAAATCAGGTTAATTTATTACCTCAATTCGCGTTGGTAATGTCTAGAAAAATCACTTTGAAATACTTCGAGAATTCGGAGGAATAATATAAGAAAGGAAACGGCGTATACGCGTTGGTGTACTTGGAATTCTAGGTTTTTTATCGGTTATTAGTGCTTTTGCAGGCGTATGATCTGTGAAAATATATTTCTGAGGTTCTACGATAAAAGTTACTCGTGTTTTTAGAGGATCAAGCGGTGGTTCACATTGTTCACCTCCAGTTAATAATTCAGAATCACGTAAATCTTTTTCTTCGTCATTTTTTGCTTGAAGCTTTTCTTCTTCACGCTTTTTACGTTGTTCTGATTTAGCTTCATAAATTAATTTTTCCTTTTGACGAATTAATTCATCTTGTTTTTTACTTTCGTACAAAGGGTCAGCAGAAGCTGGAATATCTCCATAATAATAGTATTCATAGAAATAATGTTTTCTTCCAAATTCAATCCTTGATCTTCCTTGTGTTATATATGGTGGATATTCCATAAAGCTAACATGACCAGTTTCAATTAATCTGCTCACAAATTCGTAGTGTGACAGCTCAACATCCAGATAAACTTCCTTTTTATCATAAGGCAATCTTATGCTTCTAGCGTAATCAATTACGCTTCCAAACTCATCCGCAAATGAAAGTCTGTACGATTCATGAGTAATTGTTCTGCAATTATAAAATTTTCCATCCCATGCAGAACGAAGCTTAATCCCTACTACAGTATGGGCCCCTGCCCATTTACCAGAATTTCTATACATTTCTTGTTCTTCTTGGCTTCCCTCATAAAGGCCTGATTTTATCAATTCAATGACGAAATCATTACGTGAAGAATGAGTTTTAAGATACAAGGGATGTTTTAAATGTTTGCCATTCCATTCCTGTGAATATATTTCTTTGTGTTTTTGATTTTCCTCATTAAAATCTTGCACTGTATTGGGTATAATGTAGATACCGTCTTCTTCATGCTCAATAATTGTCCCGTCTTGCAAAAGGAAGCGGTCCTTCTATTTTGGCATGTTGTTCCACCATTTTCTGGCTTTTTTATGGCTCTTATCCTCACTTAAAGGAATTTCTGATTCCGCTGAATTAAGTAAGGTTATCAATAAAAGAGAATAAATAATTTTTATACACATGTTAATTTTATACGTCTATTTTTTTAGAAGCGTAAAATTTCATCCAATCGAACGGATTAAGCGGATTAGAGGTCAACCTAGGACGACTTATAGATTTTTCAGCAACATTACTTACGGCTACTGTTGCTGGCTCCTCATCTTCTGCTGTCTCTGAAACTTCATCAATAACCGGCGCCAATATAAATATTTGATTTGTATTGCTAAATTGTACTCTTCTTACATTCTCTCTAGGCTCAACGCCTGAAATAATAACATTTTCGTTTCCTATATTTCGAACAGGTGCAACAACTATTTTCCGCTTTTTTACTGGCTCTTTTAAATCGCCATAATAATAGTAAGTAAAACGCCCATCTGGCATCTCTTGTACTGTATATGGTGGATACGATTGAAACATAACATGTCCACAATCAAACAGTGTTTTAGTAAATTCAATACATGATAATTCTACGCTCAAGCAAACTGCTCTACCATTTCCTTTGTGCACTAAAAATAATTCTTTCGTGCTGTATGTGTGGCTAGAATGTTGTATATGACCGTATTGATTAGTATAAGCCCTTGAAAGGTTTATGGAAAAACCACCTTGTGATTAAAAACGTATTCCATCTGGTTTGTGCCAAACTGTGCGACATTCAACACCGTTTATGTATAAGTTTGTAACGGTAATTTCTGCTTCCCAATTACTATTGTCTGCCAAAACTTTCTCGTCTTGTTTTGTTTTTTGATAAAGCTCTGATTCACACAATCTGCGCAGAAAATCTGCTCGACTTAGTGGCATTCTCAAATCTATAGCGTGATACTCGTTACCATTTCTTTTTTCTATAAAGAATTCCTGTGTTAGTGATTGCACAACGACCCCGTCTCTCTCCAGAGTAATATCATGTGCCGTGTGTCTAATAACAGACCCATCCTTTAATACAAAATCGTCTTCCCATTTGTGGATGTCTTTCCAATACGATCTGGCAAAACCGCGAGCGTACTCTTCTTCAAAAAAGTAGCTGCTTACAGCAGGATCAACTGACGGCATTAGCAAAATGCTACCAAAAACTAATTTTATAAAAAAAGCAAAATAATGTTTCATTATATCTTATGTGTAATTATTTAAAGTAGCTTTTGTACTTTAATTTCTGAAAAAAATCAATTGGTTTGTGAGGCGAGTATCAAAATTACAATCTCGACAAACCATAGAAAAATGCCCTAAAAGTAAGGATACAAGGAGAATTTTTATGCGTTTAAGTCAATATTTTTTACCTACCCTGAAAGAGAATCCAGCAGAGGCTCAAATAACCTCACACCGCCTTATGCTGCGTGCTGGTTTTATTAATCAAACAACTTCAGGCATTTACACATGGTTGCCCATGGGGGAACGTGTACTTAAACGTATTGATCAAATTGTAGCTGAAGAACAAGACCGTATTGGCTGTCACCGCATTACCATGCCCACTGTTCAGCCAGCGCACTTATGGCAAGAAAGCGGTCGTTATGAAGATTACGGCAAAGAAATGCTGCGCATTAAAGATAGACACGACCGTGAAATGCTTTACGGCCCAACCCATGAAGAAGTCGTCACTGACTTGGTGCGCCAATATGTAAATAGTTATCGTCAGTTGCCTTTGTGTTTGTATCAAATTCATTGGAAATTCCGCGATGAAATTCGTCCACGTTTCGGTGTAATGCGCGGCCGTGAATTCTACATGAAAGACGCATATTCATTTGACATTGATATGGAAAGCGCGCGCACAGCTTATGAAAAAATGTACAACGCATACCTTCGTACATTTGCACGAATGGGGCTTAAAGCCGTGCCAATGCGCGCTGACAGCGGTGCTATTGGTGGCGACCTCAGTCATGAATTCCATGTTGTGGCTGACACTGGTGAAAGTGCTATTTATTATGATAAAGCTTTTGAAAACCTTACGGAAGCAGACTATTCCATGGAAAAGCTTGGAAAGCTTTATGCCGTAAGTGACGAAAAACATGATCCGGCCACCTGCCCTATAAGCGATGACCAGTTAGTTTCACGTCGTGGCATTGAAGTCGGTCATATTTTCTACTTTGGTACAAAATATTCAAAATCAATGAACCTAAAGGTAGCAGGCGCTGATGGTAAACCAATTTATCCTGAAATGGGGTCATATGGTATTGGCGTATCAAGACTTGTCGCAGCCATTATAGAATCAAGTCATGATGAACACGGCATCATCTGGCCAGAAGAAGTCGCACCTTTCCGTATTGGTCTTATTGATGCTAAAAACGATGCGCAAACCCAAGCCATTAGCGAACAACTTCACGAACGGTTAACGAATGCTGGCATTAGCGTTTTGTATGATGATAGAAGTGAACGAGCTGGCGTTAAATTTTCTGATATGGATTTAATAGGTTTGCCATGGCACGTTATTGTTGGCGGAAAAACACTTACAGCTGGAACAGTTGAAGTAAAAAATCGCCGCACCGGTGCACGGGAAGATTTGACTATTGATGCATTAATGAATAAGTTCTTGGGGGACTAACACCTAATAACTTAAGCTCTTTTTTCTTGTTCTATCCGTAGCGCTAGTTGATTCTTTGTGCTAAATTAAGCACATGTGCGTGTAGACAGTCTGAGGAAATTTTGCAGAATAATTTTAAAAATTTTGGTGTTTTTGCAATCATATTTGCGTCCATTTTTATATTCGCGCAAATGTTTAATGGCAGTCAATCGTCACACCATTCTACACAAATTCCTTTCTCTGATTTTTTAAATTCAGTTAAGGCCGATAAAATCAGTGATGTAACAATCAATGGGAACGACATCATATTAAAAGCGAAAGATGGTAACGTCTACACTACCTATGCGCCCGATGGCACATCTCTAGTACCAATTCTTAGCGATAAAAATATAACCTTTAAAGCTGCACCACCTGAGTCTCCACACTGGTTGATGCAGGCCTTATTTTCTTGGTTCCCATTTCTATTGTTCATTGTTTACATGTTGTACGCCGTAAAAAATATGCAAGGCGGCGGAAAAGCCATGGGGTTTGGGCGCTCTAAAGCAAAATTAATGAACGAACAACAAAGCAAAATAACTTTTACCGACGTTGCAGGCATTGATGAAGCGAAGGCAGAGCTGGAAGAAATTGTTGATTATTTAAAAGAACCTCAGAAATTTCAAAAGCTTGGTGGCAAGCTGCCCAAGGGTGTTTTGTTAGTGGGCCCTCCTGGAACGGGTAAAACTCTATTAGCAAAAGCCATTGCCGGCGAAGCCGGTGTGCCATTCTTTTCTATATCAGGCTCTGACTTTGTAGAAATGTTCGTGGGCGTGGGCGCAAGCCGTGTTCGCGATATGTTCGAACAAGCTAAGAAAAACTCACCATGCATTGTGTTTATTGATGAAATAGATGCAGTGGGGCGTCATCGCGGCGCTGGCCTTGGTGGTGGAAATGACGAACGCGAACAAACCTTAAACCAATTACTTGTTGAAATGGATGGTTTTGAAGAAAACCAAAGCGTAATTATTGTAGCTGCTACAAATCGCCCAGACATATTAGACCCTGCACTTTTGCGTCCAGGTCGTTTCGACCGTCGTGTTGATGTATCAAACCCAGACCTTAAGGGTAGAGAGCAAATTTTATTGGTACACATTAAAAAAGTACCTCTAGCTAGCGATGTTGACATAAAAGTTATTGCCCGTGGCACGCCTGGGTTTTCGGGTGCTGACTTAGCTAATTTAGTCAATGAATCAGCGTTAATGGCTGCACGCCACAATAAACTTGCTGTCGGCATGAATGAATTTGAACAAGCCAAAGACAAAATTCTAATGGGTACTGAACGTAAATCATTAGCAATGAGTAAAGATGAAGTAAAAACAACAGCCTATCACGAAGCTGGTCACGCTCTTATCTCTCATTTTTCAGATGTAGCTGACCCTATTCACAAGGCAACTATTATCCCTCGTGGGCGTTCCCTAGGTTTGGTAATGAGTTTGCCTGAACGTGACACTGTGTCTCAATCAAGAGAAAAGCTGATAAGTCATCTTAAAATGAGTATGGGCGGACGCATAGCTGAAGAACTTATTTTTGGCGAAGATAAGGTAACAACAGGTGCGTCATCCGACATTCAAGCAGCTACAAGCATTGCAAGGCGCATGATTGTAGAATGGGGATTCAGTGATAAGCTTGGATTTCAAAATTTCTCTTCCTCAAATGACAGAGAATTCACCAAACCGTATTCAGAAAAAACTGAAGAACTTATTGATTCTGAGGTCAAAATACTGCTTGAGACTTGTTATAAGGAAAGCCAAGCATTACTTAAAAAACACATTAAGAAATTACACTTATTGGCTGAAGCTTTGCTTGAACATGAAACCCTAACTGGTGATGAAATTAAAGCGTTGCTTGATGGCGGTGTAATAGATATACAAGCACGCACCAAAAAAGCACGCATTCGTTCAACGGTACCTTCTGTATAAATGGCTAACCATGAACTTACACCCTTCCTTGATGAGATCCGAAACCGCATAAAGCTATCGGATCTTATTGGTCGTACTACGAAAATTTTCAAAAAAGGCAGAACTGTTAAGGCCTTGTGCCCTTTTCACAATGAAAAAACCCCGTCTTTTAGCATTGATGATGATCGCGGTCTTTACCATTGCTTTGGCTGTGGTGTTAGCGGAGATCATTTTAATTTCATTCAAGAAAATCAAAACTTAAATTTCATTGAAAGCATTCAACTTTTAGCAGATGAGCTGGGAATTAAGCTACCAGAAAAAGCGCACATTCAAGCAGCCCCTAAAAACGATGACCTGTTTGGTGTTCTAGAAGCTGCTTGCGCCTGGTACCAAGAGCAACTGCAGCGCAACTTAGGCGAAAGTGCACGAACCTACTTAAGTAACAGGCAAGTCACCCAGGCAAGCATTGAATTGTTTCGTCTAGGCTATGCCCCAAACCAAGGGTTGTTAGCCTATTTAAAAAGCAAAGGCTTTAGTCCTGAAAGCATTAATTCTGCAGGACTCTCCTTAAAAGCGGACGATGGTCGTTTTTACGATCGTTTTCGCAATCGACTGATTTTTCCTATTATCAATACCAGGAATCAGGTTATTGCTTTCGGTGGACGCATTCTAGACAAAGGTGAACCAAAGTACCTTAACTCCCCTGAAACACCAGTTTTTCAAAAACGCTATGTATTATATGGCTTGCCCCAAGCAAGGAAACACCTGCGCGGTAAAGCTATAGTGGTTGAAGGCTACATGGACGTTATCCGCCTGCACCAAGAAGGGTTACCTTTTGCTGTTGCGCCACTAGGAACTGCTTTGGGAGTAGAGCATTTGCAGCAATTATGGCGCCACACCCCCTGCCCGATTATTGCTTTCGATGGTGACACAGCCGGTGAAAAAGCTGCGTTTAGCACAATTGACAAAATCCTTCCTTATTTAAATGCGACCCAAAGCCTTAAGTTTTTGTTTTTGCCAAAAGGCGAAGATCCTGATTCTTACGTTAAAAATTCAGGCCGTGCTGCTTTTGAAAGGCTATTCAATTCTACTCAGCCAATCTACGCGCTTCTGTGGCACAACATTACAAAGAATTTTTCTTTGACAAGCTTAACACCAGAGGAATTCTTACAGATTAAGGGTCTTTTGAAAGACTATTTAAAGCGCCTTGAAAACACAGACCTACGCCAAGCCTACCTTAGACAGTTTGATATACTGCTTCATGGCATTGAAAGTCAAAAAGCCACACCATATAAAAAGAAGCAAATTGCCTTACCACAGCAAACAAATATCACATTTGAAAAAATTTTACTGGTAACTCTGGTTAATCATCCCTATCTATGGGAAGAGGTAGGCGAATTATTAATGGGTATAAACTTTAAAGACCCTGAATTAGAAACGCATAGACAACACTTGATTGAATATTTTGCACGAGACTTCCATAATAAAGATATTCAAGAAAAGTTACCGGTTGAATTAGTGCATTTGCAGAATTTTGACGATGAACGTTTCTATAGTCGTGTACCCTTTGCAAAAATCGGCTATGATCAAAAAGTGACAAAAAGCGGATGGGTTGAGGCATACAATAAATTGCACAACCAACAGTTTTTAAAAAATGACCAAATACAAAGTGCAGAACACTTAAAAAATGATTTTAATATAGAAAATTGGCAGCGCTTAAAAGCGACAAAAGAACAATAAGTAGACAAGGAATTAGGGAAAAAATGGCAAAAGCATTAAAAAAAGAAATCTCTGCGGATATCGATCAAGACGGAGAAATTCCACTTATTGAATTAGGAAAAACAAACCCTTCCCTTAGAAAATTAATTCACCGCGGAAAAGAACGTGGTTACATCACTTATGATGAGCTGAACGAAGCTCTTCCTCAAGCGCAGTTGAGCTCTGAGCAAATTGATGAAGCCATGACAACCTTAGCGGACATGGGCATAAGCGTTGTTGATTCTGATGAAGTTGAAGAGGCACCTCTTTCAGGTGAACTACAACATGACCTTTCTGCTTTTAAATTTGATGAACAGGCAGAAGAAGAAGAAGAAGATATTTCGGGCCGAACAGACGATCCAGTACGTATGTACCTTCGTGAAATGGGTAACGTTGAGTTATTGTCACGTGAAGGCGAAATTGCCATTGCTCAGCGTATTGAAAGTGGAAAAATTACTCTAATTGGTAGCTTATGCGAAAGCCCAATTACCTATAACACAATCGCTAGCTGGCAAGAAAAACTTGCAAACACGCAAATGTTAGTACGCGATATTATTACATTTGATAGTAACGCAGCTTATGAAGATACTGTTGAAGACTTTGAAGAAGAAGTTGAAAGTGAAGAGCCAGAAGTTGATGACGCAACAAGAACAAGACTTCTAGAGCAATTGAAAAACTTTTTGATTTCCCAAGACCTCTACATTAAGGCTTTGGCTAAAAAAGAAAAAGCAAAAGATATAGCAGAAATTCGCGAAAAGCTTATTTTAGCTTTTGAAGATATTCGTATGAACCCAGCACGTGTGGAAGACCTTCTTATTCTGCATGCTAATACCATTCGCCCAATCAATGTACTAGAACGCGATATTATCGGTTTTGCTGAAGCATCTGGCGTTAAACGCGAAGAATATCTAAAGGAATACAATGGTGCAGTCATTAATGCTGACTGGATTGCCAAAATTTCTAAGAATACCAAAAAGGGCTGGAAAGAGTTCTGCGAAAATCATATTGGCAAAATTGAATCCCTTATTAAATTAATGACCGATACTGAAAAAACCGTTAGTCTTCCGCACGCACGCTTCAAGGAAATAGTTAGTTGCATTCAAAAAGGCGAACACGAAACAACCCGTGCAAAAAAAGAAATGATCGAAGCGAACCTACGTTTGGTTATCTCTATTGCTAAAAAATACACCAACCGTGGGTTACAGTTCTTAGATCTAATTCAAGAAGGCAACATTGGCCTAATGAAAGCTGTTGATAAGTTCGAATACCGCCGTGGCTACAAATTTTCAACTTATGCTACATGGTGGATTCGCCAGGCAATTACGCGTTCTATAGCAGACCAAGCAAGAACAATTCGTATTCCTGTGCACATGATTGAAACCATCAATAAATTGGTTAGAACCTCTCGTCAGATGATGCATGAAATTGGTCGTGAGCCAACCCCAGAAGAGCTTGCAGCAAAACTAATGATGCCTCTTGATAAAGTTCGCAAAGTCATGAAAATTGCTAAAGAGCCAATTTCCCTTGAAACACCAATTGGTGACGAGGAAGATTCACACTTAGGTGACTTCATTGAAGACAAAAATGCAATGCAGCCAATTGATTCTGCTATCAATGCGAATTTAAAGGAAACAACTACGCGAATTTTGGCATCGTTAACGCCACGTGAAGAACGCGTTCTACGTATGCGTTTCGGAATTGGTATGAACAGCGACCACACTTTAGAAGAAGTTGGTCAACAGTTCGCCGTAACCCGGGAACGTATTCGCCAAATTGAAGCGAAAGCATTACGTAAGCTAAAGCATCCAAGTCGGTCACGTAAGCTTCGCAGTTTCTTAGATACGTAAAAACAACGACATGGTTTTTATTACCAATGCCCCGCTACTTATTAGCGGGGCATTTTTTAATAAGTTATGGTTCTTATCCCGTATTGAGAAAATCTTTTGTGATCTAAAATAAAAAAAGAGAGACCGAAGCCTCTCTTTAAATTTTTTTAGTAACGCAAGTGCTTAATAGCCATCACGGTCCATACGCTTTCGCATTAATTTGCGGTAGCGTCGCATAGCTTCGGACTGCTCGCGTACACGACGTTCTGAAGATTTTTCAAAATGCCTACGCATCTTCATTTCACGATACACGCCTTCGCGTTGCATCTTCTTCTTTAACGCCCGCAGCGCTTGTTCAATATTGTTATCGCGGACTTGGACTTCCATGATTTAATCACCTGCCTCTCGAACTATAATTATTATCATGGTTTTAAAGGGATTTCAATACCCATAAAAAAAGCTGCTCTTAATTAAAAGGACAGCCAAAGTCTTTAACTAAACTATTGTGAAATAGCTTGTAGAGGCTTTATGTTAACTGCAGATGTTTTGCCCTTGTTTGTAGCAAGTTCATAGCTAACTCTTTGACCTTCATTTAAAGTCGCAAGTCCTGCGCGTTCTAGTGCACTAATGTGAACAAACACATCGCTGCCACCATTTTCAGGTTGAATGAATCCAAAGCCTTTAGTTGCGTTAAACCATTTCACTGTACCTGTTGCCATTTTAGTCTCCTTAATTAGTTTCGTGTTGGTCATTTTAACTATTAAAATAACCGTTAAGAGTTTATGTCCCTAACTTTCCAGTTAAGTCACCCTTTGTCAACACTGTCTGGATGTATCTGGAGAATATTGTTTTATGTGTACACAAAATTATGTTCAATAGCATTATGGCAGACTTGAGTATCTTAAGAGTAGTAGTAAACATCTTTTTTATTGTACATTAATTTAGGTGGTTGTCAACATTCTTGTAATTTAGTTTTTTTTCATGGAATACGCACAGTTCAGAAATGATTTTTATTTAGCTGTCACACCAATTTTTTCTGTTTTTAAAAATTCTGCCCTTCCGTTGGTTTTTTTCCAGGGCATGTATTCATAATTGGTATGCAATTCGGTGCCGTGAACAAATTGCAGAGTGGAATCTTCATTAGGGTTAGTAATCTCTGCCCCGAAAAGTTTTGCTATTTGCTTACCTAAATCGTAGTGACTGCAAATTTTTTGACTTTTTATGTAGTGATTTAGGCTATGGTCTGTATTGATTGCATAAGCCCAAACCGGCACATCCACAACCTCTGAACGCATGAGATTATGGCCAAATAAGCCATCTTCACCAACTAACTGACCATGATCACTTGTAAAAACAACGACGGTATCGCTGGGTAGAATTTTTTTAATACAGGTAATGCACTCTTTTACCCAATGATCGTGATATGAAATAGCATGAGAATATTCATTTTTAGTTTGTTGTTTCCGCGAATTTATGGATTTTTTTGTTTGCATGTGGGGGAAATATTTTTCCCAATTGCCATAAGGCTCGTGTATGTGTCGCAGGTGAATCACAATAAAGTTTTTATCACCAAACTCTTGCCCCGTTAAAACATCAAATAAGGCTTCGTCGCCTTTCTCTTTTAAAGATTTTAGAATGTCTTTTTTAAAGCTATAAATGTCAATAAATTGTGTGCCAATTTCATGGAACAACCCCTCCCCTTGAGCAGAAATTAAAAATGTTTTGTACCCCTGGTGACGTGCCAAACGAAATAAATTCGCAGCTTTACTATTAATTAGATCGGTGAAACCTGGATTATGAGCATTATTAAAAAACAGTTGTAATGCAGTTAACGTATCTACACTACTTGAAATTCCCTTGGCATAAGCAAAATTTACGTCACTCTTTAATTTTTCTAGGAATGGAGTATTAGGTTCGCCATAGCCATAAAGCTGCATATAGCGGCTACTCACACTTTCCCCCATGATAAAAACAACGTTTTTAACTTTGGGTTGGCTATAAGTAATAACATAAGGTTTGTAATGAAAATCATGCAATTTCACTTGCTTGTTAACTAACCAATCTGAAAAAGCCCTTAGGGTGTTGTGGAGGGTGCTTGAGATCGGTTTAGTGTGAAACAATTGATGTCCCTTTAGGTATGACAACATTGGGTTAACAGCTAACGCTAATAAAACCACACCCCACATAAACGGTGTATGCCTGCATTTCTTCGTATACAGCACCGCCGTAACAAAAAAGGCTAATGATAAAGCTTGTGCCAACCACACAGGCCATAAGCTGCTAACCAGTGATGTGCCAGTTTCAAAAATTTCATCAAATTCAACAAATGCTTTAGTAATGTCTTGGCTATTAATAGGTGCACCAAAATAAGCCCAATGATTAAGCTGCACAGCTTGAGCAATGGTGACAAGCGCTACAATAGCAAAAAGAAATTTACGGCTTTTTACCATGCTTAACAAAAGATAACGCCAACACGCTTATGAGTGTAGTAAAGGGAATCGTGCAGCTAAGCATTTTTGTGATATGCCCCAAGCACCAATCAGGCAACAAAAACCCAAAGAAAAATAAGCCTGCACAAACAAAATTTTGCCTTGAAATCATATACAGTTTATTTCCCAAAATTAAAGTTTTCATGATGAATATTTCTTCTGGCAGAGATGTTGGGTAATGTCAATATTTCAAGAAAAGTGCATATTGAACCGCATTAAAAAGTCTTCTACTGTCAAGATGAGTTAGAGAGATTTATATCATGTGGCTTTTATTCCTTTTTGTTTTTCTATTTTTAGCTGGGTGCGGCAAAACACCTGAAGAAAAAGGAAAATTAGCCCAAGCAATTTATGTGCAACCGCAAAAATATGTGGAAAAATCTATTTTTTACGGAACTGTTCAGGCGCGACAAAGCAGTCCTTTAGTTGTGCAAACTGATGGTGTTTTAGATTGGCTAACCCAATCAGGAGATGAGGTTCTAGCATCAAAAGCAATTGCTAAAATTGATAATCCAGAAATTGAAAAAGCACATGAACTTGCAACCAATGCAGAAGCCATTGCAAAGCAGCAGTACAATAGAAGTGCAGCACTTGCAAAAAGTAACACAACATCTCATCAACAATTGCAAGAACGCGAACAAGCCTGGATAACTGCTCAGCAAAACCTTGCAAAAGCAGAAACAGACCGTAAAAAAGCGCTATTCATTGCTCCTTTTGATGGCATTGTTGGCCCTCAGCTTATTCACGAAGGCACTCATGTTAAAACGGGTGACGTTGTTGGTCACTTTTTTAATCCATCTGATTTAGTAGTTGAAGTGCAAATTCCAGTGCAAATTCCAGTTTCGTTCAAAGAATCTTTAAAAGAAAATCAAACCGCTATGGTTGAAGGTAAGCCATACGCCCTACCCCATGTGCCTAAAATGTTAAATCCCACCACTCATATGATGGTTGTCCACATTCCAATTAAGCATGTAACACTGTTAGTTGGTGAAATTGTTGATGTGGAAATTCACTTGAATGAGTCAAACCAGGTGATTGCACTCCCGTTGGGAAGCATCAGGTTTGAAGATGGTGAAACGTCAGTTTTAGTCTCAAATAAAGGAAAACTTGAAAAACGCGAGATAACTTTGGGGACAAAAGACGCAAAGCAAGCGGTTGTATTAAAAGGCATTCAAGTAGGCGAGACTGTTTGCCTAGATCCTCATCATCACTTTGAAGGGGAAAGTATTACACCTCAGTACCCTGAGTTGTAAGATAATGGTTAGCTTCTTTTTAAAACACCCCATAATTGCCATTGTTTTGAATGCCATGTTACTGGTCATAGGCTGGCTCAGCCTTCAGCACTTGCCCTTGTGCGAATACCCTCAAGTAAAAATTCCTGAATTTACCGTTCACACCCATTATCATAATGGCGATGCTTCCTACATGGAAGAAATTGTGACTAACGCTATTGAAGACAAGGTCATGAGCCTTCCCGCAATAGAAAAAATTCAATCTGAAACAAGCCAAGGAAGCAGTTCTGTTTACGTAACATTTAAAGTAGGAACAAACATTGATACGGCACAAATGGGGTTACGTGAAGCTGTTTCTCAAGCGAACCTGCCAAAGGAAGTTCCGCAACCAAACATTGTAAGGCGTGGGTCGAAAGACAATAGCCTTCCTTTTTTCTTAATTCTAGTGGAATCAAAGAGCAGCACTCCAGAAGACTTAACCCATTACACCAACTGTATACTACGCCATTCTTTTAGAGGCATAGACGGAGTTGCCGAGGTTGAAGTGCTAGGCTCACCCTACCAAATGGACATTGCTCTCTCGGGAAAAAAAATGCGTCAATTTGGCATTAACGCCAATACTGTTTTTGCAGAAATTGAAAAAGCTTTAAAAAATCAGCCCTTAGGTAAGCTTTATGATATTTACCCCCTACGCCTTGATCAACCATTGAATAAGCCAGAAGACTTTAAAGAAATCATGATCCCCTTGCAAAAAAAGCCAGCAGTTATGTTAGGGGATTTTAGTGCGGTAACATTAAAGAAAAACAATGGTGATTTTCGCTTCCACGTAAATGGCAAACCTGGCGTTGCCATTCAAATAAAAGAAACCAGCACAGCAAATCCCTTAGAAGTGTCTGATGAATTGCATGAAAAAATTAATGGTTTAAAAAAGACGCTGCCCAAAGGAACATCTTTAAAAGTAATTGTCGACCAGGCTGAATTTATTAGAAGCAGCCTTAATCAAGTACGTAATAGTCTGATTGAAGCTATTATTTGCGTAATGATAGTAGTTGGCTTGTTCCTGGGCTCTGCACGTCTTAGTTTAGTGCCACTGATCACTATACCCTTATCATTGGTAGGATCATTAGCTGTGCTGATGGCGTTTGGCTATTCAATTAACACCTTAACACTTTTGGGCGCCGTGCTTGCCACAGGGCTTGTTGTTGATGATGCCATAGTAGTTTTAGAAAATATCAATCGCCGACAAGCCACAATAAAGAACACTTTTGAAGCTGCACTTTTAGGAACAAAAGAAATTTCATTTGTAATCATTGCGATGACCCTAACTTTAGCTAGCGTCTATTTGCCAATCATTTTTCAAAAAGATGCTTTGGGGCAATTGTTTTCAGAATTTGCTGTCAGTCTTTCCGCAGCTGTTATTATATCGGGCATTACCGCAATCACGCTAACCCCGTGGATGAGCATGATCGCCATCAAAGATCATAAAGTTCATAAAACCCCAAAGGTTATTGCTTGGCTTGAAGAAGCATATGCAAAGATAAAAGCAAAAATAAACCCATGGCCCAATTGGGTTTTTGGGTGCATTTTTATAAGCTGTATTGTGGGATCGTTTGCCATGATCAATGCAATCCCCAAAGGAATTGGTCCTAAGGAAGACCGAGGCGTTATAGGCCTTTGGGTGCCATCGATGCCAGGAAATAGCATGGATGAACGTGAACAAATGGCTTTTGACCTTGATGAACAAGTGAAAGACCTTAAAGATGTTAAAGAACGCATAAGTTTTATTGGTAATTGGGGCTGTTCAGTTTGTTGTATACTAATGCCACCAGGCAGCCGCACCCACAGTGAGCAACTATACAAAAACCTCCAGAAAGCAGTTGACACTAACATCCCCTACACTTGTTACTCCTGGAGTATTTCCACTGGAATTCCCGGAATGGATAATTACGGCCAAGCTTCAGATATTCAACTAGGAATTATAAGTTCAGCGCCTCTTAAAGACCTACACGAATCAGCTGAGCAAGCAATGAGCGTAATTAGAAAAACCAAGGCATTTACTCGAGTGCATCTTGATAAAACACAAAATACAACCGCCCAAAAATGTACAATTCATCCCTATTTAGCTCAAAAGTTCAAACTCAGCCGGGAAGATATTTTAGGAAGCATTGAAATTTATCTAAGTGGCAAAAAACATCTGAGTTTCTTTAAAGATAATCAAAAATACCCTGTGAATCTACATACAGAGTCTTTGGATCAAGACCTGAACAGAATATTTATTCCTAATGATGAAGGAGAATTGTTCTCCCTAGGCACAGTAGCTGCCATTACCCAAGAGCAAATTTTAGAACCAATATTACATTTAAACCAAAAGCGCATGATGCTGGTCAAAATGACGGCGAACCCAGGAACTGACGTGGAAAAAGAAAAACATGCTGTAATTGATAAGCTAAGAGGAAAGTTAGTAAACCAAGAAGCCTTTGGATGGCTGGATAGTGACACAGTAAGTGCCAACAATCATGAACGAATGATTATGCTATTTCTAACCGCATTAGTGTTTATATACGCCATACTCTGCATTCAATTCGAAAGCTTTTTCGACCCCGTACTAATTTTACTTACAGTTCCATTTGCAACATTTGGTGGATTATTATGGGTCTGGCTAAGTGGACAAACCCTGAATATTTTCTCGCAAATTGGTTTAATCACCCTTATAGGCTTAATTAGTAAGCATGGCATTTTGCTGGTTGAATTCGCCAATAAAGCACATAGCGAAACTGGCGATTGGAACATAGCATTCGAACAATCCGTTAATAAGCGCTTCAGACCAATTATGATGACAACTGCTGCCATGGTACTAGGTTGTATCCCTTTAAGCCTAGCGTCTGGTCCAGGAGCAGAAATTCGCCAGTCCCTAGCGGGGGTCTTAATAGGTGGGTTATGCTCTGGAACAATCAGTACTTTGTTTTTGTTTCCAAGATTGGCTGCATTTGTAAAAGAGATTTCTTTAGATAAAATTCATCTATTTTTTAGGAATATAATACCAAATAAAATTTTGAATTTGTAACTTTAGTTTTAATGCGTTAGTGTTTATAACTTTGTTTAAATATTTTAAAAATTATGATTTCTCTAAAAAGTGCAATCTTGTTCTTTTTTACTATCGCTCTTAGTTCTTATTTAAGTGCATCAGCGTCAGCTGAAGATTCAGCTTCAGACGAATTATTTATCTCTCAAACCCAAGGGGTCACTAAAGATGCTTTGCGTAAGCTAAAGGACGCAATTAATTCCATAGACTATAAAACAGGCAGCGAGTGCACAGAGACACTTTATTCTGCAATTAATGCGGTTTTTCCTTCTGGAGCAAATATAGACCCATCAATACGCTCATATTTGCATGATATTAGACATCACTTAACTCTTTTAACAGATTCATTTACCGAACAGCCATCTATAGAACTAGAAAATATTCAAACTGCGGGATTTGAATTTTTAAGCTTCTTAATTCCTAAAATTTTTCAAAACACATCACCTCATTTTTCTTTAAAAAAAATTTCAACTCTTGTTGAAAGCACCATTCATTCAAGCTCATACTATGCGAAACAAAATGCTGTTGAGTTTGTCTGTAAACCATGCGCACAGTTAGAAAAATTTATAGTAACGGATGAGAACACTGCCTTAGCAATTAGACGAGTCCTTTTTAATTTACTACACAACGCAGTGCACTATGCATCATCTAGCCAATCAAAAACACGCCAAGTAAAGCTTCACATAACCATAGCTGATAGCGCAGACAGTAGACTTTCATACGCACAATTTATTATCACAGATTCCGGCGTAGGGATATCATCTGATGATTTAAAAAAATTATTTACGCAAGGATTTCGGGGCAGTAAAGAAAAAGTATTTACTGGTTCTGGAACTGGTTTGGCTACTTGTAAAAAATTGATAGAAGAGATTAAAGGGGAAATATGTTGCATATCTTTCGGGGAAGATAGTGGTTCTCTTTTCTGGTTTACAGCACCAGTCTTGCTTGATGAACCCCCTGTCGCTGCAACATCATCGATTATTGAAAGAAAAAATATTAGATCTTCAAATATGAAAGTGCTTATTGTTGATGACGCCCGTTCAGCACGAAGAGTCTTGGCAAATGCTATGAAAAATTGTGGCATTGGAATACTTGAAAAAAATATTGATGAAGCAGAGGACGGAGAGAAAGCTCTAGAAAAAAATATTGATGAATATGATTTAATTTTGATGGATATGGAGCTAGGGCAAAAAAAAAACGAATGGGTTACAAGTTACGCGGGCAATTCGTGCGAAAAATATAAAGCAACCTGTTATTTTTTCTATCTCTGGTGATACTGATGCTCAATCAATGATAGATGCGTCAACCGCCGGGATGGATGACTTTTTCTCAAAAGGAACAAAACCTGAAATGCTACTGATACTTTTAGAAAAGTATTTTCATTTTGAAGTATCACCTGCATGATTGGTTTGATAAATGTAATAAAAAACAGGCCCCAAATTGAGGCCTGCTTAATAAAAGATGGATTCCCGTTTTCA
>DYTB01000049.1 GCA_020726185.1 Candidatus Odyssella sp. | reverse complement strand
ACAGAAATGAGCACGGGGACGGTGGCGTGCGGGGATGTCACGCGAGGGTCAGATTGTGCTGGGCTCACACGCATTGCAAACCAGCGCGTATGATGGTGATAATGGCCAGATGACGCATACGGTCGCCCCCAATGTCACAACAAGCGGTGAAACAGCTCGTTTTTCAGGCAATTCTGTGAAGTTGATGGGGTCGGCGGTGCAAGCAACCGACATTGTTTTTGATGGTGGTCAATCAGAAGTTGTGGCTGCACAAGCGATGAATACACGAAGAGAATCCACGGCTTCCGGTGGGGGGCTCTTTAGAGCAAAGAAAAGACATACTGAATACCGCGAAACACCTGTCATTCAGCCGTCTCTTTTAAAAGCAAAGAACACCGTTCAATTTAGGGGCAAAACAGCTGAATTAGTTGGCGCGCAAGTATCAGCAAAAACGCTGGTCAATAAAACAACTAGAGGTTTGACGGTGGCACCACCCACGGGCATGATGATTCATAAGGCAGAATCATCGTCGCGCGGGCTTTTTAGCGGTACGCGTGTTAAGCAAAATGTCGGCCAAGAAGTGATGGTGGCGACGACGCTAGACGTTGACAAAATCGTCACGTTGGGCGCGAAGCTCAAGCTGATTTCTACGGAGTTGGGGGAGAAAGTTTCTGTTGACGACGTTTACGAAACGGCCAAACGTGAATTGAAATCTTGGAATATTATTGAAAGCAAAACCACCGGTATTCCAGCTCCTGTTTTGATGGTTGGAGCGTTGGTACTCACAATTGCTACAGCTGGCAGCGGCGCAAGTGGCATGTATTTCGCGATTCAAGGGTTGATGACGGGCAATGCAACGGCCGGTGCGGCTTTGGCTGCAGCGAGTTTTAAGACTTTGTGTTTGCAGATGGGCGCAAATTTCGTTGCCAATGGCGGTAATGCTATCATAGAGATTATGTAAAAATGAAATAGATTTTTCCTAGTTAGCACTGCCTGATACATAGTCAGGCAGCTTGATTTACTCTTGTTGATCCCCAAAAATCTTTCTGATAACTTCTTGCGTTATTTCTAATAATCCATTAATCGATGTTGACTTAGGGGAAAATTTACGACTCATAAAGCATACTTTGATGGATTTATGTTCATATTCTGGTATAATATTTACTAGATTTTCACTTGAGTAAAAACCGGCCTTTAAAAAATCTTTACATAAAAAACAAATGCCAAGGCCGCGTCGAGCTAACTCAAGAAGAGCTCTATAATTCGTAGAAGTTGCGACAATATTAAGTGACATATTTTTCGTATTTTGTTCGAGGATAGATGAGCCTCTGAATTCAATAAAGTCATGGTTAACAAAGTCATTAAAGCTTTGTGGCGTGCCTTTGCGTGCTAGATAATCTTTGGATGCGTAAAATGCATAGGTATAATCTGCAATATAGGTTTTGGTAATATCTGCGCGATTGCTAATAGGCATACCCATGACAATATCAATATCTTGTTGCGTAAAGTCTAGATATTCGGCGCCACTAAAAATATTGATTTTTACGGTTGGATATAGTGCGTGAAATTTAGTTAAGACATCAGGCAAAAGAGATTCAGCCAAGCCATGGCTGGTGGCAATATTTAGATCCAAGACTTCTTCAGGAACAAGTGATTGATCAAGGTGTTTTAAGCCTTCGGTAACAACTCGACAAAAATCCGCAAGTCGTGTTCCTATAGGGGTAAGTAAAATTTTACGTTTATCCCTCAATATAATAGGGCTTCCCATCGCTTTTTCAATTGATTTTAGTTCATTGTGAACTTTACTAACTGGAAAATTTAATGCTTTTGCTGCTGTTGAGACGCTGCCATAACGAACAAGTGTATTAAAAATTAAGCATTTTTCAGCAGATATTTTATCAAGGTAATTTACCAATAGCAGCCTCTAACATAGCAGTAATATATCGTTTTATGCTTATCATAACCCAAATTTATTAGATCAGTTTAGCCTATTCAGAAAGTTTGGACAAGCAGGAACTCTGTGTTTTACAGGATTCTTATTTTTATCTTTTTTATCATGTAATTTTTGATTGCGAAATGAAACAGAAATGATTAATGTACAAAAAGTGCCTGCTTGGTGGAATTGGTAGACACAACAGACTTAAAATCTGTCGTCTTTCAGACGTGCCGGTTCGAGTCCGGCAGCGGGCACCACTTTATTATAAATAAAGATTACTGTGATCGAAAAACCAAGCATATGATAAAAACCTTTGAACAATTTGACTTGTTTCATAAAAGCTCACCTGAAAAATCCTTAGAAAAATCAGTACCTGCTAAAAAAGCAGCGATGGCACCTTTTCCTAATATTCTTTTGAATTCTTTAAATGAAGCAGATGCCAAAGCAAATGCTGTTTATTATTTACGAATTATTAACAAATCCTCTCAAAAACGCCTGTATAACGCCCCGCATCTTTTTGATAAAAAAATATTTTTTAATTCCCTTTTCAATGAAATAAATCTAAAGCAAGGTAAAAAAACACCAGTTCTTTGCTGCCGTAGCGCCATATTGTATCAAACAATTTTGCTGCGAAAGAGAAAATAAATCCCTCCTTCATGTGTGATCGCAAAAGCACATCGCTATGCTGTTATTTTTGAATTTGCTATATAAAAATTGCTCCATACATTTGAATTGTATTTTAATATAGTTGTTAGTCTAATTAAGGAATTCTCTCGTCCTGTGTTAATGGAGGGTTATAAACACTATGTTAAAGAGAACAATCAATCTAGCGCTTTTAGCTAGCGTCGCAATGATATCTACAGTTTTTGCTGAAGTAGCAAGCAGTGGACCATCTTTGCCGACATTAAGCATTAACGGTAATACCGTTATGAATGCTTATTATGCTCACAACAGCAAAAATACTGATGAATCAAGAAACGTTCATTTGTCAAATGATGTTTCTGACCTATATTTCACTATTAAAGGCCGTATGAGCAATGGTATTGAGTATGGTTATAAAATGGGTCTTCAATCCTTTTCTGCCGGCTCACCTGTGTTTCAACAAAATTTCATTGAATTCAATGGCAAATTCGGTACCGTGCAAGTTGGTAACGTTGTTGGCGTAGAAGATTCAATGATTGCTGATGCTAGCTCCATTGGTGGCGGTATGGGTACTTTTGATGGTGGTTACTATAATGTTGTAAACATGCCTGCATTCGTAATGCGTGGAAATGACAATATTGGTGACACAGGTTATGCAACAAAAATTGCTTACTACACACCAACATATTACAATTTCCAATTCGGTGTTACTTACACACCTAATACAGCTCATCGTGGTGATGCTGGCATGGATAAAGCAACGCTTAATGGCAATACAAATGTGTCAGGAAATCGTAATTTCTTACCCAACAAAAAATTGTATCCATATGATCTAGACAGTTTTGCATTCGGTTTATCTTATAAGAAAGAATTGAACAACTGGGGCATTAACTTAAACGGTGCGTATATTACTGGTGATTCTTACTATCCAGCGATTACTGATGGTGGTCTTGCTAATCCTGCGAAACGTACAAAAGCTCATCGGACAAATGCTTATCAATTAGGTGCAGTTGTTGGATATCGTCGTCAAAATGGTCACCTAGTACAAGTTGCCGGTGGTTGGTTGGATAACGGTAAATCTCGTTTAGAGAAGAATTTGGGGGATATTGTTGCTAATAACCCTAACCTTCGATTCTTTGAAAACCCAGGTGCTCAAAACCCAGACAACGTAGGATTTGGCAATCTTTATCAAGGAAACTCTGGTAAAGCATGGAATCTTGGAACAGCCTACGTTATGGGCGTTTACAAGTTTGCTGCAACTTTCCAACAAACAGAACGCAAAACTGATGCAACAAACAGAGCACGTACAAGCGTTGCTTCTTTGACAGCAGATGTTGTGCCAGTTGGTGGTTTGAAATTCTACGTAGAAGCAGATTATGTACATGCACGTAGCAATCAAGCTGCTGTTGATACTGCGGCTTCTCTAGCTGGGTTTGATAGTAAAATGTCTACAAGAGCTGGAAAAAACCAAATTCAAGGTAACGATGCATTCGTTCTTGCACTTGGTACAAAAGTTAGCTTCTAAGAATTTTTTATTAGAATTATCTTTTTTCAAAAAGAGAGCTTCGGCTCTCTTTTTTTATTTTCTTATTCGTTAATAGTTTTTTAAATTTATTTCGCAAACCTTGCGATTTTCTGTAATTATATAAATAATGAAGTCAAATCTCCGGATATGTTTTTATATGTACGGTATGGTTTGACGATCCTCTTGGCATGCTGTTCGTCTCAAAATTTGCATTAGATAATGGCTTTGTCATTTAAAAGATAAGGTGATAGGAAATGAATTTTATGCGCATTTATTTTGTTAAAAATGTGCTTTTTTTGACATTGTTGGCAGGCTTAGTTGGATGGCTTTTGCATCCATTGATCAGTGTTTTTAAAACAAACATTGCTATGAATGCCGTTATTTTAGGCACTCTTTTTGCGGGCATTTGTTACACATTTTATCAGCTTTTTTTGCTTCGTCGTGAACAAAAATGGTTTTTATCTTTTGAGCAAGGACGGGATAGATTTCCAGGGGTTCCTCAACCAGTTATTTTGGGGTCTTTAAGCGCGTTTACCAATGGCAAAGAAGCTAATCTTAATCTTTTTAATCGACAATCTCTCCTCAACAGCATTGATGCACGTCTCGACGAATTACGAAGTCTTAATCGTTATCTTATTGGGTTGTTAATTTTTTTGGGGCTCCTTGGCACATTTTGGGGACTATCGCAAACTATTGGGGCAATTGCTGGTGTTGTTTCTGGTCTTGATGTGGGGGCGAATGATATTAAAGAAGCATTTGAAGGGTTGAAAGCAGGGCTTCAGTCACCTTTGAAGGGAATGGGAACAGCTTTTAGTTCTTCAATGTTTGGTCTTGGATCTTCCTTGGTGTTGGGATTTTTAGACTTACAAGTAGGAAAAGCCAGTCAACGCTTTTATCAGTGGCTTGAAGAAAGAATGCTGATTTTAGGTCAGCAGCAAACAGAATCAACGATGCTTTCTCACAATGGTATGGCTTATTCACAAGGAATGATGGAGCAAACGGCAGAAAATTTAAGCGCTGTTGTTCAAGCTCTTCAGTATCACCATGAAAACCGTTTGAATGTTGTCAAGAGTGTTCAGCAACTTACAGATAAGCTTACAAACCTTGCAGATGTGCTCGTCAGTCAAAAAAGACAACTTGACCAAATGCGGCAAAATAATGAACAAATTCAAGAAATGTTAAAGTATATGGCTGCGCAATCAACAGATAAGTCCATATCACTGTCAACTCAAAAACTTATTGATCATCTTGCGTCTGTTGATTTAAACCTGGCTCATTTATTGGAGGAATCTATTCAAGGGCGTCAACAATTGAGTCATGAAGTCCGTTCGGAAATACGCATGGTAGCAAAAACTATTTCAGCTTTGGCAAATAACCAAGATGATGCGGCTTAATAGACGGATAACATGTTGATGAATAAAGGAAATTCTGTTAAATTAAAAATTGGCGTTTATATAGAAAAAAGTCTATTTTAAATAGTCAGAATTAAACTTTTATTTAATTGATAAAAACAGTAGCTAAAAAATCAAAAAAACCGTATATAAGTATTCATCATTCAAGATGAATGCTCTATGAGGTTTAAAGTCCTATCATGTAGGGGTTTGGCCTTATTTGTGTTGGAAAGACTGAGGAAAATAAAAATGTCACAAGCAAATGATGCTGTGAAAAAGTCAGATTTTACAGGCCTTCGGGCGATATTTTGGCCAATTCACAACTTTGAAATTAAAAAATTCTTACCTATGGGACTCATGATGTTCTGTATATTATTCAATTATACAGTTCTTCGTGACACAAAAGATTCTATCGTTGTGAATGCTCCTGGTTCAGGTGCCGAAGCCCTTGCCTTTATTAAATTGTATGGAACGACCCCAGCGGCAATTCTATTCATGATTATTTATGCAAAACTATCAAATAGTCTGAGTCGTCAAAATCTATTTTATGCAGCTTTGATTCCGTTTTTGTTCTTTTTTGCAGCCTTTGCGCTCTTTATTTACCCAAATCGTGGTTCTTTGCATATGGCAGAAGGAACAATTCACGCATTACAAGGCGAATATAAATATTTATACTGGATTATTCCTGTTATTGGAAACTGGAGCTATAGCTTATTCTACATTCTTTCAGAATTGTGGGGAAGCGTTGTCATTTCCTTGTTATTCTGGCAGTTTGCAAACGAAATTACTCGTGTAAGTGAAGCAAAACGTTTTTACGGGATGTTTGGATTAATTGGTAACTTTGGCTTAATGCTCTCTGGTTACACAGTTTACTACTTCTCTAACATTCGTGATAGCGTTCCAGAAGGTGTTGATCCTTGGGGAATGACGCTGAACTATCTGATGACTTTTGTCGTTATTTCAGGGATTTGTGTTGTCGCTATTTATTCATGGATGAATAACTCAGTTTTGACAGACAAGCGTTTTTATGATGCTGAAGTAGACACAGGTAAAAAGAAAAAAGATAAGCCGAAGTTGTCCTTAGGTGAAAGCTTTAAATACTTGATGCAATCTCCTTATCTTGGATTGATCGCGATGATCGTTTTATCTTACGGTGTTTCGATTAATTTGGTTGAAGGCGTTTGGAAAGGTCAAATTAAGATCCGTTTCCCGAATGAAAATGACTATAATGCATTTATGGGTCAATTCTCCTTTATCACAGGTGTTGTTACTGTTATCTTGATGGTTGTT